>JBKPMM010000127.1:0-8750 GCA_046732155.1 Chloroflexota bacterium | reverse complement strand
CTCATATCTGAGCCTCTCCACCGCCGGGAGCTTCCAGATGAACATGAGCGCAGGTCGAGGTTTCATCGCCCTCGCGGCGGTCATCTTCGGCGCCTGGCATCCGATCTATGCCTTCGGAGCGGCGCTCGTGTTCGGCTTCTCCGACGCGATCCAGGCGCTGCTGTCGATCCTCGGCGTCGACGTACCACCGCAGTTGCTGAACAGCGTCCCGTACATCGTCACGATCATCGTCGTCGCCGGCGTGGTCGGGCGGGTGCGTGGGCCGGCCGCGGCGGGTCAGCCGTACGACCAAGGCTGACCCCGCGAGCGCAGGGTATCCCGAGAGGTCGGGACGGGCAGCCGCCCTACCGACCTTCTACGAAGCGCAGGCGACCCCCCGAAGCGCGCCGGTCGGAACGATCGAGCACCCGCTGCCGTTGATCATCGACAGCGACCCGGGCCTGGACGACGCACTCGCGATCGGTCTCGCGCTGGCTCGCCCGGAGCTCGACGTCCTGGCGGTCACGACGGTCGGTGGCAACGCGGACGTCCGGCACTGCACCGAGAATGCGCTGCGGCTGCTGCATGCCTACGGCCGGGACGACATCCCGGTCGCGGAGGGCGCCGCGGGTCCGCTCGTCGGCAAGGTCGTCCGGGCGACCGAGGTGCACGGTGAGGCGGGTATCGGTTCGACGGAGCTGCCGCCGGCGACGGCTCGGGCCGTCCCCGAGCACGGTGTCGAGCTCATGGCGCGGCTCCTCCGTGAGCATCCCGAACCAGTCGCGATCGCGCCGATCGGTCCGCTCACCAACATCGCGCTGCTGCTGAAGCTCTATCCGGAGCTCGCCGATCGGATCGCCCATCTGTCGATCATGGGCGGCTCGATCGGTGAGGGGAACTCGACGGCCTCGGCAGAGTTCAATATCTACGCCGACCCCGAGGCGGCCGATGTCGTGTTCCGATCGGGGGTCCCGATCACGATGATGGGCCTCGATGTGACGCATCAGGCTCTCCTGGACCGAAGCGCGGCCGAAGCCCTCCGCGGCACTGGGACGACATCGGGACGGATCGCCGCCGAACTCACGGACTTCGCCCTCGACCGGAACATGGAGTGGGGAGGCCGGACGACCGCGGCGATCCACGACGCCGTGGCAGTCGCGCACTTCGCTATCACTGATCTCGTCGACGTCGCGCCCTACTACGTCGTCGTCGACACGACCGATGGGCCCGCGCGCGGCCGGACGGTCTGCGACGGGTTGCCGTACCGCCTCAAGCGGTTCGGCCTGACGCCGAACGCGGAGGTCGGCGTCCGGATCGAGCGCGGGCGCTTCGAGTCGGTGCTGCTGGACGCCTTCGCGTCGCTCCCATAGCGGCCATGCGCTACGTCGCACTCGGCGACTCGTACACGATAGGCACGTCGGTCGAGCGCGGGGAGCGTTTTCCGGATCAGCTGGTTCGCGTCGAACCTCGCCTCGAGCTCATCGCGAACCTCGGGGTCGACGGGCACACGACCGCGGATCTCATCCGCGACGAGCTTCCCGAGCTGCCCGGGCTTGCGCCGGAGTTCTTGACGCTCCTCATCGGGGTGAACGACGTCGTCCAGTCGATCCCCGCGGCGACATACGAGGCGAATGTCGTCGAGATATTCGATGTCCTGCTCGCCGCGGTCTCCGCGGACCGTATCGTCGTCGTGTCGATCCCCGACTACACGGTCACGCCGGCCGGCGGCGACTACGGCGACCCGGACCGGAAGCGTTCGGCGATCGTCGAGTCGAACGCGATCATGGCGAGGGTGTGTGCCGATCGTGGTGTCGCATTCGTCGACATCTTCGATCTGTCGGCGGCGGCCGCCACCGATCGGAGCCTCGTCGCACGCGACGGGCTCCACCCGAGCGGCGCGCAATACCGCAAGTGGGTCGAGCGGATAGCGCCAGTCGTTTCGCGGCTGCTCGGCGCCGAGGTGGTCTAGGCGGTTTTCCGTTGCCGCTCGTCAACGTTTTGGTGGATCGGTGATCGCGCGTTGACATCCACAGGTACGATGCGGGCGACTGAGGGGCGGAGCAGGGTGCTCTGATGCAGTCGTGAGGGGGGAACCGTCACACCATGACCCATCGCCGCGTCGGCGCGCGCGCCGCGGCCGCCATGGCCGTGCTGCTCGCAAGCTCCCTGTGGGCGCCCGTCGTGACCGTCGCGAGCGGCGGATCGACGACGGTCGCCGACGACGCGACGACCCCACTCACCGCGCTCGGCGCGCCACCCACGGCGCAGGAGACCCTGGCCGACGCACCCTCGGACAGCGGCGAGTGGGGCCCGCTCCTCGATTGGGGCGTCCAGGCCAAGCACATGATCCAGCTGTCGACCGGCAAGGTCCTTGTCTGGTCGACCGGGGACAACGCCCGGGTCTGGGACCCGACGACCGGTACGTTCACGCTCGCCCCCGCGACGTTCGCTGACCTTCACTGCGCCGGCCAGGCGACCCTCGCGGATGGACGCGTCATCGTCGTCGGCGGCCAGGTTGGCTCCCCGCACAACGGCCATAACATCACCTCGCTCTTCGACCCGATCGCGCAAACGTGGACACGTGGCGCCGACATGACCGACCTGCGCTGGTACGCCACGGCCACGACCCTCGCTAACGGGGAGGTCCTCGCATCGTCCGGCGATGCGCCGGATGGCACGCGGTCGACGATCCCCGAGGTCTATGACCCAGTGGCCAATACATGGCGGCGTCTGACCACCGCCTATCGAGACCAGGGCCTGTACCCGTTCATGTTCGTCCTGCCGAACGGCAAGCCATATGAAGCGGGATCTAAGACGGACACCGCGATCCTGAACCCGTCCGGCACGGGCAGCTGGACGCCCGGTCCTACGGGGTTGTGGGCGACGAGCGGGTACTCCGAGTCGCAGGCCATGTATCGGCCCGGCAAGATCCTCCGCGCCGGCGGTGGCGACCCCGCGATCGCACGTGCCGCCGTGATCGACATGAATGCGGCCACGCCCGCGTGGCGCGAGATCGACCCGATGGCGTATGCCCGTCGCCGGATGAACATGATCATCCTCCCCGACGGGAAGGTCCTGGCGATCGGCGGCACAGCATCCGCCGATAACGAATCCACGGCGGTGCTCGCCACCGAGATCTGGGACCCTGACACCGAGAAGTGGACGACCGGGTCGTCGATGGCCGAGGCACGCATGTACCACTCCTCGGCGGTGCTCCTGCCGGACGGGCGGGTCGTCGTCGGTGGAGGTGAGGCAGCCGGCCGACTGCGCAGCCAGATCTACTCACCGCCGTACCTGTTCAAGGGTGCCCGACCGACGATCTCCGGATCGCCGGGGACGGCGGCCTGGGGCTCGACCTTCACGTTCACCAGTCCCGACGCTGCCGACCTCGTATCCGTGGTCCTGATGCGCCCCTCGGGCTCCACTCACGCGATCGACATGAACCAGCGCTATGTCCCGCTCACGTTCAACCGGTCCGCCACCACGATCACCGCGACCGCACCGGCATCGGGCGGGATGGCCCCCCCAGGCGACTACATGCTCATCGTGAAGAACTCGGCCGGCGTGCCCTCGGTCGCGTCGTGGATCCGGATCGGGTCCTCGGCGAACATCCAGCCAGGCTCGCTCTCGGGCTCGGTGACCGACAGCGTCACGTCGGCGGGGATCAGCGGAGCGACTGTGTCGAGTGGCGGCCGGTCGACCACGACGAACGCGACCGGCGGTTACACGCTGACGAACGTGGCCGCGGGCGAGGCGCAGGTCACGATCTCCGCGAGCGGCTATGCGACCGAGGTGAGGTCCGCCATGGTCACCGGCGGGCAGACGACCAGCCTCAACGTCGTCATGTCGCGACCCGGCGACATCGCAGGGACCGTGTCGAACAGTCAGAACGGCGCGGCGCTGGCCGGGGTGACCGTCGGCTATCCCGGCGGCGTCACCGTTACCGACAACACCGGTCACTACGCGGTGAACGGGCTGCCGGCTGGTTCGGCGGACCTTACGTTCGCTGCCACTGGTTTCACGAGTGCGGATCGCACGGTGACCGTCACGGCGGGCTCCGTGACGACGCTGAACGTCCAGCTCGCTCCGACCTCCACGTGGGTCAACGGCGAGGTGCGCGACGCCGTCTCGACGGCGGTCCTGCCGGGCGCGACGATCTCGGTGGACACCGGCCAGACCGCCACCACCGATTCCCTCGGTCGCTACCGCATCGACTTGCCGCCCGGCACGTATCAGGTCACGGCTTCGGCGACTGGCTACGTCTCGTCGACGGGGACCGCGGTCATCAATGGCGGCAGCTATGCGACGGTCGACTTCAACCTCGCCCGGACGTCATCGACGGGCACGACCCTCACGTTCGCCGCGACCGCCGACTCGACCGTGAAATCGACGAGTCCCACGAAGAACTACGGCAAGGACACCGAGATCAGGCTTCGTCTCGGCACGCCCTCGAACGGGACGACGCAGTCGAGCTATCTCAGGTTCGCTGTGTCCGGGCTGGCCGGACGTGCGGTCACGGGCGCCAAGCTCCGCGTCCGCGTCACCGACGCCGGTCCACTCGGCGGGATCCTCTATCGGACAGGAAGCACCTGGACCGAGACGGGCCTCACGTACAACAACGCGCCGCCGGCGACGGGCGCGCCGCTCTACACGGTCGGTGCCGTGACGGTCGGCCAGACGGTCGACCTGGCGCTCCCCGCGGGCACGATCACCGCCGACGGCAGCATCGACTTCACCCTGATGCCGAACGGGTCGAACAGCGTCTATTACTCGAGCCGGGAAGGCGCGAATCCACCCCAGCTCATCGTCGACGTCGGCGGTGGAGCGACCCCGACGCCCACGCCGACTGCGACACCGACACCCGCGCCCACTGCCACGCCGACACCGGCCCCCACCGGGACGCCCACACCGACGGCGACGCCGACACCCGCGCCCACTGCCACGCCGACACCGGCCCCCACCGGGACGCCCACACCGACGGGGACGCCGGCACCGACGCCCACGCCGCCGCCGGGCGGTGGCACCACCGTACGGCAGATCACGTTCGAGGGCGGCCTGCTCGACCCGACGACCGGCGTGGATTCCGCGACGGGCGTCGTGACGCTCGACACCGCGAGCCCGATCCACGGCACGGCGTCGGCGCGTTTCGCGAACACGACCGGCTACCTCCAGGAGTCGTTCCCGGCGACCGCGGACACGTTCCTGACGATGCGGATGCGCCTCGTGGCACTACCGGTCGGTTCGCCGCGGATCCTGTTCCTGTCGAATGCCGGGACGACCGTCGGGAACCTCACGCTGAGCTCGGCCGGACGACTGCGCCTGCGCAACGCGTCGACGAACGTCGGCGTGGAGTCCGCCGCCATGGTCGTGGGCAACACCTACCTGATCGGCCTGCATCAAAGCCGCGGAACCGGTACCGACGCAGTCCTCGAGGCGTTCCTGGCTCCGGATGGCGGCACATTCGGCGCACCGTTCGCCCGGATGACCAACGGGACGTGGACGACGGCCGCTGACCGGACGCGGTTCGGCGCCACGAACAGCACCGCCGTCGACCTGACCATCGACGACGTCCTGGTCGGGAGCGGCGCCATGCCGAACGCGGTCGCGTCTAGCGGCGCGATCGTCCTCGCGGCGGCC
Source organism: Chloroflexota bacterium (assembly GCA_046732155.1). Lineage (GTDB taxonomy): Bacteria > Chloroflexota > Limnocylindria > Limnocylindrales > CSP1-4 > SPCO01. The sequence continues at coordinate 3,134 of JBKPMM010000127.1, read as the reverse complement.
GTTCCGGGCTCGTCGTACGCGTTCATCCCGAGGGATGGCGCGACCGGCACGCTCGCGGTCGACGCGCGTTACACGTTCTCCTGTCCGGTGGCCGACCGCATCGCGTGACATCGTCGGGCGAGGTACCCGAAGCCGGGCCTGACCCGCCCGGCTACCATTGGACCCCGTGACCGTCGCGCCCAACGATTTCGTCCACCTCCACGTCCACTCGGAGTTCAGCCTGCTCGACGGTCTCGGGCGGATCACCGAACTCGTGGACGCCGCCGCGGCGCAGGGGATGGACGCGATGGCGCTGACGGACCACGGTGCCCTGTACGGAGCGGTCGCCTTCTACCAGGCCGCTCGCAACAAGGGGATCAAGCCGATCATCGGCGTCGAGACCTACGTCGCGCCGCGGTCGATGACCTCCAAGGAAGGGAAGGCCGATAGCCAGCCCTTCCACCTGATCCTGCTCGCCCAGGACTACGCCGGGTACCAGAACCTCTGCCGGCTCGTCACCGATGCGCACGTGGACGGCTATTACTACAAGCCGCGCATCGATCACGACCATCTCGCCCGCTACAGCGAGGGCCTCATCGGATTGAGCGCCTGTCTCGGCGGCGAGGTGGCGAAGGCGCTGGAGGTCGAGGACTGGGAACTCGCGCGCAGCGTCGCCGGCCAGTACGGCGAGATCTTCGGGAAGGATCGGTTCTTCCTCGAGCTACAGGATCACGGGCTCGCCGAGCAGACCCGGCTCAACGGTCAGCTGCTCCGTCTCGCGGGCGAGACCGGCCTTCCGCTCGTCGCGACCAACGACCTGCACTACGTCCGTGCCGACCAGTCGGACGCCCACGACGTGCTGCTGTGCGTCGGCACCGGGAACAACCTCGATACGCCCGGCCGGCTCAAGTTCGAGACCCACGAGTTCTACGTGAAGTCCGCCACGCAGATGGCGGCGCTGTTCCCCGAGCAGCGCGAGGCCGTCCTCAACAGCCGCCGGATCGCTGAGATGACCGACGTCGAGCTGCCGCTCGGACAGCTGCGCATCCCCCATTTCCCGGTACCCGATGGCGAAACCGTCGAGTCGTGGCTCCGCAAGGAGTGCCAGGCCGGTCTCGAACGCCGGTACGGAACGGTCACGCCGGAGCTCCAGCAGCGGCTCGACTACGAGCTCGGCGTGATCATCTCGATGGGCTACGCTGGCTACTTCCTGATCGTCGCCGACTTCATCCGCTTCGCCCGCGAACAGGGCATCCAGACGACGTGCCGCGGGTCCGCACCAGGCAGCATCGTCACGTACACCCTCGGGATCACCCCGGTCGACCCGATCCTCTACCAGTTGCCGTTCGAGCGATTCCTCAATCCCGACCGCGTGACGATGCCGGACATCGACGTCGACTTCGAGGACGGTCGGCGCGACGAGGTCATCGCCTATGTGGGGCGCAAGTACGGCCAGGACCACGTCGCCCAGATCATCACGTTCGGCACGATGCTCGCGCGTGCGGCGATCCGCGACGTGGGTCGAGTGCTCGGCCACAGTTACGGCGAGGTCGATCGGATCGCCAAGGCCGTCCCGAACCAGCTCGGCATCAAGCTCGACGAGGCCCTTCAGATCAGTCCGGCGCTTCGCGAGCAGGTCGACGCCGACCCGGCGGTCAAGCGCATCACCGACTTCGCCCGCCATCTCGAGGGCGTCGCCCGAAACGCGTCCACCCACGCCGCAGGCGTCGTCATCAGCCGCGAGCCGCTGACCGAGCTGATGCCGCTCCAGCGGGCGACGAACTCCGACTCGCTCATGACGCAGTACGAGATGCACGCGATCGAGGCGCTCGGTCTGCTCAAGTTCGACTTCCTGGGCCTGTCGAACCTGACGATCCTGCGCCAGGCGGTCGACCTCGTCCGCGAGAACCGGGGCGTCGAGATCGACCTCGACCGCATCCCGCTCGACGACACGCGCACCTTCGAGCTGCTGGCGTCCGGTGAGACGACCGGCATCTTCCAGCTCGAGTCGGCCGGCATGCGTCGCTACATCCGTGAGCTGCGGCCGACGTCGGTCTACGACCTCGCCGCCATGGTCGCGCTCTACCGCCCTGGCCCGATGGACAACATCCCGGCCTATATCCGGCGCAAGCACGGCCAGGAAGCCGTGACGTACCTGCACCCGCTGCTCGAGCCGTACCTGGAGAAGACCTACGGGATCTTCGTGTACCAGGAGGACATCATGGCCGCGGCGATGGCGCTCGGCGGGTTCACTGGCCCCGAGGCGGACACGCTCGGCTACGCCATCCGCAAGAAGAAATCGAGCGTCCTGCGCGCGCAGAAGGAGAAGTTCGTCACCCAGGCCGCGGAGCGTGGCGTCGATCCCGGTGTCATCGACGCGGTCTTCACCGCCTTCGAGCCGTTCGAGCGGTACGGGTTCAATAAGGCCCACGCGACCTGCTACGGATTGATCGCGTACCAGACCGCGTTCATGAAGGCGAACCACACGGTCGACTACATGGCGGCCGTCCTCACCGCGTTCCGCGCGAACGAGGAGAAGGTGGCCGCCGCGGTCGCCGAGTGTCGCCGGATGGGCATCGAGGTCCGGCCTCCGGACGTGCACGCGAGCCATCTCGAGTTCACCGTCGAGGGCGACGCGATCCGGTTCGGCTTGCTCGCGGTCAAGAACGTCGGGCAGGGCGCGATCGAATCGATCATCGCGGCGCGCGAGGAGGGCGGCGAGTTCCGTTCGTTGACGGACTTCTGCACGAGGATCGACCTTCGCCTGGCCAACCGTAAGGTCCTCGAGGCGCTGATCAAGGTCGGGGCGCTCAACGCGTTCGGGCACCCCGCCCAGCTCCTGCTCGGCCTCGACGATGCGATCGGGGCTGCGCAGGCGACGCAGCGCGACCGGATCACCGGGCAGACCTCCCTCTTCGACATGGGGACGGCAGACGCCATCGCGTTCGAGCGGCCGCTCCCTTCTGCGACCGAGGTCCCGGTCCGCGAGCGTCTTCGCTGGGAGAAGGAGCTGCTCGGGCTGTACCTGTCCGAACATCCGATGGGCGAGGTCGCCGAGCAGGTCGGGCGGTTCGTGAACGCCTACTCGGGTGACCTGCGCGACGAGACACTCGACGGTCAGCGCGTCGTCGTCGGCGGCATCGTGACCGCGCAGC
>JBKPMM010000126.1:0-5077 GCA_046732155.1 Chloroflexota bacterium | reverse complement strand
GATCGCGCGGGTGCAGCCACGGCGTATCGGCGCGCCGCTGCACGTGCGCAAGGCTCGGGAGCGACCACCATCCAGCGTGTCGCCGAGCAGAGCCTCCGGGCGCTCGGCGAGCGGACTTGGCGTCGGGGTCGGTCGATCGACAGGTCAGATGCGCTCGGTGCGCTCTCGGCGCGCGAACGCGAGGTCGCCGGCTTCGTCGCCGCCGGCGCGACCAATGCGGAGATCGCGACGCGCCTGTTCCTATCGCCCAAGACCGTCGAACACCATGTGTCGAATGCCCTCTCCAAGCTCGGTCTCCACTCACGAACGGAACTTGCCGCTCGCGTCGGCGAGGCGTCGCGGCGTCCCGATCGTGAAGATGGGGCGACTCCCCCATGAATCGCTGAGCGCATCGGCCGAGGCTGCTTCCACCACCGATACGGAAGGAAGGAGCACGACGATGCAGACACAGGGACTTACCTCTCACGTTGGGCGCAGCAACCCATCGACGACGGGCGCTTTCGCGGATCCGGCGCGACGCGTCGCGATCAGCGCGCTGCTGGTCGGCGCCGCGGTCGGCGCATGGTCGGGCTGGGGCCTCGAGCGGGTCGTTGCCATGACGACATCGGGGACGTCCGGCGAAGCGGCAGCACCGGTCGCACCGGCCGTGACTTCCGGCGCCCGACCGACGTCCACCGGTCGTTCGCTCGCGGTCGAGTTCCCTGCCGATGACGCGTATCTGACGACGGCGTCGATCCCGGTCGCGGGTCTTGCGTACGGCCGACCACATGGACCGAAGGTCTCGTCGGTCCACGTCGAGTTGATCGCGCGAGGAGAGCCGCTGACGAGTGCCGACATCCCGGTCTACTCCGGTCGGTTCGCGGGGGTCCTGCTGATGCCCGTGCGCGACGGCCGCGTGACCGCCGAGCTGCGCATCAGCGATCCCCTCCATACCGGAGACAACGCGGTCGTCCGGACCGTGACGATCGATCAACGCTGAATGATCCCGTGGGGTGGGCGGAAGGCCGGCGCCGGATGGCGCCGGCTTCTCCGCGCCTAGAGCCGGATCGCCCGCAGCCGCTCGGCTGCCTCCTCGGGCAACAGGTCGCGCTGCGGCTCCGCGAGCAGCTCGTAGCCGACCATGAACTTGCGCACGGTCGCGGAGCGCAGCAACGGCGGGTAGACGTGAGCATGGAGCTGCCACGAGTCGGTCGTGGCATCTGCCCCGAAGGGCGCCCCATGCCAGCCCATCGAATACGGGAACGGCACTCCGAACAACGCGTCGTAGCGGCGGACGAGGTCCGCCAGGATGGCGGCGAGGTCGTCACGCGCCGCGTCGCTCAGATCCGTCAGGCGCGGGGCGGGTTCGCGCGCCACGATCAACGTCTCGAACGGCCAGACCGCCCAGAACGGGACCACGACAAGCCACGACGACGAGGCGGTGACGACGCGGGGGCCGTCGGCTTCGATCGCCGCGATGTCGAGGAGCAGCCGGCGCCCGGTGCGGTCGTGGTGCGCACGCTGGCTCGCATCCTCCTTCGCCGGCTCGCCGGGGAGGGCGGATCCGGCCCAGATCTGACCGTGCGGATGCGGGTTCGAAGCGCCCATCGCCTCGCCGCGGTTCTCGAAGACCTGGACCCACCGCGACGTCCGCCCGAGCTCGGCGGTCTGCTCGGCCCAGACATCGATCACCCGCCGGACGGCCGCCGTCTCCATGTCTCCGAGGGACAGGTCGTGCCGCGGCGAGAAGCACACGACGCGCGCGGTGCCGTGCTCGCCGATCGCGTGAAGGAGACCGTCGCCGTCCTGCCACGCCGCCTCGGACGTCGAGGGGCTGAGAGCAGCAAAGTCGTTGGTGAAGACGAACGTGTCCGTGTACGCGGGGTTGCGCTCGCCGTTCGCCCGGACGTTTCCGGGGCACAGGTAGCAGCCGGCGTCGTAAGCCGGACGATCCGTGGCACTGGGTCGCTCTACGCTTCCCTGCCATGGGCGGGCGTCGCGGCCGGGCGAAACGAGCACCCACTCGTCCCGCAGCGGATCCCAGCGCCGGTGGGGCTCGGCGAACAGAAGCGTCGGATCAGTGCCAGCCATCGAGCCGCCTCGCGCCCGCCGCCGGCGTCACTTCGAACACGCGAGGGACGAGCCCCGTCTGTGGCGCGTAATCCGTCGAGATCGCCTCTGACAGTCGGTCGATGGCGTCCCGTCGCACGAGATTGACCGTACACCCGCCGAACCCAGCCCCGGTCAGCCGCGCGCCGAACACCCCGTCGACGCCCATCGCCGTGTCGACGAGCGCGTCGAGCTCGGGGCTGCTCACCTCGTAGAGGTCGCGGAGTGACGTGTGACACTCCAGGAACAGCTCGCCGACCCGCGCGTGCTGGCGTGCCTCCAAGGCCGCTGCCGCCTCGAGGACGCGAGCGTCCTCTTCGACGACATGCTTCGCTCGCCGCGCAAGGGCGGGCTCGAGTCCGCCGGCGCAGTCCTCGAGCATCGCCGGCGTGACGTCGCGGAGGCTCCGGACACCCGTGTACGTCCGGGCGATCGCTGCGACCGCGGCCTCGCATTGCGCGCGACGCTCGTTGTAGGCCGTGCCATCCAGTCGGCGCGGGGAGCCGGAGTCGGCGACGACGAACGCGACGTCATCAAGACCCAGGGACACGGGGCGGTACTCGAGCGACCGACAGTCGAGGAGGAGTGCTGCTGCTGACTGGCCATGCGCCGAGGCGAAGGGGTCCATCAGGCCCGACTGCACCCCGACGTACCCGTTTTCGGCTCGCTGCGCGATGCGGGCAAGCGGCATCAGATTCGAGGTCGGCGCCGTACCACCGGATAGAGCCAGGGCCGCGGCTAGCTCGAGTGCCGCCGAGCTCGACAGCCCGGCACCTTGCGGGAGGTCGGAGCCGACGACGCCTCGGAACCCGTGCGTCCCGAGTGCCGCCTCGGCCATCGCCCACGCCGTGCCGGCGACGTAGTCGCTCCAGTGACCTCGGCGCGGCCCGATGTCGTCAAGCTGGAAGGACGCCGTCTCGCCCGTCTCCGCGAGCGTCAATGTCACGCGTCGGTCGCCGGTCGGCACGAACGCGATCGTGATCCCGCGATCGATGGCGATCGGCAGCACGAAGCCCTCGTTGTAGTCGGTGTGCTCACCGATGAGGTTGACGCGGCCCGGTGCGTGGACCACGACCATCGATCCGGGATCGGCGGCTGCCCTCGGCTCGATGTCGCTGAGGCGGTCGGCGAGCTCGGCAGGCTCGATCATCCTGCGAGACCCAGCCGTTCGAAGTACGGCAGGCGGTCCAGGGGGGCCGCAACGTCGCGCACCCATCGCCCGCCGTCGCGAACGACCCCTGTGTCGTCGCGCCATCTCCCGGACGGGAGATACACGTCGCGCGCGCGGGCAGCGGGTTCGACCGCGGGCGCCACCAGCCACCGGTCGCCGAGCATGAACTCGTCCCAGATCGTCTCGGTCTGCCGGTCGTCGGGGAACTCGTAAAGAAGCGGTCGGACGATCGGCGCTCCCGTGGCGACTGCCTCTTCAGCGAGCCGTTCGATCTCGGGAGCGAAGCCGATATGCAGCTCGGCTGCATCACGCGTAAGCCGTGTCACGTCCTGCCCGCGTTCCCATGGCGCGACAGAGAACTGCATCTGCGGCAGGAGCGCGTTGACCTGCGCCCATCGAACGAGCAGCTCGTCGTCCGCGTGCTGGCCGCCGTACTCGTTGCCGCCGATCATGTCGGGCAGGACGAAGGGATACCCGATGAGGCCGAACGTCAGCGCCTGCGTCAGCACCGACTGCAGGCCGTTCCCGAGCCCCCACTCACTGTGCTTGTCCCACTCGCGCAGGAGGAACGTTCCGCGCTGATTCCGCCATGCCGTCCGGACGTCGCTTCCGGGGAAGCGACGGCTCACGAACTCCGCGTACTTGTGCGAGTAGTCATTCGGAGCGAGGTCCCCGGTCGTGACGGCATCCGCGGGGAGATAGCACGCCTCGCCCGCGTCGAACTTGAAACCATCGAGTCCTGTTTCGCGCTGGAGCCGCTCGAGGCGATCGGCGAACCACGCCTCCGCCCGAGGGTCGCTGATGTCGATGAGGTGGGCCGGGTCGTGCCACCAGGTCACGATGTGTGGCTCGCCGCTCGGCCGTCGAACGACGTACCCCTCGGCGACGGCTTCCTGCGCCACCGTCGCTTTTGGGTCGATGAACGGGACGATCCAGGCGTTGACCTGGATCCCACGCGAGTGGATGTCGTCGATCATCCGGCGCGGGTCCGGGAACCGCTGCCGATCGAAGGCAAGCTCGCCGTACTCGACCTGCCACTTGTCGTCGATCTCGAGGGTGCCGATCGGAAAGCCGGCGGCCTGGATCTCATCGGCGAAGCGCAGGCATGCCTCCTCGTCGATCGCTTCCTTGAAGCGCGCCCATGTCGTCCAGATCGGGAGCGTCAGCGAGCCTGTCGGTGGCGGCGAGGCGGGCTTACCAGCCCGCGCGACGAACCCTCGGTGGGCATCTCGGACGTTGCCGCCCACGAGGAGCGTGACGCGAAGGCGGTCACCGACGAATCGAAGCGTCAACAGACCGTCGCCACCGACCGCGTCCACCGCGAACGGCCGCTCGTCCGCCGGCGCGTGGACGCTGAGTGCCGGTTCCCAGGTCGGAACGGTCGCGCCATCCGGCGGCTGGTTCAGGCTGACGGTCGAGACGTCCGGGTCGCCCGGCGCGACCCACAGCGCGACCCCGGTCGCGGCGAACCACACGGGTTCGAGGACATTGGCGACCCCGGAGATGCCGTTGTCCCACGTGAGGAACGGGGATCGCTGCAGCGCGACCTCCTCGAGCGGCCAGCGCTGGTGGAGCAACTCGCCCATGCCGTACCAGTGCCGACCGCTCGCGAGGTCGATCGAGAGCTCGATCTGATCACACCCCGGGGCGACGGCTTCGATGACGACGGCGTCCGCGTGGGACCGGATGTCGACGCTCGCAGCTCGCGTCTCGTCGCCGCGCCAACCGACGCATGTCGGGGCCGAACCGCGCAACAGGATCTCGCCGGCACGCGTGACGAGAAGCTGGCCGTCAGCGCCGATCTCCGCCGTCACGCCA
>JBKPMM010000125.1:0-8211 GCA_046732155.1 Chloroflexota bacterium | reverse complement strand
CCGACATCTACACAGAGCACTAGTCGTCGGCAGCGTCAGATGTGTATAAGAGACAGATCCGATGTACACGTTCCGGACGCTGGGGGCACAGGCCCGGATCGCTCGACTGCAGGGTCATCGCCGGACGTATCACGCCGGGGCGCACCTCTACTACGGGTTCCACGAGGACGGATGCCGATCTGGGTTCGAGGCGGCTGCTCTCGTTGACGCTGCAGTTGCGACCGAGGTCGCGGCATGAGATCGCATCTGCTCGAAGGTGTCGTCCGCCACCGTCGCGCCCGACCCGTGACGTACTCCCTGGAGCATGGCGTGTACTACCTCGCCCTGGATCTCGATGAGATGGACGTCGTCGATCGGTCGGTGCGGTTGCTCTCCCGGGGACGCCCGAACGTGCTGTCCTTCCGCGACGAGGATCATCTCGACCCTCCGGCGACCGACCTGCCGACCGAGGTCCGTGACTACCTCGCAACGCACGGCATCGACGCCACCGGCTGGCAGATCACGCTCGTAGCCAATGCACGCGTCTTCGGTTACGTGTTCGATCCGGCCAGCTTCTATCTGTGCCGCGATGCGTCCGGGTCATTGCGGGTCGTCATCGTCGAGGTCCACAACACCCACGGCGAGCGGCACCTGTACCTGCTCCACCCGGCCGAACCGCAGCAGGACCGCCGGGCACCGAACGGCTTCGAAGCGGCGATGGAGAAGGACTTCTACGTGTCGCCGTTCATCGACCTCCGGGGTCGCTATCGCGTCATCGTGCGCGATGAGGCGCGCCGGCTCCGGATCACGATCAACGAGGAACAGGACGGGAAGCTCGTGCTCCACGCGAGTCTCGATCTGGCCCGCCGCCCCCTGTCGGACCGTTCGCTGGCGGCGATGTTGATCCGCCATCCGCTGGTCACGTGGAAGACCACCGCGATGATCCATATCCATGCGTTCCATCTGTGGCGGCGGGGGCTGCCGTTCCATCGGCACCGGGAAGCCGCCCGCGTCTCGGAGGGTGCGGCGCGATGAATGTCGACACTGGGTCGGACAGTCGAGTGATCGGGGCTTCCCTGATCCAGCGAGCCGCGTTTCGCGTCGCGCTCAGCGCTGCGGAGCGGATCCGGAACGGCCACCTGACCGTCACGCTACCGGACGGCTCGGTGCGCGCATTCGGGCCGGAGGACGCCGTCCTGCGCGCTGAGATGCGGATCCATGATCCGGCCGCGCTCACACGGATGCTGTTCGATGGCGAGACAGGCGCGGGTGAGGCGTACATGGACGGGTTCTGGTCGAGCCCCGACGTTGCCGCTCTGGTGCGACTCGCGGCGCGGGAGCGCGAGGCACTCGCGTTGGCGTCCGGCTGGTTCAGGGTCCCTGGCCAGCTCGCCCGGACGATCGGACACCGTCTTCGCAGGAACACGCGCACGGGCAGCCGACGCAACATCGCCTCCCACTACGACCTGAGCAACGACCTGTACCGCCTGTTCCTGGACGAGACGATGACGTACTCGAGCGCGGTCTTCGCGTCGCCGGAGCAGTCATTGGCGGATGCACAACGGAACAAGTACCGCCTCGTCGCCGAGGGCGCTCGGCTGGCACCCGGCGACCATGTCCTCGAGATCGGGACGGGCTGGGGCGGGTTCGCCCTGTACGCAGCCGGTGAGCTCGGCTGTCGCGTGACCTCGATCACGATCTCGCAGCAGCAATATGAGCTCGCGCGTGAACGGGTGCGCGACGCCGGGCTCGATCACATGGTCGACATCCAGCTACGCGATTACCGCGATGTGTCCGGTATGTACGACGCGATCGTGTCGATCGAGATGCTCGAGGCTGTCGGCGCCGAATACTTCTCGACGTTCTTCGAGGCATGCGATCGCGCGCTCCGGCCCGGTGGCCGCCTGAGCGTCCAGGTCATCACCTTCCCGGACGCGGCGTATGAGCGGCAGCTGCGCGGCGCCAACTGGATCCAGACCTACATCTTCCCAGGCGGCCTGTGCCCGTCGCTCGCCGTCCTTGAGGCGGCGACGCGCGACACCCGGTTCCTGATCACCGACGTCCGCGACATCGCGAGTCACTACGTTCGTACGTTGCAGGTGTGGCGCACGAGGTTCATGGCCCGCCTCGACGATGTTCGGTCACTCGGCTTCGACGAGCGCTTCATCCGGATGTGGGAGTACTACCTTTCCCTGAGCGAGGCCGGCTTTGCGACCGGCATCAGCCAGGATCTGCAGATCGTGTTCGAGAAGCGCCGAGGTATCGCGTGACCGGCCGACCGACCACCCGCTTCCCGATCCAGCTCGGGCGCCGCTCCCGAGGGCTGCTCCGCGTGATCTTCGGCGTGAAGGCGGAGAACGCATATGTCGATCTCGGCGAGGAGATGGATGCGCATTTCGGGTACGGCCGCTTCCGAACACCCGTGAGCAACATCCGATCCTGGCGGATCGAGGGCCCGTGGGCCTGGATCACCGCGATCGGCATCCGCCGCGGGATCCGCGATGGCGTCTTCGCGTTCGATGGCGTCCAGACCGGCGGTGTGCGGCTCGACTTCCGTGAGCCCGTGGCCGGGTTGCGGATCTTCAAGACACCGGCGCTCTACGTGACGGTCGAGGACCTCGAGGGGTTCGCGGCCGCGTTGTCGGAGCGTGGTATCCCCGGCGAGGACGTCCGGCGCCGCTGATCGCGAACGTCGCGAGCGGCTAGCATCCGGGCGATGTCTTCGCCGCAGTTCGACTACATCATCGTCGGTGGCGGGTCCGCGGGGTCAGTCCTCGCCAACCGCCTCACCGAGGACCCGCACACGCGCGTCCTCGTCCTGGAGGCCGGTCGTACCGACTGGCGCATCGACCCGTTCATCCATATGCCGGCCGCGTTGACGTTCCCGATCGGAAGCCGGTTCTACGACTGGCGATACGAGTCGGAGCCGGAGCCGTTCATGCACGGCCGCCGGATCTACCATGCCCGTGGCAAGGTCCTCGGCGGGTCGTCGAGCATCAATGGCCAGATCTTCCAACGCGGGAACCCGCTCGACTACGAGCGTTGGGGTGCCGACCCGGGCATGGATACGTGGGACTTCGCTCATTGCCTCCCGTACTTCAAGAAGATGGAGACGGCCGTCGCGTCACCGCCGGACGATCCGTGGCGCGGCCATGACGGTCCGCTGGTCGTCGAGCGCGGTCCCGCGACGAGCCCGCTGTTCGTGGCGTTCTTCGCGGCGGCGCAGGAGGCCGGTTACGCGCTGACCGATGACGTGAACGGGTATCGCCAGGAAGGGTTCGCCCCATTCGACCGTAACATCCACGACGCCCGTCGGTTGAGTGCGGCGCGCGCGTATCTCCATCCGATCCTGCGCCAGCGTTCGAACCTCGCGGTCTGGACGCGGCGGTTCGTGACCGGGCTCCTGTTCGACCGAACACGCGTGATCGGCGTGGAAGTCGCGCGAGGCTTCGGTGGCGGAGGTGGCGTCGATCGGCTGACGGCCGGTGAGGTGATCCTCGCGGGTGGCGCGATCAACAGCCCGCAGCTGTTGTTGCTATCGGGGATCGGCCCGGCAGATGAGCTGCGTGAGCTCGGCATCGATGTACGCGCCGACAGGCCGGGCGTCGGACGCAACCTGCAGGACCACCTCGAGGTCTACGTCCAGTACCAGAGCCTGCGGCCGGTCTCGATGCAGCCGTCGGCAACGCAGCTCTGGCGGCGCCCGTTCATCGGTGCCCAGTGGATGTTCCTTCGGTCGGGGCCAGGTGCCACGAACCACTTCGAGGGCGGCGGGTTCGCGCGATCGAACGAGGATGTCGCGTACCCCAACCTGATGTTCCACTTCCTGCCGCTCGCGATCCGCTACGACGGTTCCGCCGGGGCGAAGGGCCACGGCTACCAGGTCCACGTCGGCCCGATGTACTCCGACGCCCGCGGCACGCTCACGCTCCGCAACCGCGACCCGCGGGTGCATCCCGAGTTGCGCTTCAACTACCTCTCGACCGACCAGGACCGGCGCGAATGGGTCGAGGCGATCCATGTCGCCCGCCACATCCTCAACCAGCCGGCGATGGACGAGTTCAACGGGGGCGAGACGTCACCCGGACCGTCCGTCTCGACGCCGGAGCAGATCCTCGACTGGGTGGCACGGGACGCCGAGACGGCACTCCACCCGTCCTGCACGGCGAAGATGGGCGTCGACGAGCTATCGGTCGTCGACCCACTGACGATGCGTGTCCACGGCGTCGATGGGCTCCGGCTCGTCGACGCGTCGGTGATGCCCTACGTCACGAACGCGAACATCTACGCGCCTGTGATGATGCTGGCCGAGAAGGCCGCGGACCTCATCAAGAGCGAGACACCGCTCCCGTCCGAACCGCTCGAGTTCTACCGCCACGGCGTCTCGCCCGCGCCGACGCTCGAAACCGTCGGGGCGCGCTGACCGATGGTTCGTCGACGAGTCCCGCGGCCGCGCGAGCTCCAGCCGTATCTACGGAGTGGTCCTATCCACCTTTGGCCGGTCGAGCGGCGGCTCGCCTCGGCCGCCACGATCCGCGACCTCCGCGACATCGCGAAGCGACGTGTCCCGCGTGCGGTCTTCGACTACACCGACGGCGCCGCCGAGACCGAAACCAGCCTTCGCCGGTCGCGCGACGCCTACGCCCGGATCGAGTTCGTGCCCCGCGTCCTGCGTGATGTCTCCCAAGTCGACACGTCCACCACCATCCTCGGAAGGCCGTCCGCGCTGCCGCTCGTCTTCGCACCGACGGGCTTCACGCGGTTGATGAACCACGAGGGCGAGCCGGCCGTCGCGCGCGTCGCGGCCCGCCTCAGCATCCCGTATGCGCTTTCGACCCTTGGCACGACGTCGCCTGAAGACCTCGCTGCAGTCGCGCCCGAGACGAACAAATGGTTCCAGCTCTACATCTGGAATGACCGAGATGCCGTTCGCGAGTTGGTCCGACGGGCTCGTGGCGCCGGATACACCGCGCTCGTGCTGACGGTTGACACCCCGGTAGCGGGGAAGCGCCTTCGCGACGTCCACAACGGCTTCACGATCCCGCCGACATTGTCCGCGCGGACCGTGTTCGACATCGCCCTCCACCCCGGCTGGTGGTTCAACCTGCTCTCGACCGAGCCGTTGCAGTTCGCGGTCTTCAACGAGACAGACGGGACGGTGGCAGAGCTCATCGATCGTGTCTTCGACCCGACGATCACGACGGCCGACCTCGCCTGGATCCGCGACGACTGGGACGGCCCGATCGTTGTGAAAGGCATCCAGACCGTCGAGGACGCCTGTCTCGTCGTGGACGCCGGGGCCGACGCGATCGTCATCTCGAACCATGGCGGTCGTCAGCTCGACCGGGCACCGACGCCACTCGAGCAGCTGCCCTCGATCGCCGCTGCGGTCGGTGACCGCGCCGAGGTCTATGTCGACGGCGGCATCCTCTCGGGCGGCGATATCGTGGCCGCGATCGCCACCGGCGCGCGTGCGGCGCTCGTCGGTCGTGCCTACCTCTACGGGCTGATGGCCGGGGGCGAACGTGGCGTCCAGCGGGCCGCCGACATCCTCCAGGCCGAGTTCCTGCGGACGATGCGGCTCTTGGGCGCGCGTAGCCTCGATGAGCTCGGGCCGGATCGCGTTCGGATGCGCGCGACCGAACCTTGACGCTGCAGCGGACGCGACCCTATCCTCGAGCGGAAGGCACGCAAACGTTAAGCGCCATCGATAAACCGGGCTTACAGAGCCGCGAAACGGCGCACGTGAGGGAGGCGACGTGTCGGAGTTCCCCAACTTCGCGCTCACCGGTCAGACCGCGCTCGTCACCGGTGCCGCCCGTGGGCTCGGGCGGGCGATCGCGTTGGCCCTCGCCGACGCCGGGGCGGACGTCGCCCTCGGACTCCGTCGTGACGGTACCGCTGACGATCTCATCGCCGAGATCGAAGGGATGGGTCGTCGGGCGATGGGCGTGCAGATGGACGTGACCCGGATCGGCGAGATCACCCCCGCAGTCGACGCCGTCGTCGAGCGTTTCGGGCGCCTCGACATCCTCGTCAACAACGCCGGCCTCGGACCGGAGAACCTCGCGGTCGACGTGAACGAAGCCGATTTCGACCTGACGATGGCCGTCAACGTGAAGGGAACGTTCTTCGCGAGCCAGGCTGCTGGCCGTGTGATGATCCGCCAGGGCAGCGGCCGGATCATCAACCTCAGCTCGCAGGCAGGTTTCATCGCACTGCCGACCGAATCGATCTACTGCGCATCCAAAGCGGCGGTCGCGCATCTGACGAAGTGCCTGGCCGTCGAATGGGGTCCGTACGGCGTCAACGTGAATGCCGTCGCCCCGACCTTCATCCGCACGGATGGAACGTCGGAGGCGCTCGCCGACCCCGCGTTCGAGGCGGACGTCCGGGAACGGATCGCCGCGCTGCACCGGATCGGCGAACCCGTCGACGTCGCGGGGGCCGTGGTTTTCCTGGCATCGCCTGCCGCGAGCCTCGTGACCGGCGTCACCCTGCTCGTCGACGGCGGCTGGACCGCACGTTGAGCGAGGGCTTCACCACCGTCTACGGCCGGAATCTGGTCGGGGAGCTTCCCAACTTCGCCCATCGACCGTACCTGGTCGTGACGATGGCGGACCTGTGGCCAACGTTCGAAGCGACCCTGACAGGGCCGGGCCTTGGCGGCGTGCACCTTGTCACGACGCTCGACGTCGTCGAGCTCGATGCGACGCTCGGCGCCCTCCCGACGGTCTCGTCCGTCATCGGACTCGGTGGCGGCCAGGCCATCGATGTGGCGAAGTTCATCGCCTGGCGGCGACGGCTGCCGCTCTTCCAGGTCCCGACCGCGATGACCGTCAACGCGCCGTTCGGGCACCGATCGGGGCTCCGTCGAGACGGCATCGTCCGTTACCTCGGTTACGCGATCCCGGAGGCCGTGTACGTCGACTTCGACGTCATCCGCAGCGCGCCGCTCGGGCTGAACCGGGCAGGCGTCGGCGACATCCTCTGCTATCACACGGCCCAGCTCGACTGGCGGCTGACGCGCGACCTCGGCAAGGAGGAGCCGCAGTGGCCCTACGACGAAGGCCTGGTCGCGGGGGCGCGGCGACGGCTCGACGCCGTGCTCGGTGCCCTCGATGACATCCACGACGTCAATGACGACGGCATCCGGACGCTGATGGATGCCCATCGCTGGGGTGGGCAGACGTTCCATGCATCCGGCTGGAACCCCCGCCATATCGAGGGGGTCGAGCATTTCTTCTTCTACAACCTCGAGAAGCGAACCGGGCGGCATTTCATCCACGGCCAGCCGGTCGGGCTCGGGATCGTGCTGGGTTCGGTGATGCACGGCGTCGGCGCCGATGAGATGGTCGCGGCGCTCGGCCGCGCGGGCGTGGACATCCGACCCGAGGCGATGGGCGTGACGTGGGACGACGCCGCCGCCGCGATGCGGACCCTTGGCACGTTCGTCCGCGACGCGGGACTGTGGCATTCGATCGCCGATGAGCGCCCGGTCGACGATGGGATCGTCGACGAGGTCCGCGACCGCGTGATGGCGGCCTATGGCGCGTGGCAGGCGACCGCGTGAGGGTCGGCATCACGTTGCCCCAGGGCTGCGACCGCGAGTACCTGGGGCTCGACGCACAGACGGCGTGGTCGCGCACGATCGATGCTGCGCGACAGGCGGAAGCACTCGGCTTCGAGTCGCTCTGGCTATACGACCACTTTCAGGTCGACCCGCCGCTGATCGACGCACCGGTCTTCGAGCCGTTCGTCGAGTTGACCGCGATCGCCGGCGTCACGTCGCGTGCTCGCCTCGGTCACCTGGTCCTCGCCGCCGCCTACCGACCTGCGGCCCTCACCGCCAAGATGATCTCGACCCTCGACGTCGTCTCGGGCGGGCGCGCGGAGCTCGGCATCGGCGCCGGGTGGAAGGAAGACGAGTGGCGGGCCTACGGCTACGGCTTCCCCGACGCACCGGACCGTCTCGCGATCCTCTCGGACCACCTTGAAGTGATCAGCCGGATGCTGGCGCCGGGGCACGCGACGTTCTCAGGCCAGTACGCGTCGGTCGAGGACGCGATCCACGAACCGAAGTCGGCCGGTGGCCGCATCCCTGTCCTCATCGGCGGCAACGGGCCGAAGGTGACGTGGCGGCTCGCGGCTCGGTTCGCCGATGAGCTCAATCTCGACGCGTTGATGCCGGATGAGGTCGAGCGGGCGATGCCCGTGATCGCGTCGCGTTGT
>JBKPMM010000124.1:0-4557 GCA_046732155.1 Chloroflexota bacterium | reverse complement strand
GGTCGGAGCCCGCGCTCGGTCGGATAGACAGGATCGCGGTTCGTCGCGATCGATCTCGCTCCGGCGCGGATGCAATCGGCCGCGGCGGCGATCCGCAGGTAGGTCAGCGCGGGATCCAGGCCCGTCACGACCGCATCGGGTGCGCCGGCGGCAGCCCAGCCATCGATGCCTTCCTGATGCATACGGGTGGCCGCGTGTCCGGCCGTCACGACGTCCAGCCCGACGTCGCGAAGCTCGCGGTCGAGGCCGCTCGCACCCAGGGTCAGCACGCGGCGAATGCCTGGTTCGTGGCGTTGAATGTGGAGGGCCGTGGCACGGGACGACGAGACGACACGGTCCGCCGACACGGGGCAACCCATCCCGGCGAGCCGGGTCACGTAGTCGGCGCGGTAATGCATCGAGTTGTTCGTGACGTACACGACGTCGTCGCCCCGGCTGGCACGCGCGGCGAGGACAGCGGCGACACCGGGCACGGGCTCACTGCCGCGGTAGACGACACCGTCGAGGTCGACCAGGAGGAGGAGGCTCACGCGACCGATCGTAGCCGTACGATCGCCCTCACATGCCGACCTCCCGCGACCCACTGGCCGACACCGAGCGACTGATCGTCGACGGATCGAACCTGCTCCCGGCCATCGCCCGCAGCCGCGGCGCCGTGCCGCCCGCCACCCTGATCGGTCGTTTGCGCGCGGCAATCCCGGCCTCGATCGTCGTCGAGCTGATCTTCGACGGCGCGCCTGACCCCGGCCTTCGCGGCGAGCGGATCGCTGCCGGCGTGACCGTTCGGCATGCGGGCCGGCGCACGGCGGACGCGGCCATCCTGGACTCGATCGAACGCGCCGGTCCGACCTTCGCCTCGCGGAACGCGGATGCCATCCTCGTCGTCACCGACGACCGCGAGCTCGCCACCGGTGTCCGGGCGCGCGGCGCTCGGACCGCCGGGACGGCTTGGCTGATCGGACGCCTGGAGCGACCTCGACTTGCGTCGTCCTCGATCGGTAATCGAACGCCGCCGGCCGGGCCGAAGACGGCGCACGCCGACGAGGAGCGAACGCCGTGGAAACCCGGCCGTGGCGCTACCGCCAAGAAGGGCAACCCACGCCGTCGACGGCCCTCGTCGGGTAGCATGCCGTCGTGACGATCGTCGACACGCTGAACCAGATCTGGAACTCGATCCTGGACATCACCCAGATGTTCGTGATCCCGGACTGGGGCTCGGTCATCGGCCTGCTCCCGATCCTGATCTTCCTCGGGGTCGTCGGGCCCCTTATCACGTTCCTGATGCTCGGGATCGTGGTCTACCAGGTCGCCAAGCCGCGGCCGCGGCTGCAGCTTGCCGAAGGCCCCCAGTTGGCGCAGATCGGCACGACCGGACAACCGATCTTCCCGCCCGGACTCCCGTTCTGCCGAACGCACGGGCTCATCTATCCGACGGGCACCATCCACTGCGAACGCGGTGGCGAGGACCTGTCGGTGATCTGCCCGATGTGCGGACTCGGCCGACCCGCCGCCATCGAGACCTGCACGAATTGCGGGCTCGTTCTCAACGTGAAGTCCCGACCGGTCCCAGTCGTCCGGTCGAACGGTCCCAAGCCCGGCGGCGCCGCGGTCGCCTGACGGTCGCCCTCGGCGGCGGCACATCGGCGCAACCCTTGACGTCGTTGGAGCGTCCACAGAGGCAACGACATGGCCGAACTGTCATCGATCCTCTTCCCCATCGGCGTCGTGCTCGTGGCGCTCGCGTTCGCCGCGCACGTCGGGCACGCCGTGATGCTCGCGAACGGACGTCGCGTGGCACTTCCCGCGATGGGCGCCTCGGCCCAGCCTGCATACGCCGGTGTCGCGACCGGATCGTTCGTGACGTCGACCGTCGGCGCAGCGGGCGCCGCTCCCGCCGTCGCGGCCTCGCCGAGCCCCCTCTCGCGTGCCGCTTCCTGGCTGACGGTCGCGGCGATCGCCGTGCTCGGTGCCTCGGTCCTTCTCCGCGGCATCGTCGTCGGGCGCGGGCCGTGGGGGAACATGTTCGAATTCACGGTCGCCTTCGCAACCTCGATGGTCGCCGGGTACGAGTTCCTCGCACGGCGCTACGCGATCCGATCGATCGGCTTCCTGCCGCTCGGCGTCGCACTGGCTCTACTGCTGTACGCATCGTCACTGCCGCGCGAGATCTCGCAGCTCGTGCCGGCCCTGCAGAACCCGCCGCTGCTCACCATCCACGTCGGTATGGCGGTGCTGTCGTACGGCATCTTCGCCACATCGTTCGCCGCCGGTGTCGCCTACCTCATCCAGGGCCAGGACGATCGATTCGCGTGGCTGCCGTCGCACAAGGTGCTCGACGAGGTCGCCTACCGCGCGGTGATCATCGGCTTCCCGATCTTCGCGACGATGATCATCCTCGGCTCGTGGTGGGCCTCCATCGCCTGGTCGCGCTACTGGGGTTGGGACCCGAAAGAGACGGCGGCGCTCGTCACCTGGCTCACGTACGCGGTTTACCTGCACGCGCGCAACCAGCGGTCGTGGGCTGGTCGACCGGCGGCGCTGTTGCTCGTCGTCGGCTTCGGCATGGTCCTCGTGACCTATTCCGGATCGCTCTGGTTCTCGGGCCTGCACGCATACAGCGGTCTCTGATCGCCTATGGCCGAGGCGCCGACCGACGCTCCGGTCATCGACACCCACGGTCTCGCGAAGCGCTACGGACACACTGACGCGCTGATCGACCTCACCCTGCGCGTCGAGCGGGGTGAGGTCTTCGGTTTCCTCGGACCCAACGGCGCCGGCAAGACGACCGCGGTCAAGCTGCTGCTCGGGCTCGCGCGGGCGACCGGCGGTGGCGGGACCGTCCTCGGCGCGGCGCTGGGCGATCGACGCGCGCGACGCGACATCGGCTACCTCCCCGAGCTGTTCCGGTATCAGCCGTGGCTCCGGGCGCGCGAGGTCGTCGAGCTCCATGCGCGGTTGCGGTCGGTCGATGGGGCGGCGTCGCGCGCCGATCGCGACGACGATCGTGGCGCCCTCGAGGTCGTCGGGCTTGCCGATCGCGCCGAAGACCAGGTCGGTGGCTTCTCGAAGGGGATGCAGCAGCGGCTCGGGCTGGCGGTCGCTTTGTTGGGCGCGCCGCGGCTCGTCATCCTCGATGAGCCGACTTCGGCGCTCGACCCCGTCGGACGCGCAGACGTCCGAGCGATCGTCCGGCGCGCGGCGGATGCGGGCTCGACGATCTTCCTCAACAGCCACCTGCTCACCGAGGTCGAGCGCGTCTGTGATCGCGTCGCGGTCGTCGACCACGGACGAGTGCTTGCCAGCGGCCGGATCGACGATCTGCTCGGCGAGTCGTCCGTCCGTTTGCGCATCACCGACTTCGCCGCCGCGGATGTCGCGGAGCTCCGTCGGTTCGGCCGGGTGTCGGTCGGTGAGGACGGCTGGTTCTCGATCGCGGGTCTCGATCCGGAGCGGGTACCGGAGGTCGTCGCGGCGGTCGTGGCGGTCGGCGGACGCGTCCACGCCGTCGAGTCCGGTCGGGTGACGCTCGAAGACCTGTTCATGCGGTTGGTCGGTGGCGGCGAGGCCGGCAAGGCCGGCGAGGGCCGCGAACCTGGCGAGGGCGCGGCATGAGGGCGGCGTGGATCATCGCCCGGCTCACCGTCGCGGAAGCGGCGCGACGACGCATCCTGTGGGTGCTGCTTGCGCTGACGCTGATCAGCGTGCTGCTGACGACGTGGGGCGTCGAGCGGCTCGTGACGCTCGCACGCCAGGGCGACACGCCCGCGAACGAGATCGAGATCCAGGTCGGCGTCTCGCAGGTGCTGATCCTCGTCGCGTTCATGTTCAGCTTCGTGCTGGCGATGACCGCGGCGTTCCTCGGGGCGCCGTCGATCGCATCGGATCTCGAGTCCGGCATCGCCCACGCGATGCTCGCGCGACCGATCCGGCGGGCCGAGCTCGTCGTCGGGCGGTGGCTCGGGCTGGCCGCGATCGTGATCGCGTATGCATCACTATCGGGGTTGCTGGAGGTCGCGGCCGTGCGGCTCGTGTCTGGCTACTCGCCGCCACAGCCTTGGCTCGCGGTCGTGTTCCTGTCCGGCCAGGCGATCGTGCTGCTGACCTTCGCGATGCTGCTGAGCACGCGACTGCCGGCGATCGCCAGCGGGGCGGTGTGCGTGGTGCTGTTCGGCCTCGGCTGGATGGCCGGGGTGTTCGCGGGGATCGGCCGGTTCTTCGACGCCGGTCCGTTGGTCGCGGCTGCCGAGGCGTCCCGCTGGTTGCTGCCGTCGGACGGCCTCTGGCGAGGGACGATCTACGCGCTCGAGCCGTCGGTGGTGATCGCGGGCATCGTCGGCGTGGGCGGCCCGCGGGCCGCGGCCAACCCGTTCTTTGCGTCGGCCCCACCGCCGACCGAGTTCATCGTCTGGTCGGTCGTCTGGATCGCTGTCGTGCTGGCTCTCGCGACGTGGTCCCTGTCGAGGCGCGATCTGTAGCGCCACGCGTCACGCGCCACGCGTCACGCCACGTAAGCCGCCGTTGAGAGGCCGCGGTCACACTCGTATCCGTGAGCACCCG
>JBKPMM010000123.1:0-11577 GCA_046732155.1 Chloroflexota bacterium | reverse complement strand
CACAACTCGTCGGCCGTGATGAACGCGTCGCGGAACATGTAGCTGAGCAGCGCGAACGCCGTGTACGCGTAGAACGTCGCGAGCAGCACCGACGACCACAAGACGAGCGTCTGGTTCGACGGGTCGGCGATCTCGGCCAATGTCAGGAGCACGATCGGGGCGCCCAGCACGACCGACACCCACGTCAGCGCCGGCGTCGACCGCACCGTCCGAACGGCCAGGACGAGGACGACGAGCGAGAACATCGACAACGCCGCCCGCCCGACGGGCGACTCGTCCATGAACGGGTAGAGCAGGACGCCGACGAGCTGGACCAAGAGTAGGACGGCCGACGGCTCTTCCCGCAGGAGCGTGGCGATGTCCCGCCGCTGATACACGGCCGTCATGAGCGACTCAGGCGACGTCCGAGGTCGACCGTCCCGGCGAGAGCTTGAGCAGCGTCAGCGTCTCGCGCACCTGCTCGGTGAGACCCGACGTATCCAGGCGAAGCATCCGGCGCAGGTCGGCGACCGATCCGTGGTCCACGAACCGATCGCCGGGGATCCCGATGGCCCGCACCGGGACGTCGCGGTAGGCAGGATCGGCGAGCCGCGCCTCCTCGATCAGCTCGAGGATGCCCGATCCGAACCCACCCGAAACGACGCTTTCCTCGAAGGTGACGACGAGGCGCTTGCCACGCGCGGCGTCGAGGATCAGCTGCCGATCGAGCGGCTTGGCGAAGCGGGCGTTGATCACACCGACCGACCAGCCGTCGGCCTCGAGTGCCGAGGCGACCTCCATCGCCCGCATCACGATCGGTCCGAAGCCGACGAACAGCAGGTCCCGCCCATCGCGAAGCGTCTCGCCCTGCCCCACCGGCAGCACGACGGGGTCGCGCGGCGGCAACCCGAACCCCGGGTCGCGCGGGTAGTGCAGCGCGAACGGGTGCTCCTGCGCGAGCGCGGTCCGGAGCAGCGATCGAAGCTCCTGTTCGTCCTTGGGCGACGCGATGACGAGGTGCGGCAGCTGCCGCTGCGCGGGGACCGTGAACATGCCCTGGTGGGACGTCCCGTCCTCACCCACCAGTCCCGCTCGGTCAACGGCGATGATCACCGGCTGGTCGTTCTGGCAGACGTCGTGGACGGTCTGGTCGAACGCGCGCTGGAGGAACGTCGAGTACAGCGCCACGACGGGTCGCATCCCGCCCATCGCCAGCCCTGTCGCCAAAGTGACCGCATGCTGCTCCGCGATCCCGACATCGAAGACCCGCTCCGGGAAGACATCCGCCAGCTTCGACATCCCGGTGCCGGTCGGCATCCCGGCCGTGATCCCGACGATCCGCCGGTCCTCACGCGCCGCATCGATCAGCTCTGCCGCGAAGACCGCGGTGTAGTTCGGGTTCTTCTTCGGCGCGGCGGGCTCCGGCGTCGGCGACGCGGCGTCGTCGGACATCGATTCGGTCGGAAGCGTGTTGACGCGCATCGGCGGCAGCGCCGCCCCGTGGAACCCGACCTGGTCGTCGATCGCCGGCTTGAATCCGCGGCCCTTCTGGGTCCTCACGTGCACGATCGTCGGGCCCGGCAGCGCCAGGGCGGCTCCGAGCGTTTCGAGCAGAGCCCGGATGTCATGTCCGGGGACCACGCCGATGTACGTGATGCCGAGGTCCTCGAACAGTTGTCCCGGCTGCGCGAACCGCACGACCGACGCGCGCAGCCGTCGCGACAGCTCGAGTAGCGTCGGGCCGAAGATCGGGATCCGCTCGACCGTCTGGTCGTACGCGCTCTTGCTCTGGCGCCAGGCGTTCGACAGCTTGATCTGGGACAGGTACTTCGAGAAGGCACCGACCGTCGGGCTGATCGACATCTCGTTGTCGTTGACCACGATCAGCATCTGCGTCTTGCGCTGGCCGATGTCGTTGAGGGCTTCGAGCGAAAGCCCGGACATCAACGCCGCGTCGCCGACGACGACCGCGATGCGCTCCATGCCGTGGCGCAGGTCGCGCGCCTCGGCGAGGCCCTCGGCGATCGACAACCCCGTCCCGGCGTGTCCTCCATCGAACACGTCGTGTGGCGACTCCGACCGACGCGGGAACCCGCCGACCCCGTCGAGCGACCGGAGCGTCCGGAATCGATCGAGGCGTCCGGTCAGGAGCTTGTGCGGGTACGCCTGATGACCGGTATCCCAGACGATCTTGTCACGCGGCGATTCGAGCAGCCGATGGAGCGCGATCGTCAGCTCGACGACACCGAGCGACGAGCCGAGATGGCCGCCGGTCTCGGCGACGGTGGAGATGATCGTCTGGCGGATGTCGGCCGCGAGCTCGTGGAGCTGCTGCTCGGTCAGCCCGCGTAGCTCGGCGGGCCCCTGGAGTTCCTGAAGGATCGTCACGCGGGACTCGGCTCCGATGGGTGGATGGTCGGTTCGGGGGACGGGTCGCGGACCCGTCGTGTGATGTCGGTCCGAAGCGTAGCGCCCGACGCGGAGACCGGCCGGACGCGCGGAGCGATTCTAAACCTGTTCCTTGTGAGTCGCCAGTTTCCCGGCGCCGGGCGCCGTGACAGTCACCAGACAGACGTCTGGATCACGCCTCCTCGACCGTGCGGTCCTCGGTCACGTCGACCGTCTCGAGCGTGCTGCCCTTCGCGACGAGCTGCCGCATCCGCAGCTCTGCACTCCGGAGGAGCGTCTCGCATCGCTCGAGGAGTGCCGCCCCCCGCTCGTGCAGAGCCAGGGTTCGCTCGAGCGGCAGGTTGCCGGTCTCGAGCTCGGTGATCGTCCGCTGGAGCTCGGCGAGGGCGTCGTCGAACGAGAGCTGATCCGGCGGGGTCAGCGGCATGTCGTCGGCGGACCGCTCCTCAGTCGTTCCCGTCACCCTCGTCCTCGTCGAGCCTCTCGGCAGCACGGCCGAGCGGCCGAGCGACCAGCATACCGATGCCGACCCCGAGGATCGCGATCACCGCGACGACGATCACGAAGGCCGCGAGCTCCGTGCTCACGGTCCCAGTTCGTCGACGGTCGCCGCGATGTCACCGCGCGCGACGCGGATCGTGAGTGGTGAACCGGCGGCAGCGTCGGCAGGATCGCGCACGATCGCGCCGTCGGCGGTTCGCCGGACGATCGCGTAGCCACGTTCCAGGGTCGCACTCGGGCCCAGCACGGAGAGCGCGGCGCCCGACGCGTCAAGAGCTGAGCGTGCCGCGGCGAGGCGAGCGCCCGCGAGGCGCGGCAGGTCCGCGGAGGCGGCCGCGACGCGGAGCCGTTCCTTCGCGAGTCGCGTCTCGACGGCCCGCGTCGCGCGGTCGAACAGCAGCCCGACCTGCTCGCGACCTGCGGCGAGTCGCGACGCGGGACTGACGCGATCGAGCGCGCGCCGTTCGACCGCAAGATCACGCGCGGCCGCAGCGAGCCGACGTTCCGTGGCCGCGGTCATCCGGTCCGCCGCTCGGCGCAGCGCAGCGGCCATCTCGAGCCGATCCGGGACGACGATCTCTGCTGCAGCCGATGGCGTCGGCGCCCGCACGTCCGCCGCGAAGTCCGCGAGCGTCACGTCGACCTCGTGTCCGACGCCGCAGACCACCGGCAGCGGGTGGGCGACGACCGCGCGCACGACGCGCTCGTCGTTGAACGCCCACAGATCCTCGAGCGAACCGCCGCCGCGCGCGAGGATCGTCAGCGCGGGTGCATCGTCCGGACGCCCAGCTTCCTGCATCGCCGAGGCGTAGCGCGCGACTCGTCGGAACGCCGTGACGATGCTCGGTGGTGCGCCGTCGCCCTGCACCTGCGCCGCGACCAGGACGACCTGCACGAGCGGCCAGCGCCGTGCCAGCACGTGGCTGACGTCGCGCCACACTGCGCCCGACGGGCTGGTGATCACCGCGATCGTGCGTGGACGCGACGGCAAAGGTCGCTTTCGGGCGCCGCCGAACAACCCTTCGGCATCGAGGCGGGCTTTGAGTGCCTCGAAACGGAGTGCCAGGTCGCCGACCCCGGCGGGCTGGATCGAATCGACGTAGAGCTGCATCGCGCCGGTCGGTTCGTAGAGGTCGATGCGGCCGTGGACGACGACCCGCAAGCCCGCCTTCGCCTCGAAGAGCGACCGCTCCCGCTCGTCGCGGAACCATACGCACTGGAGCTGGTTGCGTTCGTCCTTGAGGGCGAAATAGGCGTGTCCCGCCGACGACACCGTCACCCGGCCGATCTCGCCCTCCACCCACAGGTCGAGCAGACGCGGGTCCTGGCGGATCGCGGTCCGGACCGCTCGGGTGACGTCGCTGACCTTGAGGATGCGAAGGCCGAACGTCCCGGGTGCCACGGCGCTCGGCCGCAGCTCGGTGGGCGCACCGCCCGGCGTGACTCCCCTCCCCGGCCCGACCGCGACGGGCTCCTCGGGGTCGACCGCGTCCCAGCCCGGCAGCGCCCAGTCCGGCGGTGTCTGGCCCTCGCGCTCGCTCACGGGATGGATCCGGGCATCAGACCCGGGTCTGGTACTCCCCGGTGCGGGTGTCGATCCGGATGGTGTCGCCGGTCTCGACAAAGATCGGGACCTGGACGACGAGCCCGGTCTCGGTCGTGGCCGGCTTCCGTGCACCGGTCTGCGTGTCGCCGGCGAACCCTGGCTCCGTCTCGACGACTGACATCTCGACGCTCACCGGCAGCTCGACGCCGATCGTCTCGCCCTGGTAGCTGGTGCGGTCGAGCGTCATGCCGTCCTTGAGGTAGCGCGTCGCGTCGCCGAGCTGGTCCGAACGAAGCACGAACTGGTCGTAGTTGTCGGTGTCCATGAAGTGGAACTCGTCGCCATCGCGATACAGGAACTGGACGGGCCGCTGCTCGAGCTGCGCGCGCGGCCACTTCGTGCCTGCCTGGAACGAGCGCTCGATCGTCTGGCCCCGCTTGACGTTACGCAGCGTGATGCGGACCTGGGCGGACCCGCGACCCATCTTGATGTGGTGGTAGTCGAGGATCTGCCAGAGCTCGCCGTCAAGTTCGATGGTCACGCCCTTGCGCAGTTCTCCGGTGCTGATCATGTTGGGGTGTGGGCTCCTGGGGTGGGCTACGGCCTTGCGGCCTCCGGGCCTGCTGCAACGCACAGGCGCACGGACGCGGATCCTTCGGGATAAGGCGTCCATTCTAGCCGGTAGGATGCGCTGACCATGGACCGTGTCCTCGCCGCAGCGCGCCCGGCATTCGATGCCGCGACGGTCGTCGACATCGCGCGGCGGACGTTCGACGTCGACGCGGCAGGAGCACGCGATCTCGGCAGCGAACGGGACCAGGCCTTCCTGCTGCTCGACAAGGCCGCTGCACCCGTGGCGGTCCTGAAGGTATCGAACGCCGCCGAGGACCCGACGACGCTCGACATGGAGGCGCTTGCGGTCCTCCACGCGCAGCGGGTCGACCCGTCGCTGCCCCTGGCGATCCCGTGGCTTATCCCGGGTGCTCCGCGTGACTCCACGGATCCCGCCGACCGGCGGGTCGCCTTCGACGCAGCCGATGGGCGCCACTACGTTCGTGGCTACTCGATCCTGCCGGGCCGCGACCGGATCGACGCGATCACGTTGTCCGACACCGCGCTGGCCGGGTGGGGTGCGATGGCCGCCCGGGTCGGCCGGGCGCTCCGCGGCTTCTTCCATCCCGCGGCGCAGCGGACGATGCTCTGGGACGTCCAGCACGCCGGACGGACCAGGGAGCTGCTCGGGGCCATCGGTGACGAGCGACACCGTGCGCTCGTCGAGGCCGTGCTCGATCGGTTCGAGACAGCGGTCGTACCGCTCTGGCCGTCGTTACGCGCCCAGGTGATCCACACGGACCTGACGACCGACAACGCACTGGCCGACGACGAGGGCAACGTGAGCGGGATCGTCGACTTCGGCGATATGAGTCACAGCGCGCTCGTCGTCGACCTCGCGTCGCTCCTGGACTCGCTGCTGAACGGCCGGACCGAAGACGAGCTGTTCCGCTGCGCCCGGCTGGTCATCACGGGGTACGAGGCGATCACGCCGCTCGAGCCGCTAGAGCTGCAGCTCCTCCCCGAGCTTGTGGCCGCGCGCGCCGCCGTGACCATCGCGATCTCGTCATGGCGATCCGAGCAAGGACTCGAGGACCCGACTTTCGCGGAGCGGTACAACGCTCCCGTCGCCCGCACGATCGAGACGCTGCTCGACGTCGGCTGGAACGAGGCGGCCCGACGCTTCGGCGCGAGCGTCGAGGGACCTTCGCCGGCGCTCGCCGTCCGGCGCGAGGCGGTGATCGGGCCGGCGATGGAGCCGCTCACCTACGACGAGCCGATCCACCTGGTCGCCGCCAGCGGCGCGTGGATGACCGGCGCGGATGGACGCCGCTACCTCGACGCGTACAACAACGTCCCGTGCGTCGGCCACAACCATCCGCGCGTGACCGAGGCCATCGCCCGCCAGAGCCGCCGCCTGAACACGAACATGCGCTACCTGTACGAATCGGCCATCGAGCTCGCCGAGCGGCTGGTCGCGACGATGCCGGCCGACTCCGGTCTCGACACCGTGATGTTCGTCAACTCGGGTTCCGAGGCCAACGACGTCGCGTGGCGTCTGGCGACGACCTTCACCGGGAACCGCGGCGCGCTCTGTACGACCTTCGCCTACCACGGCGTGACCGAGGCGACTGCGGCCCTGTCGCCGGAATCGTGGCAGGCCGTCAGACCGCCCGACCACGTCGAGACCTGGGAGCCACCGGATCGACTGCGCGACCTCCACCTCGACGGGCGGCCGTTCGCGGACGCTGTCACCCGCTTGGCGTCCCGCGGCCACGCCCCCGCGGCAGCGATCCTCGATGGCGTGCTCACGAGCGACGGTTACCTCGAGCCCGGTCGCGACCTGGCCGCTGGATGGCTGGACGCAGCGCACGAGGCGGGCGCCTTGTGGATCGCCGACGAGGTCCAGGGTGGCCACGGCCGGACAGGCAACCACATGTGGTCGTTCGAGCATCTAGGACTCATCCCGGACATCGTCACGATCGGCAAGCCCATGGGCAATGGGCACCCGGTCGGCGCGGTCGTGACCCGGCGCGAGATCGCCGCCCGCTTCGGCGACGAGACGGTCTTCTTCAGCACGTTCGGCGGGAACCCGGTGTCGGCTGTAGCGGCGCTCGCGGTGCTGGACGTCCTCGAGGACGAGCGGGTGCTCGAGCGGGTCGTCCGCGTCGGGCATGCGCTACTCGCGGGTGTGCGCGAGATCACGCGCCCCCACCCCGCCGTGCTGGATGTCCGCGGTGTCGGCCTGGCGATCGGCGTCGAGGTCGTCGATCGACGAACAGCGGTCGCGACGAGGGAAGGCCTGCGCCAACGCGGCGTGCTCGTCGGGACGTCGGGTCGCGACGGCAACGTGTTGAAGGTCCGCCCGCCGCTCGCGTTCTCCGACGCCGACGTCGCGGTCTTCGTCGACGCGTTGGCCTCGACGCTCGCGGCGGTCGCCGGTCGCTAACCGCCGTTCCCGACGACCAGCACGTCGCTCGGGAAGCGCGTCAGCCGCTCGAACCGTCCGGCCGCCGCGTCGATCGTCACGAGGTCCTCGATACGGATACCGGTCTCACCGTCCAGGTAGACGCCGGGTTCGACCGAGAACACGGTCGGGCTCGGGAGTGGCGTCTCCGCGGCCCGTTTGCTCAAGCTCGGCAGCTCGTGCGTGGCAAGCCCGATGCCGTGTCCCAGGCTGTGCCCGAATCGGTCGCCATATCCGGCGTCGCCGATGACGTCCCGGGCGATCGCATCGACCGCGCGGCCCGACGGCAATCGATCGCTTCCGAGCACCGCACCCTCGAGCGCGTTGATGGCGGCCGTCTGCGCATCCTGCACGAGCTGGTACAGCGTGAGGTCGCGCTCCGACGGCTCGCCGACGAACAACGTCCGCGTCATATCGCTGCGATAGCCCGCGACCTGCGCGCCAAAGTCGTACAGGAGCACCGCACCGTCGAGGACCGGTCGATCCCCGGGAGCCCCGTGCGGCAGCGCTGCCTCGGGGCCTGCGAGACAGGCGACGTCGAACGCGAGCGCCTCTGCGCCGTCGGTCCGCATCAGCCACTCGAGCCGGAGCGCGAGCTCGGCCTCGGTCACCCCGGGACGGATCTCGGGCAGCAGCGTCGCCAGGGCCCGGTCGGCGACCGCGCACGCTGCCGCAACGCGCTCCAGCTCCGAAGGATCCTTCGTCGCCCGGTCGGCCTCGATCCAACCCTCGATGGGTACCAGCTCGACATCCGGTGCGGCGGCGGCGAGCTTCGTCCAGGTCGCCTGCGGGACGAACGCGGCCTCCACGCCTACCCGTTTCGCCCCGACCGACGCGACGAGCTCCGGCCAGCGAGTCGGCAGGTCGCCGTACACCGTCTCGATCGACGCGCCTGGCGCCTCGCGCGATGCCTGGATCTCGTAGCGCGAGTCGGCGAACAGGATCAGATGCTCGTCAGAGAGCAGGAACTGTCCTGACGACCCGGCGACCTTCTCTTCGCCGTCGGCGAGCGTGAAGCCGGTGAGATAGCGCATGTGCTCACGGCGGACGCCGAAGTAGGCATCGATGCCAGCGTCTGCGAACCGGGCGCGGACACGGGCGCGACGGTCCGGGCGGGCGGCGCGGTCCGCCTCCTCCCAGCGACGTCGATCGGCCTCGGTCGGTGGGGCGGCGAAGTCGGCCGCGACCGGCCAGCTGGCGCGCCCGACCGTCACGTGTAGCCGTACTTCTTCTTGTTGACCTCGTGCTGCTTCGCCGTCTTCGCGAAGACATGCTTCCCGCTGTCGTCGGGGATCGCGAGGAAGTAGATGTACTTGTCACCCGTGTCCGGGTGCAACGCGGCATCGATGGAGGCCAGCGTCGGTGTCGCGATCGGCCCGGGGATGAGGCCCGGATGCGTGTAGGTCTGGTAGCCCTGGAGCGACTCCGGGAGTGGCACCTCGCGGAGGCTCACCCCTTTCGGAACCGTGCCGAAACGGTACTCCTGCCACTTGTCGAAATCGAGCGCTTCGAGTTCGACCGTGTCGTTCGCGTAGATGACGGTCGGGTCGGCGTTCAGGATCTTGTTCCGGATGCCCGGGATGCCGTTCAGCCGGTTCTGATACACGCCGGCGATAAGCGGCTTCTCCTCATCGAGCTTCGCCTCCTTCTCGACGATGGAGGCGAGCGACAGGATCTGGTAGAAGTTCAACTTGCGTTCCGGTGGGACCTTCAGCTTGTCGTCGCCGACCGCGTCATGGAACCCATCGAGCATCTTCCGGATCAGCTCCTCGGGCGTCGTATCGGGCAGCAGCCTATAGGTGCCGGGCCACAGGAATCCCTCGAGCGATGCGTTCTCGGGTGCATCTGCGAGGACCTTCTTGAGCCATGGATAGTCGCCCAGCAATGACGCCGGCGGCTCCTTCGCGAGCTCGTAGAAAGCGCGCGGGTCCATCTCGAGCCCATCGAGGGTCTGCAGCTTGGCCGCGATCTGCTCGAGCCGGAGGCCCGTCCGGAGGTCGAGCTCGATATACGGGTTTGGCGGCGGGGCCAGCAGCGCCGAGACCAACTGATCAGGCGTCATGTTCTTGCGGAGCACGAACGTGCCCTGCTGGAGTGCGCCCGTCAGCTCGCGCTGGCTCGCGATGAACACGAACGCCCGGGGGTCCTTGATAAGGCCTTCGCCACCAAGCCGGGTTGCGATCGTGGATGCGGTGTCCCCTTCCTGGACCACGAATTCGACCTGGCTCGGATCCGTCGAGACCGGTTGAGTGAGGGCCGTCCCCAGATCCTCGCGGACGAGATCGGCGACGAACGGGAGTCGTAGCGCGGCCGGGCTGTCCTCTGCCCACGACAGGATGGCGGTGTTCACGACCGGGCGGAGCGCCGTGAGCGCCACCACGAGGACGATCGCCGCCAGCAGCACCGCGAAGAGCAGGAACCGGACGAGCCCGCCCAGGCCGCCACCGCCCCGGTTGCGACGTCGACCGGGCCGACCCTCACGGCCATACCGCCTGGAGGGCTCGTACCCCTCGGGGACGTAGTCGGTCGCGTAGGCGTCCGGCTCGAACCGGCGGACGCCGGGTCGCTGGTCGCGCGGGCGGCCGCCCGAGCGGATCGTCATGGGGTCGTCTCCATCGTGGGCCGGGGCTCGCGAACCCCGGTCGCGCGGCGGCTGTCGAGCTCATCTTGAAGGATGATCGCGGCGGCTTCCCGGTCTACCCGCGCGCGGTAGGCGTCGCGCTGCGTCTTCGACGGCGGTCCACCCGAGCGGCCCCGACGCATCGGTCCGAGGCGGGACTCGGCGAGATGGCTGCTCAGCCGCTCATCACGCAGCGTGATCGTGACGCGGTCGGCGAGATGGGGCGCAATGGCATCGACCCACGCTCGGGTCACGGCCGCCTGGGGGCCCTCAGCGCCGCCCGCTTCAAGGGGCAGGCCGACGACGAGCTCGGTGATCACGTTGCTCTCGATGAGTGGGAGGAGATCGGACACGTCGTCTTCGACGGTCGAGCCGCGCTTCAGCGTGACGAGTGGACGCGCGCCGACATCGGGCCCGTCGGCGATCGCCACGCCGATCCGGCGCTCACCGAGATCGATGCCGAGGAGCGCAGTCACGGCTGGGCGGCCTCCGCCACCTGAACGTCGACCCGCTGGTCCAGCGTCGGGACCGTACCGACCCAGTCGGGCCAGACGGACAACTGTGACTGACCGTACGTATCGAGGATCGCCTTGGCGTCCTTGAGGCTCTTGCCGCGGATCTGCGCCTCGACCGCCGCGGGATCGACCTGCAGGACCTGGCGCGCCGTGATCGTCACAGGGAACGTGATGACGCCGTCCTCGACGACGCCCGGCGAGGGCTCGATCTGACTGGAACCCTCGACGAGCTGGTAGCCCTCCTGCACCTGCGGGCCGATGTTGGCCTCGGCGACCCCCTGGACCGCGTTCTCATCGACCGCCAGGACGGTGCCGGTGGCGTTCGCTCCGAGATCGAAGGTCTCGACCTCCTTGCCGAGGAGCGTCGCCGGATCGGCCGTATAAGTCGCGTCCCCGAGCGTGGCTGTCTCCGGGAACACGGTCGTGCCATCCGCGGCCAACGACGGGTCGGCGACCTTCTCCGCGAACGTGGATGCGAGCTTCGCGTCGAGGGCCTTGGTCGCAGCATCGATGTCTGCCTTGACGACGCGCGGGAACTCATCTCGTTTGCCGCCGCTCGTCGCGTCCGGGTTCGTGACATCCAAGGTCAGCGGGTCCTCGCCACGGGGGATCACCAGGATGGTGTTGGGCTGGACGTTGCCCTCGGGCCCTGGATCCACCGCCGTCACCTTGACGGTGGCGCTCGCCGGGAAGATCTGGAGGCCGACCAGCTGTGCGGCGGGCACGGTCACGCTTCGATCGGTTCGGAACCTGATGCCGTTCTGCGTCCCGACGATGCTCCCTCGCGGGATCGTGTTGGTCGAGGTGAAGTCCTTGTTGCGGAACCGGACGCTCCCGGTGGCCGGCCTCTCCTCGACCCGCTTCCCGGTGACCTTGAACGTGTCCGTGGTCTCGACCGGGACATCCTTCGTGATCGCCGGAACCGTGCGACCCTCGGGGTCCGGTTCGGTCGCGGCGGGGTCGGCGGTGATGCGGAGCGGGATAGGCC
>JBKPMM010000122.1:0-7763 GCA_046732155.1 Chloroflexota bacterium | reverse complement strand
CGTCGACACATCACAGGGCGTCATCCCCGAGACCGGCGTCGGCTCCGGGGTGATCTATGACGCCCACGGCTGGATCCTGACCAACCACCATGTCGTCCAGGGCAGCGACCGACTGCAGGTCGAGCTCAACGACGGCCGCGTCTTCCAGGGTCGCGTCTACGGCATCGACACGCTGACCGACCTCGCGATCGTGAAGATCGACGCGAACGAGCTCCCGGTCGCCAACATCGGCCGCTCGAGCGAACTCAAGGTGGGTCAGTTGGTCGTCGCGATCGGCAGCCCACTCGGGACCTACTCGAACTCGGTCACGAGCGGGATCGTGTCGGCCAAGGGCCGCCAGATCACGACCGACGGCAACCAGAACCTCAACAACCTGATCCAGACCGACGCCGCGATCAACCCCGGCAACTCGGGCGGTCCGCTGCTCGACGCCGGTGCCAACGTCGTGGGGATCAACACCGCGATCGCTGCGGACTCGAACGGCATCGGCTTCGCGATCCCGATCGACATCGCTCGCCCGATCATGGAGCAGGCGCTCGCTGGCAAGGAACTGTCGAGGCCTTACATGGGCGTCGTGTACCGCTCGATCGACCGCCAGTTCGCTGATGCGAACAACCTGCCGGTGAAGGAAGGCGCACTCGTGCAGCGCTCCGCCGGCGGCAACGGGACGGCGCCGGCGGTCGTGTCCGGCAGCCCGGCTGATCAGGCGGGTATCCGCGAGGGCGACATCATCACGAAGATCAACGATCAGGCGATCGACGGCGACCATCCCCTCGACGCGACCCTGAGCATGTACGCGCCGGGTGACACCGTGTCGGTGACGCTCCTCCGCGACGGTCAGAGCACGACGGTCCAGGTCAAGCTCGGGACGCGCCCAGCGAACTGACCGAAGGCGGCCCGGCCGCCCGATAGCGCCTAGCGACGGCGACCGTTCGGGTTCTTCCCGGATGGTCGTCGCCATATCTCGACCGATGCGTGGTCGAGCGGTCCGCCGAGCTTGACGGCTGGCTTTCGGACACGGACGCCGACCTCATCGACATCGAACGCGACGAGCACCTCGTGGCTGATCGCCTCGGCGATCGCCTCGAGGAGCCGGAATGACGTCGACTCCACGATCTGTTTGGCGATGTCGTAGACGCGGCCGTAGTCGACCGTCTTGGTCAGATCATCATCCACGCCAGCCGGTTGGAGGTTGCGGACCAATTCGACGTCCACCTCGAACGGCTGGGTCGACGTGAGCTCCCAGTCGTAGTAGCCGTGCTTGCCCTCGAACCGCATGTTCGAGAGCACGATCCGATCGCTCAGACGCCGCCTCCCTCCGCTTCGCTCGTCCAATGACCGCGCACGATCGCGTCCGCGACGCGGGCCGCTCGGACGTTCGCGCGGACATCATGCACACGGACGATATCGACTCCCGATGCCACGCCGAGCGCGGTCGTCGCGAGTGTTCCCTCCAGCCGCTGGTCTGCCGGCAGGTCGAGGATCCGCCCGATCGTCGACTTACGCGATGTCCCGAGGAGGATCGGCCGGCCCAACGCGGTCAGGGCATCGAGGTGCCGCAGGAGCGTGACGTTGTGGTCCGCCGTCTTTCCGAAGCCGACCCCCGGATCGACGATGAGGTCTGCCGACGGGACGCCGAGCCGCTCCGCCCGCTCGAGCGCGGCATGGAGGTCGTCGATGACCTCACGAACGACGTCGTCGTAGCGCGCCTCGTCCCGGTTGTGCATCACGATCAGTGGGACGCGGGCTTTCGCGGCAAGCTCGGCCATACCGGGGTCCGGACCCACGCCCCACACGTCGTTGAGGAGCGTCGCGCCGGCAGCGAGCGCTGCTTCCGCGACGACTACCTTGGTCGTGTCGATGCTCAGCGGGATCCCGGGGAGCGCTTCATGGACCGCGGCGATGACCGGGATCACGCGGCCGATCTCCTCGGCGGCATCGACGGGCGCATGGCCGGGGCGGGTCGATTCGCCGCCGATGTCGAGGATGTCAGCGCCTTCCTCGACCATCCGCCTCGCTTGATCGAGGGCCGCTCGCAGCGGATCGCCGTCGCGGATCAGCCCGTCCCCGGAGAAGGAGTCGGGGGTCACGTTAAGGATGCCCATGACGAACGTGCGCTCGCCCCAGGCGAACGTCGCCGGGCCGATCGTCGTGGGAGTAACGGGACGCGGCCTCATGGAGCCGGTGGGTCGCGCAGTCCCGGGTCGTCGATGAGATACCCGCGGACGGCACCGACGAGGTACAGCGACCCGGCGACGATCACGGTCCCGCCGCGCGCGATGGCACGTTCGACGGCGTCGAGTGGATCGGCGACCACATCGACTTCCGCGACGCGAGGCGCCAGCAGCCTCCAGCGAGCCGCGAGATCCTCGGGTTTCATGGCCCGTGCCGAATCGACCGTGGTCGCGATGATCCTCGCCCCGAGAAGCGCCCCAGCGCCCGCCAAGGCATCGATGATCCCGTCGACGTCCTTGTCGGCCATCGCGGCCATGACCAGCGTCACCGTGCCCGGCGCCAGGTGGGGCCGGAGATCGTCGATCGCCTGTGCCAGGGCGGCGGCGCCTGCGGGGTTGTGCGCACCATCGAGCAGGACGTCGACGCCGCCACGCGACACGAGCTCGAGCCTGCCCGGCCACACGGCGGTGGCGTAACCACGGCGTCGGGCATCGTCATCGGCGGTCGCGATCCCGGCGTCCTCGAGCGCATCGAGGATGGCGTCGGCGACCGCGACGTTCGCCGCCTGGTGGCGCCCCCGGAGTCCGACACGGGTGAGCCCAAGCCGTGGCAGCTCGACGGTGAGCCCGTCGCGATCCCAGTCGACGATCGGCGCGGGTGACACAGCGGTGAGAGGGGCAGCAACCCGCCGAGCCCGGCGCCGGATGATCTCGAGCGCCTCGCCATCGGCGCCCGTCACGGCGCGGTCGCCGTGCTCGATGATCGCGGCCTTCTCCCGCGCGATCGCGGCGATCGTCGGTCCGAGCTGCTCCATGTGATCGAGGGCGACGTTGGTGATCGCGGCAACGCCACCGTCCCAGGCATGCGTCGCGTCGAGACGGCCGCCGAGCCCGACCTCGACCAAAGCCACGTCGATACCCGCTTCGGCGAAATGCCGAAAGACGACGGCGGTCAGCAGCTCGAACTCGGTGGGGTCACCATGCCGCGCTGCGACGTCGTCGGCGATCGCGAGCACCGCCTCGACGTGTCGCGTGAAGTCCTCCACGGAAATGGGATGGCCGTCGATCTCGACCCGCTCGCGATAGCTGACCAGATGCGGCTTCGGGGTCTGCCCGACGCGCCACCCCGCGGAGCGAAGGGCCGATCCCGCGAGCGCGAGCACGCTCCCTTTGCCGTTCGTCCCGCCGACGAGCGCGCCACGTAGCGACCGCTGCGGATCGCCGAGGGCCGCGAGCAGGGCCTTGGTTCGTCCCAGGCCGAGCCGGATACCGAACCGGCCTCGGGCCGCCAGCGCTGTAAGCGCGTCGTGATACTCGATCGCCAGCGCCGCGCCGCTCACTCGCGCGTCAGCTCATCCTCGTAGAAGACGCACTGGTTGAAGCGCGGGGTCAGGCACACGTCGTTGACGTAGCCCTGATCGAGGTGGACGCCGCCGCGCAACTGGCACCGCGAGATATTGGTGTCCTGGCGGATCAGGGCCTTGAGCAGGTGCGGCGCCTGGATCGGGATCGCGCCGCGCGAGCCCGTCATGTAGAAGTGCGGGCAGACGTTCCGCCGAAGGTTCGGCAACCCGAAACCCGGTCGGGGCGGGATCGGCATGGTCGCGGGCGCCGAGCGGGTCGCCAGCGGGGACGGCGTCACGCGGGCGATCGGGCCGAGCCCGAAGGCTGGACGACCTGGTGCATTGCCCGGGGTAGCGCGCCCCGTCGATGCCGGACGACCCGACCGATCGGGTCCTTGGCCGCTGACCGGTCGTCCGGTCCGTGGATCGCGGGCCTGCACGCAACCTCCCCATCCTGCGCCACCGATACCGTCGGCACGCGCGACCGCGCAAGAGTACAGCGCACTGCTTCCTTTCGACCGTCGGCACCGCGACACCACATCCTTGCTGGACCCGACCGCGTCCACCGACCGACCGACTGGCGGCGGCGTGCGACAATCGCCGCCGATGGCGACCCGCCGCCGAGCAGATCACGTCAGGCCCCGCCCCCCGTCCGGCGGCCGTTCCACCCACGTCAAGACCCGACCTCGAGCGCCAGCGCCCGGGCGGATCGCGGTGCACGGTCCAGTCCGGCGCAGCCGCGGCATCCCCCTCGTCGGCCGCGTGGCCCTGGGTATCGGCGTCGTCGTCGTCGGGCTCTTCGTGCTGTACATCGGCGCGGGCGGTCTCGGTGTCGTGGCAAGTGCCGTCGGTGGGACGCTCACGTCATTCGTCCAGGGAGTGACTGCGACACCGATCCCCTCGACCACGCCGGCCGTCGTCGAAGACGCGCCGAAGGTCGAGTCGCCGACCGAGCCGTACACCAACCAGAACCAGGTCGACCTCGCCGTCACCGTCCCGACGCGTCTCGCCGGCAACCCCGACTACCTGGTCCGCGTCTACCTCGCGCTCAAGGACCAGGCACCGACCCCCATCGACGAGCGCCCGCTCGCCGCGGTCCCGCGGATGATCATCCCGGTCAAGCTGACGAAGGGCATCAACGACTTCAGCGTCACGCTCGTCGGGCCGGGGGGCGAGTCCGAATCGTCGCCCCTCGTGCGTTGGGTGCTCGACGTGGATCCGCCGGCGATCAAGCTGACGTCGCCGAAGGACGGCGCGATGATCAACCGCCAGGCCGTGACCCTCCAGGGGCGGACGCAGGGCCGCTCGACACTCAACGCGCGGAACATGAAGACCGGGCAGTCGATCGGCGGGACGGCCGCGGCGGATGGCACGTTCTCACTCAGCCTGCCGCTGGACACGGGCACGAACCCGATCCGCCTCACGGTCACCGATCCGGCCGGCAACCAGAAGGCGACGCAGCTATCGGTCCGCCGAGGCTCCGGTCGCCTCACCGCGTCGGTGAGCCTCTCGTTCTACTCGATCAGCAAGAGGCAGCTCCCGCAGCAGATCCGCCTCGTGGCGAACGTCGATGATCCCGATGGCGGCGCCCTCGCCGGGGCTCGTGTGACGTTCACGCTGAGCGTGCCCGGCATCAAGACGATCACCGGCGACGCGACCACCGACGCGAACGGCCAGGCTTCGTTCTCGACGCGCATCCCGAAGGGCGCGGACGTGGGCATCGGGTCCGCCGGGATCCTCGTCCGGACGACGGACTTCGGTCGGACGACGGACGAGACGGTGATCACGATCCGTCGCTAAGGGCTTGTCGACAGCCGACGACGTCGCAGCTACCATCCGCGCATGCCGATGTGGCGGTGTCCGCATTGCGGGACTCCCCAGGCCGAGACGGCGCGGTGCTGGGTATGTCGGCGGTCCTCCACCTCCTGCGGCACGTGTCGCCACTACCGACGCTCGGTGGCGGGTCAGCTCGGGTACTGCGGGCTCGACCGCGGTCGCCAGCCGCTCACCGGCGAGGAGATCCGCGGCTGCTGGGAGAGCTGGGCGGTCGCGACCGGAACGTCCGTTCCACTGACGATCGCCGCGGCGCGGCCGGGCGAGGATCCGCGACCCCCACTCGAGTTCGTCGAAGTCGACGGGGACGTCGCGGGGGATCCTCGTAACGAGACCGCCGACCCAGCACCGCTCGCACCGCCGACCCACCCTGGGACGGAGGCCGGCTGGAGTCTCTGGGGCGACCTCGAACCCTAGGACCGGCCCCGATCAGGTCGGGGTCGGCGTCGGTGCTTCCGTCGGAGGCGGTGGCGTCGGCGTCGGCGCGATCGTCGGAGTCGGGGTGGGCGGAGGCGTGGGGCTCGGTGTCGGTTCGGGTGTCGGCGACGGTGTCGGGCTCGGTGTCGGCGACGGCGTCGGCTCCGGCCCCTTCGAGATGACGTAGTCGACGGACGAGCCCTTCGCGACGACCACGCCCGGAGCGGGGTTCTGCGACGCGACCAGACCGGCCGGGACGGTCGGGTCGAAGGCCTCGGTCTTCACGCCGGGGTTGAGTCCCGCCGTGACGATCTCCTGGACCGCGAGTGCCTCGGTCTTGTTCCGGAGGTCGGGCATCGGGACCTGTTCGACACCGGACGCGACCGTGACACGGACCGTCGACCCGGTGTCGACGAGCGTCTCAGCCACGGGGTTCTGATCGAGGATCGTCCCGACCGGCTGGTCGGACGTCTGGTCCGTGACCTCCAGCTTGAGCCCCACCGATTCCGCTTCCTGGGTCGCCTCCGCGAGGAGCTTGCCGACGAAATCGGGCACGGCGACCTGCTGGGTGGGTGGCGTCGAAGGGCCGGACAGCATCTGGAAGACGATGAAGCCGATCGCCGCGAGGAGCAGGATCGCGGCGATGCCGGCGATCCAGACGACCGGGCTGGTCCGGTTGGTGTCGTCCTCGACCACGCTCCGTCGCCCGGTCGACGTCGGGGAGTAGGTCGGTGGCACATCGTCTGCGCCGGCATACGCATCACTCGGATACGAGACGACGGTCGGATTGGAGCGAGCCACGCCAGCCGAAGCAGCAACGCCGCCCGCGGCGGCAGCCGCCGCCCCGGCACCCGCGCCCGTCGCCGATCGCGACGACTCGATCGCTTCTGCCATCGCGGTGGCGGACGCGAAGCGGTCGATCGGGAGCGGGGCGAGCGCCTTTCGGGTGATCGCGGCGAGATCGGGCGGAACCGATGGTCGCACGGCCGCGGGATCGGGCACGGGGCCGCTGAGGCGGGCGAGCGCGACGCCCGCGGCACTGTCGCCCTCCCATGGCCGGACACCGGTGAGCATCTCGTACATGACGATGCCGAGCGAGTACACGTCCGACTCATTGGTCGCGGGCTCGCCGCGCGCCTGCTCGGGGCTGAAGTAGTGGACAGAGCCGAGCGTCGTCCCTGGCAGCGTCATCTGCGCCTCGGCGACGGCTCGGGCGATGCCGAAATCGACGACCTTGACGCGCCCATCCCGCCCGATCAGGACGTTCCCCGGCTTCACGTCCCGATGGACGATCCCGCGCGCGTGCGCTGCGGCGAGTGCTCGAGCGACGGCTGCGGCGATGCGCGCGGTCTGTGAGGCCGGGAGTGCACCGTTCCGGCGGAGGATCGTCGCGAGGTCCTCCCCGTCGACGAGCTCCATGACGATGTAGGGCCCGTTGGGGTCCTCGCCGTAGTCGTACACGCTGACCACGTTGGGGTGGTTCAGTGACGCGGCGTTCTGCGCCTCCTGGCGGAAGCGGCTCGAGAAATCGGGATCTCGCAGGTACTCAGGGCGGAGCAGCTTGATGGCGACATCGCGTCCGAGCTGGGTGTCGGCCGCCCGGTAGATCGTGGCCATGCCGCCCTGCCCGAGCAGCTCCACGAGCCGATAGCGACCCCCAAGGATCGTCCCGATCTCAGCCAAACGTGCCCCTCGAACTGCGCCCGACATGGATGCGCGCGCCGCCGACGTTCGCGACGCGCTCGGCCGGCATGGTACCCCATGCCCCTGTTCCGACGACCCGACGGGCGCTCGCGTATCGCGCCCGGGGGGGACCTCTAGAGCTGGAGCCCGCCGAGGTAAGTGCGCAACTCGCTGCTCAGCTCCGGCCGCTGGAGTGCCAGTTCGACGGACGCCTTGAGCCAGCCCATCGTCGTGCCGGCGTCGTAGCGCGTCCCCTCGAACTCGTAGGCGTAGACCGCCTGCTCCTCCATCATCGCCTGGATCGCGTCGGTGA
>JBKPMM010000121.1:0-5577 GCA_046732155.1 Chloroflexota bacterium | reverse complement strand
GGACCTCGAGACGACGATCGTCACCGTCGACCTCGACATGCTCCAGCTCGTGACGCCGCGCGTCCGCTTGATGACCACGCGCTCAGGCGTCGAGAACACGGTGATCTACGACGTCGCCAAGATCGACGAACGGTTCGGTCTCCGACCCGACCAGATGATCGACTACAAGGCGCTGAAGGGTGACCCGACCGACAACATCCCGGGCGTGCCTGGCGTCGGGGAGAAGACTGCCGCCAAGCTCATCCGCGAGTTCGGGGACCTCGACTCGTTGTTCGATCGGCTCGCTGACGTCACCCCCGAGAAGCTTCGTGAAAAGCTGCGTGATCACCGCGACCAGGTGTTCATGGGCCGCGACCTCTCGACGATCGTGCGCGACCTGCCCGTCCAGATCGACCTCGAGGCGGCCCGGCTGGGCGATTACGACCGCGATACGGTCGTCCGATTATTCCGGGAGTACGAGTTCCGGACCCTCATCGAGCGGCTGCCACCGATGGCTGGCGAGACCGCGGAGCAGCGCACCGAGCGACTGCGATCCGTGGCGCAGAGCGGGTACGTCCCGGCGGCGCGGGTCGCGGGCCGACCCGAAGGCTGGGGACCAGGACGCGGCGGCGACCGACCGGCGAGCACGGAGCTCCAGCTCCGGCTCGACTTCGATGCGGTCGTGACGCCATCCACCGACGCAGCCGGGACCTCGTCGAGCGCGCAGGCCCGACCGTTCGAACCGACCGATGACCTCCCGGCGGCCCTCGCGGCGGCCATCGTCGACCCAGGTCGCATCGAGGTGCTCGATACCGCGCGAGTCGCCGACCTCGAGTCGTGGCTGATCAGCCAGCCGGCCGTCGGCGTCGCGCTCGTCCGGGACGATCCGCGACCTAGGCGCGGCACGCCGCTCGCGTTGGCCGTCGTCGGGACCGACGGGCGCGCCGTCGCCGCCGATGGGCAGGAGGCGTCTGACGCGCTACGGCACCTCCTCGAACGGTTGCGCATCCCGCTGGTCGGACACGAGGTGAAGCCCGTCCTGGTCGCCGGGCTCGCGGACGACCCGGCCCTCGACCCGACGCCGGTCGCCTTCGACACGCAGATCGCCGCTTACATCCTGAACGCGGCGTTGCGCAGCCAGACGATCGCGGACGTCGTCGCGGAGCACCTCGACCAGATCCTGCCACCGGGCAACGAGCTGCCCGCGACCGCGCGCGCAGGTATCGAAGCGCTGTCAGCGCTCGCTGTGCGCGACCCGCTGCAGCGGCGGCTCACCGAGATCGATGGGCTCGACCGCCTCTTCCGCGAGGTCGAGCTCCCGCTCATCCCGGTCCTCGCGCGGATGGAGGCCACGGGCGTGGCGCTCGACGGGGAGGCGCTCGCGCTCCTCCATCGCGAGTTCAGCACGGAGATCGCGCGACTCGAGCAGGAGATCTACGCCGATGTGGGTCATGAGTTCAACCTCGGCAGTCCCAAGCAGCTCGAGCAGGTGCTCTTCTTCGAGCTGAACCTGCCCAAGGGCCGTAAGACCAAGACCGGCTACTCGACTGACGCGTCGGTCCTCGAGGAGCTCCGACCGGCCCACCCGATGGTCGACAAGTTGCTCGAATGGCGCGTCTACACGAAGCTCCGCTCGACCTACGTCGAGGCGCTGCCGACGCTGATCGCCTCGGACGGTCGTCTGCACACGACATTCCATCAGGCCGTCGCCGCGACCGGCCGCCTCTCGTCGTCCGATCCGAACCTCCAGAACATCCCGATCCGGACGGAGCTCGGCCGGCGCATCCGGCGCGCCTTCGTCGCCGGCGAACCCGGTCTCGTGCTGCTCGGTGCCGACTACTCCCAGATCGAGCTGCGGATCCTCGCCCATGTCTCGGGTGACGAGCACCTCAAGGACGCGTTCGCGCGCAATGCCGACATCCACCGCGAGACCGCGGCTCGCGTGCTCGGCAAGGCCCCCGAGGACATCACCCACGGCGAGCGATCGATGGCCAAGATGGTCAACTTCGGGCTCGCCTACGGCATGAGCGACTTCGGGCTCGCGAGCCGAGCGAACATCTCGCGCCAGGACGCGCAGACGTTCATCACCAGCTACTTCACGGCCTACAGCGGCATCAGCTACTACATGATGGCCATCAAGGATCAGGCCCGCGATCAGGGCTTCGTCGAGACGCTGCTCGGCCGCAAGCGTCAGATCCCCGAGTTGCGTGCCTCCAATCCGTCCCTCCGCGGGGCCGGCGAGCGGATGGCGATCAACATGCCGATCCAGGGGACGGCCGCCGATATCCAGAAGATCGCCATGATCCGGGTCGACGCTGCCGTCCGTGACGCAGGCCTGCGCGCGCGACTCCTGCTCTCGGTCCATGACGAGCTGCTGTTCGAGACACCGCGCGAGGAGGTCGAGGCGCTCGCCGCGATCGTCCGCCGCGAGATGGAGGGCGCGCTGCCGCTGACGGTGCCGCTCGTGGTCGACGTCAAGGTCGGCGATGACTGGGAGTCGATGACGCCGCTCACGCGCGCCGATGCGATCGCCGCCGAGGCGGACGAGATGCCGCTCGAGGCGCCGGTCGCCCCGCTGGCGTCGTAGGACCCATTCGATGCCCGAGCTTCCCGAGGTGGAGACCGTCGCGCGCGACCTGCGACCCAAGCTGGTCGGCGCGACCATCGTCGGTGCGCGCACGAACTGGGTCCGCACGCTGCGCTCGCAGGATCCCGTCGCGTTCGCGGACGGCGTGACCGGTCGGACCGTCGAGGCGGTCGGCCGGCGGGCGAAGCTCGTCGTCGTCGGATTGACCGGCGAGGCGGCACTCACGATCCACCTCAAGATGACGGGCCAGATCTTCGTCGTGCCGGCGGAGTGGCCGGAGGACCCGTACATCAGGCTCGTGCTCGAGCTCGAGGATGGGCGCGAGGTCCGGTTCCGGGACATCCGCAAGTTCGGCAAGATCGGGCTGTACGCGCGCGATCCCGTCAGCGGCGAGCTCGTCGAGGAGATCGGTGGGCGCGCAGTCTTCGCAGCGATCGGTCCGGAGCCGCTCGACCCCGGGTTCACGCTGCGCGATTTCCGCAAGCTCATCCGGCGCCGGAAGGGCCGCCTCAAGCCGCTGCTGACCGACCAGTCGTTCCTCGCGGGCGTCGGCAACATCTACGCGGACGAGGCGCTCTGGCGCGCGAAGCTCCATCCGCTGCGATCGGCGAAGTCGCTCAGACCGCCCGATGAGCGGCGGTTGTACGAGGCGGTCCGCGAGGTCCTCGCCGAGGCCGTGGAGCGACGCGGCTCGTCCATCGACGACTACACGGCACCCGACGGCGACGGCTCGATGCAGGAGCGCCTCGACGTCTATCAGCGGACCGGCGAGCCGTGTCCGCGCTGCGGCCATCCGATCAAGCGGATCGTCATCGGAGCCCGCTCGACCCACTTCTGCTCGTTCTGC
The DNA here is from genome assembly GCA_046732155.1 of Chloroflexota bacterium. Classification (GTDB taxonomy): domain Bacteria; phylum Chloroflexota; class Limnocylindria; order Limnocylindrales; family CSP1-4; genus SPCO01. The sequence goes on along the minus strand of JBKPMM010000121.1, from coordinate 2,164 downwards.
CAGCGGTTGTCCGCGGCGGACCGGAAGGGTGCCACGGCCATCCTGCGCGGGATGACGGGCGGTCCGCGTCACCGGGGACGCCGTTGGACGGACCTCGACGCAGGCCGCCAGGATGGGACCGAGGCGATGCCTCGCGCCGAGCGCACGCGACGCGCTGCAGCGACCAGGCGCGCGGCGGCTCGCGCCGCGGCGGGTGGCGCCGCGGCGGGCTGATGTCGATCCTTCGGTTCGTTGGCGTCACTCGTGAGATCGGCACCTTCACGATCCTCGACTCGATCGACGCCGCGATCGCGCTCGGCGATCGGATCGGGCTCGTCGGCCCCAACGGCGCGGGCAAGACGACGTTGCTTCGTCTCGCCGCGGGGACGGACGAACCCGACCGTGGCTCGGTCAGCCGCAAGCGCAACCTATCGATCGGCTTGCTGGCCCAGGAGGCCCACCTCGACGCGACGTTCATGGCATCGCTCGACCTTCGGGCCGCGGTCCGTTCGGGGGCCGCCCATCTGGAGGCGATGGCCACCGACCTCGCTGCGTTCGAGCGAGACGGGCGCGTGACCGAGACGGCCTATGCCGACCTGCAGCACCGCTACGAGGTCCTTGGTGGGTACACGCTGGACCAGCGCGTCGACGCCGCCTTGAGCGGTCTCGGGTTCACCCGAGCCGAATGGGCGAAGCCGCCGTCGGCGCTGTCGGGCGGGGAGCAGACGCGCGCGGCGCTCGCCCGTCTCGTGATCGCCGACCCTGACCTCCTCCTCCTCGACGAGCCGACCAACCACCTCGACCTGGGGGCACTCGAGTGGCTCGAGGAGCATCTCCGGCGCCGGACTGGGTCACTCCTGGTCGCGTCGCACGACCGTGCGTTCCTCGACGCGACCGTCACCCGCATCTGGGAGCTCCGCGACCGGCGGCTGACGGCGTTCCGTGGCGATTACAGCGCCTACCGGCGCCAGCGCGATGAGCGCGATGCCCGCGCGGCCAAGGAGGCCGATACGCAGGCCGGGCAGATCGAGCGGGAGCGGGAGCTCGTCCAGCGCTATCGGAGCCACCGCAAGTTCAGCAAGATGCACGAGCACGAGGCGCGGCTGGAGCGGTTGATCGAGGATCGCCGTGACGCGCCCAAGACCGGCCGGAAGCTGACGCTGCCGCAAGGGTCGCTGGTCGGGTCCGGCGCCTCGCGCTCCGGTGAGATCGTCGTCCGCGCCGAGGACCTCGTCGTCGGTTACCTGCCGGGGAGGGGAGCGCTCGACGCGGAGGGGCGGCCCGCGACGAAGCCACGGACCGTCGCGAAGGCACCCTTCCTCGCGGCGCAGCGCGGCCAGCGGATCGGCATCGTCGGTCCGAACGGCGCAGGCAAGACGACGTTGCTCCGCACGATCGCCGGCGAGCTGCCACCGCTCGACGGAGCCCTGACGTTCGGCAATGCGACGCAGCTCGGCTATCTGGCCCAGCTCCGTCGTGCGGCGATCCCCGGCGAGACCGTGCTCGACGCCCTGACCTCGACGATCCCCGTGACAGCCGGCGAGGCGCGCTCGTACCTGGCCAGGTTCCTGTTCCGTGGCGACGACGCGTTCAAGGAGGTGCGGACGCTGTCGGGCGGCGAGCGCTCTCGGCTCGAGCTCGCGCTGCTGGGGATCCAACCGTCGAATCTGCTACTGCTCGACGAGCCGACGAACCACCTGGACATCCCGGCACGCGAAGCGATCGAGACGTTCATGCGCGAGTCACCGGCGACATTGCTGGTCGTGTCGCACGATCGGCGGCTGCTGGAGACGGTCTGCGACAAGCTGTGGGTCGTCGATGACGGACTCGCCGTGGCATTCGACGGTGGCTACCGCGCGTGGCGGGCTGCCGTCGCTGACGGCTGGACCACGAAGGCGGAGGAAGCGCGGCGCGGCAGCGCACGTGCGCGACCGGTGGCTTCGCCCGGCGCTTCGGGGACGCACGTCGCTCCGGCGCAGCCGACGACATCTACGCGGGCGGGCGGGGCGTCAAGGCCGGCGGCGCCACGCCGCCCGAAGCAGCCGAAGTTGTCGAAGGACGCGTATCGACGCCAGAGGACCGTTCTCGACGCCGAACTGACGCGGCTCGGGCTTCGCAAGAACCACCTCGAGCTGGCGATGGGTGACCCTGCGGTCGCCGCGAACTTCGTCGAGCTGCGACGGGT
>JBKPMM010000120.1:0-12875 GCA_046732155.1 Chloroflexota bacterium | reverse complement strand
TTCCGGACGGGCGTGCGTCGACGACCGGCTACCGTGTGCGCGAGCGATTTTCGAACTGGACGCTGCTCGAGTTGGATCTCGTGACCGGGAGGACACACCAGATCCGTGTGCATCTCGATGCGATCGGACACCCCGTGGCGGGCGATCCGCTGTACGGGACCGGGACGTCGCGCCGCGGACCGGACGGGCTGGGTCGGCTCTTCTTGCATGCCTGGCGACTCGAACTCGCCGCGCCCTCCGATGGCCACCTCATCCGGGCGACGGCACCGCTCCCCGACGAGCTCGAGACTGTGCTGATCGGACTGCGCGACGAGGCGGCCCGCCGATGAGCGATCTCGGTCCGCTCGGCGGCCTCGACGGCGGACAAGTGATGGAGCCGCCGAACATCTCGCAGGACCCCGGGCGTCCCGACAACGTCATCGAGGGCGCGCCCGGCGCGATGCTCGTGATCATCTCGGGACCGTCCGGCGTCGGCAAGGACACGATCATCGACGAGATGCACCGACGGGAGCGGGCCGAGGGCCGCGAGAACGAGCGGCATTACCTGGTCACGGTCACGACTCGCGCTCCGCGTGAGGGCGAGGTGGACGGCATCGACTACCACTTCGTCGATCGCGACGAGTTCATCCGGATGTGGCGGGACCGGGGTTTCCTGGAGGCGAACGAGGTCCACGGGAACTTCTACGGCTCGCCACGGGAGCCGGTCCGCCAGGCACTCCTGGCGGGCAAGGACGTGATCCTGAAGATCGACGTCCAGGGCGCGCAGGTCGTCAAGGAGCAGGTGACCGAGGCGCTGCTGATCTTCATCATCCCGCCGTCGCTCGAGACGCTTTTCGACCGGCTGCGGTCGCGGGCCACCGAGACGGCCGACGAGCTCGAGGTCCGCCAGCGTGACGCGGCCGTCGAGCTCGCCCGGCAGGACGACTACGACCACGTCGTCGTGAACGAGACCGGTCTGGTCGGGCGGACTGCCGACCGGATCGACGCGATCATCGCCGAGGAACGTGCGGCGCATGCGGGCCGGCGGGTCCGCGTCTAGACCGACGTGACCCTCGGGCTCGAGTCCGAGCTCGACACGGGCGGGACGGCCGGGGCCCGCTCGCGACGCGGGGTTCGACTCGTCGAGGTCGCCATCGACGCCGCGGGGGCTGGTGGCGCTCGGCCGTACACCTATGCGGTACCGGAGCGGCTTGCCGATCTCGAGGATGGCGAGGCCGTCCTCGTCGAGTTCGGACGGCGCCAGGCGCTCGGGGTGATCCTGGGTTCGGCCGAGGATGTCCCCGGTACCGGTGAGGTCAAGCCGATCGTCGACCGGGTCCGGGCCGACGGTCCGCTCCTCCCACCGCTGACACTCAAGCTTGCACGCTGGATCGCGGAGCACTACCTGGCGCCGCCGGCGCTCGTGATCCGATCGATGCTTCCGCCAGGTCTGCTCGAGCGCCTCGAGCTCGTGGCAGAGCTGACGCCCGCCGGAGGCGCTGCCAGCACGCTCGATGACGCGGTCGACGCCGACCTGCTCGAACAGCTCTCCTCGGGCGCTCGACCGGCTCGCGAGCTTGCCGCTCCCGACGGCCGGGCCGGCCTGCTGCGACGCCTTCGTTCGCTCGCGGATCGCGAACTGATCGCCCTCGATTGGACGTTGCTTGGCGCCTCCGGCGGACCGCGCTATGAGCGCTGGCTGCAGGTGACGCTCGCGGGTCGCGAGGCAGCCCTGGCGCTCGCGGACGGCGAGCGGGTCCCCGGTCGCCCCCTTGGGCCGCGGCAGGCCGCGGCGCTTGGTGAGTTGGCCGCGGCAAACGGCGGTCTCGCTGGGCCCGATGTCGCCGGGCGCCATGGCACCTCGGCCGTGGCCGGGCTCGTCCGGCGGCGACTCGTCGAGGCCGAGACGCGTGAACGACCACGCCGGCCACTCGCTGCCCGACCGCCGGGTCTTCGCGGCGGTCGTCCGGCGTCGGCCTCGCTTTCGCCAGAGCAAGCCGAGGCGGTCGCTCGTGCCATCGACGCTGTCACGCGGCGCGATCCGCGGCCGCTCCTGCTCGACGGCGTGACCGGCGGCGGCAAGACCGCGATCTACGTCGAAGCCATCGCCGCCTCCCTGGAGGCCGGTCGACCGGCGCTCGTCCTCGTCCCCGAGATCTCGATGGCGATGCCGCTGGTCGACCGGTTGCGCTCCGATCTCGATGTCAGGGTGGCGCTCGTCCATTCCGGGCTGGGTGAGGGCGAACGGGCCGACGAGTGGCGCCGCATCCGGGCGGGCGACGTCGACATCGTGGTCGGCACGCGTCTGGCGGTCGTCGCGCCCCTTGGAGACGTTGGCGTCGTCATCGTCGATGAGGAGCACGACGCCGCGTACAAGAGCGACCGGACGCCGCGCCTTCAGGCGCGCGACACGGCGATCCGCCTCGGTGAACTGGCGTCAGCGGCGGTCGTCCTCGGTTCCGCGACCCCGGCGGTGGAGAGCTACGGTCGCGCCCTCGATGGACGCTACGACCGGGTCGTCCTCCCGACCCGCCCGACCGGACTCCCGCCCGTGGTCGACGTGGCGGACATGCGGGCGGAGCTCGCCGAAGGAAACCGCGGCGTGCTATCGAGCGCGCTCGACGATGCGCTCGCCACCCTGGACACCGCTGCCGGCGAGCAGGCGATCCTCGTCCTCAACCGCCGCGGGACGGCGTCGGTCGTGCTGTGCCGCGATTGCGGTCACGTCCAGGCATGCCCCGATTGCGAACGACCGCTCGTCTATCACCAGGCCGGGACGACGCTCCGCTGTCACCACTGCGGCCGCGCGACGCCACTCGCGACCCGCTGCCCGAACTGCCACTCAGCGCGGATCCGGTACCTCGGTGGCGGCACGGAGCGCGTGGAACGCGAGGTTCGTGAGGCCCATCCGCGACTGAGGGTCGCGCGGTTGGATCGGGACGTCGCGGATCGGCGAGGCGCCGCGGAACGCGTGATCGACGCGTTCACTGCGGGCGACGTGGACGTCCTCGTCGGGACGAGCCTTGTCGCGAAGGGGTTGGACGTCCCGAGCGTGACGCTGGTCGGTGTCGTATCCAGTGACGTCGCACTCAACCTGCCGGACGAGCGCGCCGCCGAGCGGACCTACCAGCTGCTCCGCCAGGCGATCGGGCGCGCCGGTCGCGGCGAGCGTCGCGGTCGCGCCATCGTGCAGACGTACCAGCCCGACCACCCGGTCATCCGAGCCGTGGTCGACGACGACGGCGACGCCTTCTATGCCGCCGAGCTCGACCTTCGGCGCCGGTTCGGGTCGCCGCCGTTCGGATCGATCGTGAAGCTGACGGTGGCTCTGCCGGAGCGCGATGCCGCGGAACGGATAGGGGAGGAGATGGTCGCTCGTCTCCGAGAACGCGCCGGCGGCACGGCGACGACGGTGGTAGGTCCGGCACCCGCGTACATCGCCCGACGCAACGAAAAGTGGAGGTATCACGTCATCCTCCGGGGCGACGATCCGCTGGCAGTCCTCGGCGGCGATCCCGGCCCGCCGTGGTCGGTCGATGTCGACCCGGAGTCACTACTCTGAGGACGCGCGCACTCCCGCCGAGCGCGCAGAGGGAACCATGAACCTTAGGCCAGTCCTGTCCCTGATGACGGTCGCCGTCCTGGCGGCGGCGTGTGCCAGTCCTGCCGCCCCGACCGCGAAGCCACCGTCTGTGTCCTCGCCCGGGCCGTCACAGTCTGGCGCCGAGGGAACGATCGCGCTTCGCGCTGCACCAGCTGATCTCGGCTGTGACGCGATGCCCGTCGCCTATCGTCGGGTCGTGTTCATGATCGACCCGGCGGCCGAGGAAGCGGTCACCGCGCAGACCGACACGGGGAAGTCGCTACAGACCTTCTGGTCGGCGGGTTTCGTCGGCGTCGCCGATGGCCCAGTAGTCAAGGATCCGTCCGGCCAGGTCGTCGCGGCGAACGGCGAAGGCTTCGACATCCCCGAAGGCGCGTTGCCACGCCTCCACGGCTACTTCGTGTGCCCTTCCGACAACGCGCTCTACGTGTTGCTGCAGGACCCGAGCTGATCTTCGGTCAATCCACGTCCAGCCGGTACGCGACGAGGACGCCACCGACCATCCGCTCGAGGCCTTGCAGATATTCGAGCTGTGAGGCCTCGAGTTCGACCGGATGGAGATGCGCACCGACCGCATCGGGGTCGACCGTTCCCCAACGGCTCGGCGCGTATGCCATGACGACGTCTGTATCGAGCGTTCGTTCGGCCTCATGGACGAGGTCGATCTGCGCAGGCTCGAGCTCGGCGAAACTCCACTCGACGGCCACCGATGGTCCTCCGTGCGGGTTCTCGCACCGATGATACGGCCGGGACCATCGGCTGCGGTGTGCTTCTTCCGGGTTCGTGGGAGGATTGCGCTCCCAGGATGAGGAGACCACGAAGATGACCGATCCGCTGAACCCGAACCACGACGAGCCCGCGGAGGGACCGCGCGACGACGGCTATTCGGCTCCTTCGGGCGCCGACACCGACCAGGACAGCGCCCGCGACGCTGCCGCCAACGCGAGCGCGCGTGCCAACGATGTGTTCGAGCAGATCAAGGTCGTGGTCGAGGACGCGGCCGAGAAGGCCGCTCCCACGGTCCGCGAGCTGTCCGCGAAGGCGGCGGAGCTCGTGGCCGTCGCCGCCGACCGGGCGGCCCCGATCGCGAAGCAGGCCGGTGAGGCCACGGCCGATGTCAGCAGCAAACTCGCCCTTCGTTCGCGCGAGTGGGCGGCCGAGATCCGCGAGCAGGCCAGCGCGAGCGGCGGCGGCGCGTCGACCGCGACGGCCACAGCCACCGACACGTCGACGGAGCCCCCGTCGGCGACCGACATCGCACGGGACGTAGCCGAGGACAACCCGCCGCTCTGAGCACCTGACGCTCGGTTCGCCGCCAGACCGGGCGGCCGCGCCCTGCCGTCCGCGGCCGGTCGCCCATATACTTCGCCGCGATGTCCGTCCGACCCATCATCACGCTCGGCGATCCGCGGCTGCGCCTGAAGGGCAAGCCGGTCGATTCGTTCGGCAAGTACCTCCACGAGCTGCTCGATGACCTCGCGCACACGATGCGCGACGCCCCGGGCGTCGGTCTTGCTGCGCCGCAGCTAGGTGAGGCGCTCCAGGCCTGCGTGATCGAGGTCGAAAGCCACCTTTACGAGCTGGTCAACCCGAGGATCGTCCGGGCGACGGGCGACGACCGTGACCTTGAGGGTTGCTTGTCGATCCCTGGCTATGTGGCGTACGTCGAGCGACGGGAGAAGGTCTGGGTCGTGGCCCAGGACCGCCACGGTAAGAAGTACAAGGTGACCGGGTCCGGGCTGCTCGGCCGCGCCCTGCAGCACGAGCTCGACCACCTCGACGGCAAGCTGTACATCGACTACCTCGACTCCATGGACGAGCTCATCCCCGTCGGACAGGGCGATGAGGACGACGACGCGGAGGTCCGCGAGGCGACGAGCGCCCTCGCGTGACCGAGGGACGGGCACGGACCGTCTTCATCGGTAGCGGTGGGTTCGGCCGCGAGACGCTCTGGAGGCTCGCCGATCACCCTGATGTGGAGCTGGTCGGCGTCGTCACTGCGCCACCCCGACCCGCAGGCCGCGGTCAGCGAGCCGCCGTTACCCCGATCCACGAGGCCGCCCGTCATCTCGAGATCCGCTCGATCCTGACGCCTGCGCGTCTGCGGGACCGCGAGGCGCTCGAAGCGGTGTCGAGGCTCGCGCCCGACCTCGTCGTCCTGGCCGACTACGGGCAGATCGTCCCGTCGGCGCTGCTCGATCTTCGCCACGGAGCGTTGAACCTGCACCCATCGCTCCTGCCACGCTTCCGCGGGGCGACGCCGATCCCGGCGGCGATCCTGGCCGGTGACGACGAGACCGGCGTGACCCTGATGCGGATGGACGCAGGCCTCGATACAGGCCCGATCGTCGCGCAGACGCGCGTCGCATTGGCCGGCGACGAGACGACGCCTCTGCTCGAGGAGACGCTCGAGGTCGAGGCGGCCGACTTGCTGACGCGCTACGTCGGCCCGTGGCTGCGCGGCAAGATCACTGCGACGCCCCAAGCCGATGAGGGGGCGACCCTGACCCGGCCCCTTCGGCGCGAGGACGGTCGGCTGGATCCGGCTCGGCCCGCGAAAGCCTTGGAGCGGCAGGTCCGCGCATACCAGCCGTGGCCGGGCTCGTTCGTCGATACCGACGCTGGGCGGCTCATCGTCTGGCGAGCAGAGGTCGAGCCGGACGGGCCGCTCGCCGGAGTGTTCGACGAGCACGGTCTCGGCACCGCGGACGGTTCGCGCCTCCGGTTGCGGGAGGTCCAGCCCGCTGGGCGCGACCGGATGTCGTGGGATGCCTACCTCCGGGGTCGTCCATCGATCGTCGGCAGTAGCATCGCCCGGTGACCACCGACGCTCGCCCCGGCATCTCCGGTGTGACGCCCGACGCCCTTGCGAGTTGGGTCGAGGCCCACGGTGAGCCGTCTTATCGCTCGCGGCAGATCGCCGACGCCGTCTGGAAGGACGGCGGGTTCACCGACGCGGCGAGCATCCGCACCCTCCCCGAGAGCCTGCGCACGGCCCTCGCCGACGCGTTCCGTTTCGACACCGTCGAGGACAGCGAGATCAGGCTGGCGGACGGCGGAGGGACCGAGAAGGCGCTGCACCGGTTGGCGGACGGCGCGCTCATCGAGTCGGTGTTGATGCATTACCCGTCGCGCGGCACGTCCCGCGAGCGACACACGCTCTGCATCTCGAGCCAGGCTGGCTGCGCCGTCGGCTGTCCTTTCTGCGCGACCGGCGAGCTCGGGTTCGGTCGGGACCTCGAGGTGGCGGAGATCGTCGATCAGGCACGCCACGCCCAGCGACGACTGGGCGCTACGGGTCAACGCCTGACGAACGTCGTGTTCATGGGCATGGGCGAACCGCTCCTCAACCTCGATCGCGTGCTCGCCTCCGTCGAGGCGCTCAACGACGCCCGCCGGTTCGGCCTCGGTGCGCGACACATCACGGTCTCGACGTCAGGCGTCGTCCCGGGCATCCGCCGCCTGACCGCCCTCGGGCCGCAGTTCACGCTCGCGGTCTCGCTCCACGCGGCCCGCGACGCGCTCCGCGACGTGCTCGTCCCGCTGAATCGTCGTTGGCCGGTCGCCGAGGTCGTCGACGCGGCGCGTGATCACGCGCGTGCCACCGGCCGCCGGATCACCTACGAGGCGACCATGATCAGCGGCGTGAATGACACAGACCTCGATGCAAACGCCATGGCCGAGTTGCTTCGCGGCGACCACGCGCACGCGAACCTCATCCCGATGAACCCGGTGGCCCACACCCCGTGGACGGCGAGCCCGATGCCCGTCATCGAGCGTTTCGCGGCGACCCTTCGCGATGCCGGTATCTCGACCACGATCCGGCGCAATCGCGGGCAGGAGGTCGGTGCGGCATGCGGGCAACTTGCGGCGGAGCGGGCCGGGGAGCCACCGATGCCGGCGGTCGCGCGGCGCCGCGAACGGCTCGAGGCCGAGAGCGCCGCAGCCCTTCGTGGCGAGCGAAGCCACGATCCAGTGCCCGTCGGAGTCGGCGAGTGAGTCAGCCCGGCCGTGCGCGGATCGCCGGCAGCATCCTCGATGCGGACCTCGGCAACCTCGCGAACGCTGTCCGGCGCCTCGTCGCGGCGGGCGTCGATCGCATCCATCTCGACGTCATGGATGCCCATTTCGTCCCGAACCTCACATTCGGCGCGAATACGATCAAGGCGCTCCGACCGCGGACCACGATCCCGTTCGATGCTCATCTCATGGTCGACGAGCCCGGCCGGTTCATCGATGAGTACATCGACGCCGGCTGTGACTCCATCACGTTCCACGTCGAGATCGATGAGCCCATCACGCCGACCCTCGAGGCGATCCGCGGCGCCGGACGTGCCGCTGGTCTCGCGATCAAGCCGGGAACCCCGACCACGGCGCTCGAGCCGTACGCCGAGCTGTTGGACATCGTGCTGATCATGACCGTCGAGCCCGGGTTCGGCGGTCAGGCGTTCATGAGGGATGTCCTGGCCGCGAAGGCCTCAGGTGCGCGCGAGATCCTGAAGCACAAGCTGTACGGCGGCGAGATCCATGTCGATGGCGGGATCAACCGCGAGACGGCGGAGTTCGCCGGATCGCAGGGTGTCGACGTGCTCGTGGTCGGCTCGGCGCTGTTCCTGAAGGGTCGCGACATGGGGCGCGAGGTCCGCCTCATCCGGGCGCTGGCCGACGAGGGCTTCCAATACGGCCCGAACGATGGGCGACCACCCATCCCGAACGACCGGATGAGCCGCTTCACGTCGCTCCCGAAGCACCTCGCGCACCGGCTGATGGACGAGATCGAGGCCACCGGCATCCCCGTGATGATGTTGCGCGGGGAGGGCGAGGTGAACCCGGATGGCGTGCGCGACTACGACCTCCTCGTGCCCGCGACCGTCGAGGAGCACGTCATCGATGTCCACGGGTCGTCGCGTGATCGCCTCCTCGCCGAGGCCGACGCCTGGCGTCGGTCGTTCGCGGGCAGCGCGTGAGGGCGCTGCTCCAGCGCACGAGCGGCGCGTCCGTGCGGGTCGGTGGCGAGCCGCTCAGCTCGATCGGACCGGGGTTGGTCGTCCTGATCGGGGTCGGCCACGACGACGATGGCAACACCGCCGACGCCCTGGCGGAACGGGTGGCCCAGCTGCGGATCTTCCGCGATGAGGAGGGGCGCACCAATCGATCGCTCGTCGATGTCCGCGGCGAAGCGCTGGTCGTCTCGCAGTTCACGCTGTTCGCAGACACGAGCCGCGGCCGTCGCCCGGGGTTCACCGGTGCCGCTGGGCCGGAGCAAGCCGAGCGCCTCTACCAGCGGTTCGCCGCCTCGCTGCGTGAGCACGACATCCGGGTCGAGACGGGGCGCTTCGGGGCGGAGATGGCGGTGGAGCTCGTGAACGACGGGCCGTTCACGATCTGGCTCGACACCGACGACCGCTAGGCGCGGTCTGCCTCGAACGACGCTCGAGGCTAGGACGACGCTACTTCGACGCCTTGAGCAGGGTGCGGCGGCAGCGCGTGCAGACGAGCGTACGCGTCGGCGTCCCATCGCGGTCGATGACGAGGGGCTGCAGGTTCGGCTGCATCCGACGGTGGGCTCGGACGCGGTTCGATCCCGATGACTGCGGGTTGTACCCACCCATCGAGACCTTGCCGCAGATCGCGCAGGAGCGGGCCATGCGAATCCTCAGGAACGGTGGTCAGACGGAAGCCTCGAACCGGGGAGTCCGAGGGGGGCGGTAATATAGCACACGCTCACGGCCACCCCGTCGCCGAGCCCTCGAGGGAGGACCCCAGCAGCGTGGCCATCCGTCCGACGCCCGGGCGTTCACTCGTCACGGGCCGCGCCCTTCGTGATGTCGTCCGGACGGCGACCCTTGGTTCGTACGGCGTCACAGGGTTCGCCGGCGGACCGATCGGTCGTCTCGTCGAACGGCTCGGTCTGGCCACGCCCGGGTTGTCCGTGGCGATCGACGACGGGATCGAGGTCGAGATCGACATCACCGTTGCCCTCGGCGTCCCCGTGGCAGAAGTCGCACGCCAGGTCGATTCCGCGATCCGCTACGCCGTCCGGCAGGCGATCGATCGCGAGGTCGGCCGGATCACCATCCACATCGACGGGCTGCACGTGCCGGCCGGTGGCGTCCTGCCGCAATCACCGACCGCGCTTCCCGTCGAACGCATCCGTCCGCGCGACCTGGCCGACAGCGGGACGGACGTCGCCTAGATGGCCCGCCGCTCCTGCGACGGCAAGGGCCTGCTCGACGCATTCCGAGCCGCTGTCACCAACCTCGAGGCGCACATCGACGAGATCAACGGTTTGAACGTGTACCCGGTGCCGGACGGCGACACCGGATCGAACATGTTCGCGACCGTGCGGGCGGCGCTGGAGGAGGCAGAGGCGGTCGCCGGCGAACCCGCCGACCGCGTGGCCGCGGCGATCAGTTTCGGAGCGTTGATGGGAGCCCGCGGCAACTCCGGGGTCATCACGAGCCAGATCTTCCGCGGGATGGCCGAGGCGATCGCCGGCAAGAAGCGGTTCAACGGGCTCGACCTGGCCCACGCGTTGAATGAGGGCGCCCGCACGGCCTACGGCGCGGTCGCGAAACCGGTCGAGGGCACGATCCTGACCGTGATCCGCGAGGCCGCAGCGGGCGCGGTCGAGGCAGCCGAGCACGACGACGACATCGAGACGGTGCTCGGTGCGACCGTCGACGCGGCGGAAAAGTCCGTCGCGAGGACGCCAAGCCTCCTGGCGATCTTGCGTGAGGCGGGCGTCGTCGACTCGGGTGGACAGGGCCTCTACCGTCTCTTCCAGGGCGCGCCGCTTCACCTCACGGATCGGACGCCGACCGGCGCGGCGCGGCGGGGAGTGACCGCGGGACCGAAACCGAGCACGCTCGTCGCCCACGCGGACGAGGGCTTCGGCTACGAGACGATGTTCCTGCTGCGCGCGGCGCACGGCACGCTCGACGTGGACGCGATCCGGGACCACCTCGAGTCGATCGGCGAATCCGTGCTCGTCGCCGGTGACGCCCGTGCACTCAAGGTGCATGTCCACAACGAGCGACCAGACCTGGTCATCGGGTACGGGCTGGGCCTCGGTGAGCTGAGCCGGATCACGGTCGAGAACCTCGACAACCAGGCCCGTGACGTCCGCGAGACGCGCGCCGCCGAGTTCACCGGGAGCCCACCACCCCCTCCGACCGAGGCGAGCATCGCCCGGCCGGCCGGCGCGGCGACCACGGCCGGCGACCATAACGGCACGGGGCCGGCTGCCGACCTTCCCAGCCTCGCCGTCGTTGCCGTCACGAGTGGCGACGGCCTTGCGGCGATCTTCCGCGATTTCGGGGTCGCGTCGGTCGTCCAGGGAGGCCAGTCGAACAACCCGAGCACCGGCGAGCTGCTCGAGGCCGTCGGCAAGGTGCAGGCGAAGGAGGTCCTGCTCCTGCCGAACAATCCGAACGTCGTGCTTGCTGCACGCCAGGTCGCCGAGATGTCCGAGCGTCCCGTGCAGGTCGTCCCGACGCGCAACGCCGCCGAGGGGTTCGCTGCGTTGCTTGCGCTCGATCCGGGGATGGACGCTGCCGCGAACGTCGGCCCCATGACCGAGGCAGGTCGTGCGGTCCAGTCAGTGGTCGTGACCGAGGCGGTCCGCGACGCGACGATCGGCGGCAAGAAGGTCAAGAAGGGCCAGACGATCGCGCTCGATCCCGACGATGGGTTGGTCGCCGCCGACAACGATACGGAGAAGGCCGTCCTCAAGGCCATGACCGCGCTCACGCCAGGATTCGAGCTGATCACGCTGTTCTACGGCGACGGCGCCAACCTCGCGGAGGCGGAGGCGATGGCGAAGCGGATCGGGAGCGTCGCCCCGGGTGCGGAGATCGAAGTCCGGCACGGCGGGCAGCCCTTCTACCGGTATCTGATCTCGGCCGAGTAGGCCGATGCCGACGACGCGCGCGCCGGCGCGGCCACTGACGCCACCGCCGCCGACCGACCCCGTCGAGCTGCTCTCGACCCCGCTTGCGAAGTCCGGACTGACCGCTGCTGGACTGCTGAGGCGCGCGGGCATCCGACTCGGCTGGTACGACGTGCGCGACCTGCTGTTCCACCTGCCCCGGCGATACGACGACCTGCGCGAGCTGTCCAAGCTCGGGGATCTCGTCTGGACGGAGGAGGGGACGGTGGTGTCAGCGCGCGTCCGGGTCGATGACATCCAGGTCGAGGCGACCTGGCGACGCCGCGTCCAGCGGACGGTCGCGCACCTGAGCGACGAGACCGGCGAGATCCAGGCCACCTGGTTCGGGCGACGGTTCATCGAACGGCGGCTCCGGCAAGGTCAGGAGATCGTGGTGTCGGGACGGTTGAAGCGGTTCGGACGCCGCTGGACGTTGGACAACCCCGAGTTCCAGGTCGTCGAGGGCGACGCTGAGGTGCTCCATGCGGGTCGCATCGTTCCCGTGTATCGCCTGACCGCGGGCCTGACGGCCGCCCGCCTCCGCGTGGCGATGCGCGAGGCGCTCGACCGCGCGGGCCATGCCTACCCCGAGTACCTGCCGGATGCGCTCCGGCGGGAAGAGGACCTCGTCGGCATCGCCGACGCGCTGGAGTCGGCGCACTACCCGGAGTCGTTCGAACGACGGGATACCGCGCTCCGCCGGCTCGCATTCGACGAGCTGCTCGCGCTCCAGCTGGGGATGGTTGCCCGTCGCCGCGCGCGCGGGGCTGACCGCGCCCCGACGATCGTCATCGAGGACGCGACCGATGACGCGATCCGATCCGCGCTCGTCGGCGCGCTCTCCACCAAGGTCGGCCGGCCCGTCGAGCTCACGCCCGATCAGACGGCGGCGATCGACGCGGTGCGCGCCGACCTCGGCGGATCGGCCCCGATGCTGCGTCTGCTCCAGGGCGACGTCGGGTCGGGCAAGACCGCCGTCGCGGCCTACGCCCTCGCGGCCGCCGCGAAGGCGGGTTTCCAGGGTGCCCTGCTCGCGCCGACCGACCTGCTCGCTCGACAACACCGCGACACGGTCGGTGCGCTCGTCGAGGGCGTCGGCGTCGACGTGCTGTTGCTCACCGGCTCGCTCAACGCTCGGGACCGGTCCCACGCCAACGACCTGATCGCCTCGGGTCAGGCGTCGGTCATCGTGGGGACGCACGCCCTGCTGAGCGAATCGGTCTCGTTCGCCCGGCTCGGCCTCGCGATCATCGACGAGCAGCATCGCTTTGGCGTCGAGCAGCGGGGCGAGCTCGAGGCGAAGGCCAGCGGCGGCGTCAGCCCGCACGTCCTGCTGATGACGGCGACGCCGATCCCGCGGAC
>JBKPMM010000119.1:0-7476 GCA_046732155.1 Chloroflexota bacterium | reverse complement strand
CAGCGGTCGCTCGGCGACGAACAGGAGGCCTTCGAGCGCAGCCTCGGTCAGCTCGAGGGCCGGGCGGTCCTGTGGGACGGCTTCCGACGTCTCGTCGGACCCGTTCTCGGGCTGCTCCAGCTCGACCTCCAGCTCGTCGGTCATGCGAACGACTCCAGGGTCTCGTCCAGCGGCGCGTCGTCGGCAAGTGCGTCCGTGGCCTTGGCCACGATGGCACCCCACGGCTCTGCCTGCTCGACGACGATCTCGCGTCGCTTCATGAGCTCGAGCATCGCGAGGAACGTGACCGCCACGACGACGCGATCGCGCACGCCCCGGAGCAGGTCCTGGAGCACGACCTCCGGTGCGTCGCGCAGAGCGGCGCGGATGATCCGGGCTCGTTCGGTGAGGGTCACGGTCCTGGGCATGATCTCGGGGGGCGGTTCCGGCGGTGGCACGATCAAGGCGAGATGCGAGAGGGCCTTCGCAAGGACGGCCGGATCCATCGGCGGGACGTCGACCGGCCGCGCTCCGGCGAGCCCGGACGCGCGTGCAGCACCGGCCTCGCGGCGGAACAGGCCGATCCGCTCGATCGCGTCGTCAGCCAGCCGGCGGCCCGCGTCGCGGTGTGCCCGGTACAGCAGCAGCCGGGCGCGGAGCTCCGCCTCCGGGTCGGGGGCATCGTCGCCGTCCACGGCGCTGGCCGCGACGGCGGGAGGCCGCGGCAGCATCGCCCGGCTCTTGATCAGGATCAGTTGCGAGGCGATCGCGACGAAGGCGCTGATGTTCCCGAGTCGGTCCGCTTCGAGGGTCGCGAGGGCCTCGAGGTAGGCGTCGGCCAGGCTGCCGAGCGGGACCGTCAGCACGTCGAGCTGGCGGCTTTCGATCAGCGACAGCAGGAGGCCCAGCGGTCCGTCGAACGTGGCGACCTGGACGTGCGTCGCCGTCTCGGGACGACGACCATCTCCGAAGCGGACTGCCGGCGACGCATCCATCACCGGTACGCCGGGCGCGCCGGTCACCTCGGGCAGCATCAGTTCGCCTCGTCCGCGAGCTGGAGCGCGCGCCCGGCCACCGGGTCGATCGGTGCGTCCTGGTGCCGGATCAGGTCGACGGTCCGTGCCGAACAACCTGCGGCCCCCGCGAGCGAAGCCGACGACTCGGCGTGGTCCTGGAGCGCTCGCAGTGCGCGCCGCCAGCCGGGAACGAAGGATGCCACGCGCCATACCCAGGATCCGTAGGCCTGACCGAGGCTGTACGCGACCCGCGGCCAGACGCCGATCTTGCCCTTCCCGGCGTCATGCAGCAGCCCGGCGAGCAGGACATCGTCGTCGGTCACCCCTTCCCCGCGAAGCGTCGCCACGACATCGAGGCCGTGGCGCTGATCGGCGATATGCATCGAATCGAACAGCGCGAGCTCCTGAGGGGTAAGCCAGCCGATGAGCTCCGCCCGCTCGTCCGCGCCCACGCGTGCCGTGACGTGCGCGCGGAACTGTCGGACCTTAGCGGCCCAGTAAGAAGCCGAGGAGGGCATTGATGATCTCGCCGACGATCCGGGTCCCGATCGGCATCCCGACCGCCGGAAGGACGAAGAAGATGAGGAACAGGAGGATGAACCCGTACTGCTCCAGGATCGGGCGCCACCGCCAAGCGACCTGCGGCGGGAGGAAGGCGAACAGCACCTTCGAGCCGTCGAGCGGCGGGATCGGGAAGAGGTTGAAGATCATCAACACCAGATTGATGACGATGAACAGATAGAGCACCTGGAGGAGCAGGGTCGGGATCTGGTCGGCCAGGGTCAGGTTCGACAGGATGTAGCGCAACGGGATGGCCGCCGCGATCGCCAGCACGAGGTTGGACATCGGCCCGGCCGCCGCGACGATCGCTTCGCCGTAGCGCCCCCCTTCCAGATTCCGCGGGTTCACGGGCGTCGGCTTCGCCCAGCCGAACCCGAACGATCCCCCCGATCCGATGAACGTGATGGCCAGGAGGATGCCGCCCAACGGATCGAAATGGACGACGGGGTTCAGCGACAGACGGCCCATGAAACGGGCGGTGCTGTCGCCCAAGCGGTAGGCCGCGAGCGCGTGGGAGAACTCGTGCACCGGGAAGCCGACCAGCAGCATGATGGCGACGACGATCAGCGCCGCCAGCAGTTCATCAGACACGGGGTTCCTCTAGAGGGTCCGGCGTATCGTACCGGCGCCGGTCGTCGGCGTTCGTGACGCGTCCCGAATGAGCCGAGGGCGCGTCAGAGTCGCGCCAGCAGATCGGCCTTCTTGCGCTCGAACTCCTCGGAGCTGATCGCACCGCGGTCGCGGAGATCGGCCAGGCTGTTGAGCGTCTGCGTGACCTCATCGCGCGACAGCGGCTGCGCGGGCGCGGGGGCGGGCGGCAGTGGCGTCGAGACCGTGTCGTCCGTCGGCGGTCCGCCGCCGGAGAACTCGGCACGGAGCGGCGGCGAGGTCACGTACCCGGACCCGGCGATGTCGCGCTCGTACTCGTGCTTCGCGTCGAGCATCTCGCGCTTGAACCTGACCGGTTGGATGAGCATCCGGAACCGGCTTATCCCGGTCTCCGACGCTGTCAGGATCTCGAGATCGCCGAAGCCGAACATGCGCCCGAAGATCGACTGGGTCAGGACGATGTCGTTGACCTTCTCGAGCGATGAATCGGTGACCCGCTTGTTGAGGACGCCTTCGACCTCGATGACACGCCGATTGGTCAGCACGTACTCCTGGTTCACGTAGCGCAGGATCGTCCAGCCGAGGAGCAACAGGCCGCCGATGAACAGGATCGCCGCGGCCCAGCCGAGGATCTCGCGCCAAGGCGACGACACGTTGGTCTGGATCACGGCACCGAGGCCCGCGACGATGATGGCGAGGATGGTGTAGCGCGCCCCCCATATGAACACGAACCAGTGCTGTTTCTCGCGATGGACGATGCGCTCCCCCGTCGACATCAGCCGCTCGGCGTAGCCCATGGTCGCGTGGTCCTCCTGTCCGCTGCTGCCGCGTTCGCCGGCGCTCTCTCGGCCGCCGTTCAGGCTCGCGGATGCGCCCTGCGGTAGACGTCCCGGATCCGCTCGCCCGTGAGATGCGTGTACAGCTGGGTCGTGGAGATACTCGCATGCCCGAGCAACTCCTGGACGACACGCAGGTCCGCCCCGCCCTCGAGCAGATGGGTCGCGAACGAGTGGCGCAGCGTGTGTGGGCTGACCTTCCCGTCGAGACCGGCGCGCGATGCAGCGCCATGCACGGCGGCCCACGCCTGTTGGCGCGCGAGTCGTCGTCCGCGGTCGCCGACGAACAGTGGTCCACCGCGGACCGGCTCGACGTGGTGGAGCTCGAGCAACGTCGCGCGAGGACCGGCGATCCAGCCCGACAGGTGGTCGATCGACACCTCGCCGATCGGTACGAGGCGCTCCTTGTCGCCTTTGCCGATGACGCGCACGAACGCGCCGTCGAGCGAGAGATCCTCGCGGTCGAGCCCGATCGCCTCGCTCACCCGAAGTCCCGCCGCGTACAGCAACTCGAGCAGCGCGCGATCCCGGACACCGCCGACCGACGCGGCCTCGAGCAGGCGGTCGACCTCGTCCACGTCCAGCGTGTCGGGCAGACGACGGCTCTGCCGTGGCAGGTCGAGATGGGTCGCGACGTCGACGTCGATCAGGCCCTCGCCGAACGCGAAGCGGTAGAAGCCCTTCAGCGCCGCCGCACGGCGACGCAGGCTGGTCGGCGCGAGCGCACGCTCGCCCGGCTGCCCGCGGCGCGTCCGGGCTGCGAGGTAGCGGACGGCCGGCTCGGCGGAACGCGCCCAGGCACCGCCGGTGCCGCTGACGCTGCGCTCGAAGTCACTCAGGTCGGAGCGATACGCCCGGATCGTCGCCGCGGCGAGTCCGCGCTCGACGTGGAGATAGGCGAGGTAGTCCTCGATCGCGCGGTCGAGGTTCACGCGGAACGGTCACCTCCCGCGGCGACCGGTCCGGCCCGCCACGATTCCGCGCGATCAAGGAGCTCACGCGCCGATGCGAGTGCGGCAGCATCGCCGGGGCCGCCGCCGAGCATCGCGGCGAGCTCGACGATCCGCCCTTCGCGGTCCATTCGTTCGACTTCCGTAACGGTCCGGCCGTCGCGCTCGCGTTTGACGATCCGGTAGTGCGCGTCCGCGTGTGCGGCGATCTGCGGCAAGTGCGTCACGCACAGCACCTGATGCCGACGCGCGAGTCCCCACAGCGACCGGCCGACCGGGTCGGCGCTCCGGCCACCGATACCGGTGTCGACTTCGTCGAAGACGAGCGTCGGCGTCGCGTCGGCTTCGGCGAGCACCCGCTTGATCGCGAGCGCGACCCGCGACAGCTCCCCGCCGGAGGCGATCTTGGCCAGCGAGCGCGGCGGTTCACCGGGGTTGGGTGCGAGCCGGTAGACGACCTCGTCGACACCGCTCGTATCGAACGCGAGCGCGTCGCCGTCGATCTCGACCGCCGCCTCGCCAGCGCTGGCCGTGCGTCGACCGACCCCGACCTCGAAGACACCCGACGGGAAGCCGAGCTCCACGAGGACCTCGGACACCGCGGCAGTCAGGACGCCGGCCGTCTCTCGACGCGCCTTGGACAGCGCTTCGGCAGCGTTCGCGACGTCGTCGAGCAGCCGCGCGTCTTCGCGCTGGCGCAGCGCACGCTCCTCATCGAGGCCGCGCAGTCGCTCGAATTCGGCGGCTGCCCGTTCGCCATGCTCGATGACCGTCGCCTCGTCGTCGCCGTACCGTCGGAGCAGGCCGTGGATGATGCCGAGCCTTGCGTCGAGTTCGGCGACCGCCCGTGGGTCGTGGTCGACGTCTTCGGCGAGTCTTCGAGCGTCGTCGGCGACGTCGGCAAGCTCGGCTTCGAGGCCCGCGAGGCGTTCCGCGAGGGGCTCGAAGCGCGGATCGAGTCGGGCGATCCCGTTCGCCTCGTGCAGCGCGACGGCCGTCGCGTCCCGTGCGCCGGATCCTTCCCGAGTCAGCGCCTCGCGGAGAGCTGCCGCGCCCCGGGCGATGGCCTCGCCATGCTGGGCCGCCGTCAGCCGCGCCCGGATCTCATCGGCCTCGCCTTGCCGCAGGTTGGCGCGCGAGATCTCGCCGGCCTCATGCTCGAGCAGGTCGATCCGGCGCGCGACTTCGCGCGGGTCGATGGCCGCGGCGTCGAGCACGGCGCGGTTCTCCCGCCACCGCTCGACCGCGGAGGCCATCGAGGTCCTCAGCTCTTCGTGGCCGCCGAACCCGTCGAGGAGGTCGCGTTGCCACCGCTCGTCGAGGAGCCGGCCCTGGTCGTGCTGGCCGTGGATCTCGACCAGCGGGCCGACCTCCTCCGCGAGCCGTGCCGCGGTGACGGTCGCATCGTCGAGGCGAGCGGTCGAGCGGCCGTTCGCGGCGACCTCGCGCACGGCGATGAGCGGCTCGGGCAGTCGGTCGAACAGGGCCTCGACGCGGGCCAGGTCTGCGGCGTGGCGGACGAGCGTCGTATCGGCTCGCGCGCCGAGCGCCAGCCCGAGCGCATCGATCAGCAGGCTCTTGCCGGCGCCCGTCTCGCCGGTGATGACGTTGAGACCCGCATCGAACGTCAGTCGCAGTCGATCGATCAGCGCCAGGTCGACGACGGTCAGCTCGAGCAGGCGACCGAGGGCCGGGGGGTCCCGGCCATCCTCGAGGTCGCGGGCATCGTCCGTCACGACGGGAGCAGCTCCACCTTGTGGCGCAGCAGGTCCCAGAACGGCTGCGCGCCCTTCGGTTCGATGAGCCGGATCGGGCGGTCCATGGCGCGGACCTCGACGACGTCGCCGACGGCGATCGGCAGGTCCTCGCGGCCGTCGACCGAGACGAGGGCCTCGAACGCATCGACGACGCGACACCGCACGACTTGCTGCGGACTCACCACGACCGAGCGGATCGCCGAGAGGTACGCGGCGATCGGCGTCACGACAAGGTTGCGGCTGGCGGGGTCGAGGATCGGACCGCCGGCGGAGAACGAGTAGCCGGTACTCCCCGTCGGGCTGGCGACGACCAGGCCGTCGGCGATGAACGTCGCGAGGTGGCTGTCGTCGATGCTCACGTCGAGCCGACACACGCGAGCGAGCGAGCCACGCGCGATGACGATGTCGTTGAGGGCCACATGACGGGCCGCCTCGTCGCCAACGCCCTGCCACAAGATCCGGCCCTCGATCGCGAGCCGCTCGTCGATCCGGAATTCGCCGGCGGTGATCCGCTCGAGCACAGGCTCGAGGTCGCTCGCCTCGGCCTTCGACAGGAACCCGACCTTGCCCAGGTTGATGCCGAGCAGTGGCACGTCGACCTCGGCGACGGCCCGCGCCGCCCGAAGGAAGGTCCCATCGCCGCCGAGCACGACGAGGGCATCGGTCGTCCGGAGCTCTGTGTCGAGGGTTTCGGTGTCGCCGGCCTGGGCGCGCCATTCATCGATGCCGCGCCGGCGGCACCAGCCTGAGGCGCGCGCTGCCAGCTCGATGGCAGCCTCGATCGTCGGGTTGTACGCGAAGCCGATCCGGCGGACCGTCACGCGGTGACCTCGGCGATGCGCGCTGCGAGATCAGCACAGCTGGGGCCGGCCGCGAGATGGACGAGGAACTCACGGTTACCGTCGTGGCCACGGATCGGGGAGGCGATAAGGTCGCGGGTCCCGAGGCCCACTGTCGCCGCCTGCGCGGTCACCCGCTCGAGGACCTCCCGGTGGACCGCGGGGTCGCGGACAACGCCACGGTCCGTCCTCCCCTTCCCTGCCTCGAACTGCGGCTTGACCAACGCCACGATGAAGGCATGCGGGGCGAGCGTCGCCGCCACGGGACCGAGGATCTTGTCGAGCGAGATGAACGAGACGTCGATCACCGCGATGTCGATCGGTTCGGGGAGCGTGGTCGACGTCAACGTGCGTGCGTTCGTGCGCTCCATCGACGTCACGCGCGGATCCCGACGCAATGCGTCGGCGAGCTGCCCGCGACCCACGTCGAGAGCGTAGACATGGCGCGCACCGCGCTGCAACAGGACGTCGGTGAAGCCGCCGGTCGAGGCACCCACATCGAGCGCGACCCTGCGTGCTGGGTCGATCCCGAACGCATCGAGGGCCGCTGCGAGCTTGTGTCCGCCCCGACCGACGAACGGAGCGGGCTCGTCGATCGCGATCGCGGCCGTCATGTCGACGCGGTCGCCCGGTTTCAGGTCGCGCCGGGCGGCGTCGCCGTCGCCGACACGGACCTTCCCGGTGAGGATCAGGGCCTGCGCCTTCGTGCGCGTCTCGGCCAGGCCGCGTTCGACCAGTAGCTCGTCCAGCCGCTGCTTCGTTACCTTCGCCGGCTTCTCCCGGAACGACTGACGCTGCGTGACGGTGGGACTCACGCGCCTATCGTGGCACAGCCCGCTGCACGGGAACTTACTCCGGCGAGTCCCGGCGCGCGACGTGCCCAAGCTCGAAGAACAGACGCTGGGGTCGAGCGGGTCTGAACTCAGTCC
>JBKPMM010000118.1:0-16920 GCA_046732155.1 Chloroflexota bacterium | reverse complement strand
GCAGGGGAGCTCGGCCACCTGACCGTGATCTACAACGGTCGCCAGTGCGGCTGCGGACGCCGCGGTTGCCTCGAGGCGTATGCATCAGGGACCAACATCGCCGCCAGGGCCCGCGAAGCGATCGCGGCGGGCGAGACCTCGAGCCTGAGCGAGCTGCCGTCGCTCACGTCGAAAGAGGTCGCCGAGCAGGCGCGCGCCGGCGACCCGCTCGCCACACGCATCTGGGACGAGACGATGGCGATGCTCGCCTCGGGCGTGGCGAACATCCTCGACGTCTTCAACCCGGCGCTGGTCGTGCTCGGCGGTGGCGTGACCAGGGTCGGCGACCAGCTGCTGGTCCCTGTCCGGGAGGCGGCTCTGCGAGACGCGATGGAGCCGGCTCGCCGCTCTGCCGAGATCGTCCTGACCGAGCTCGGCGCGAACCACGACGTCATCAGTGCCGCGGTCGTGGCCTTCGAGCGTCTGCCGATGCCCGCCGCGCTCCAGGAGGCGCGCGCATGACCGACGACGATCGCAACAGCAAGGACGATCGCAACACCAAGATCGATCGCAACGGCCACGCCCCGACCGGTGAGCGTGAACCCGACGCCATCCAGGCACACCTCGACGACCATCGCGCCGTCGCCGCCGAAGTGGACTCGCTCATCCCGGCCGTCCGCGACCTGACGGAGAGATTGTGCGAAGCGTTCGAGGCCGGCGCCCGCGTGTACACGTTCGGGAACGGCGGCAGCGCCGCCGACGCCCAGCACTTGGCCGCGGAGCTCATCGGGCGGTACCAGCGCGACCGGCGTCCGCTGCCCGCCATCGCGCTGACCGTCGATCCGTCAGTGCTGACATGCATCGCCAACGACTACGACTTCGATCAGCTCTTCGCCCGCCAGATCGAGGCCCTCGCTCTCCCGGGTGACATCGTCATCGGCTTCACGACGAGCGGCCGTTCTTCGAACGTCGTCAACGGGCTCGACGCCGCGCGACGCGCGGGGGCGACCTCCGTGCTGTTCGGCGGTGGCGACGGCGGTCGCGCGCGGGATCACGCCGACGTGACCCTGCTCGTCCCGTCCGATGTCACGGCCCGGATCCAGGAGATGCATCTCCTGTTCCTGCACCTCGTGAGCGAGGGCGTTGACGCGTGGGCCGCCGGAGAGCGACGCGCGCCGACACGGACCCACCGACGTCCGGAGGAACGCGCGACCCGATGAGGGAACACGAGCGGCAGGGGAGGACGCTCCACCTCATCGGCAACTCGCACATCGACCCGGTCTGGCTCTGGCAGTGGCCCGAGGGCTACCAGGAGATCCGCGCGACGTTCCGGTCGGCGCTCGATCTCATGAACGAGTACCCCGAGCTCATCTTCACCTGCGACTCCGCGGCGTACTACGAATGGATCGAGGAGATCGACCCATCGATGTTCGCGGAGATCCAGGCGCGCGTCGCCGAGGGACGATGGGAGATCGTCGGCGGCTGGTGGGTCGAGCCCGATTGCAATCTGCCGAGCGGCGAATCGTTCGTCCGTCACGGGCTGCTGTCGCAGCGCTACTTCCTCTCCAGATTCGGCCGGATCGCGACCGTCGGCTACAACGTCGACCCGTTCGGGCACAACGCGATGCTCCCGCAGATCCTGCGCAAGAGCGGGATGGACGCGTACGTCTTCATGCGGCCGGGGCCCCACGAGAAGACGCTCCCCTCCCCGATCTTCTGGTGGCAGTCGCCGGATGGTTCGCAAGTGCTCGCGTTCCGGCTGCCGCACGAGTACTGCTCGTCACGCGAGGATCTCGGCTACCACCTCGATAAATCGCTGGCACAGCTGCCGGCTCGGTGGGTCGAGATGATGGCGTTCTACGGGGTGGGCAACCACGGTGGCGGTCCGACCCGCGAGAACCTCGAGAGCATCCGCCGACTCGATGGGGTCGGGACGATGCCGCACCTCGTGCACAGCACGCCTCGCCGCTTCTTCGATGCCATGGACGCAACAGGGCGCGACTTTCCTGTCGTGGATGACGAGCTGCAGCACCACGCGGTCGGGTGTTACGCCGCCCATTCCGGGATCAAGCGCTGGATGCGCCGGGCCGAGTCGGCGTTGGGCGCCGCGGAAGTCTGGTCGGCGGTGGCGCGAACGGCCGTCGGCGCCCCCTATCCGACCGACGAGCTGCGGCACGCGTGGAAGCAGGTCCTGTTCAACCAGTTCCACGACACGCTCGGCGGGACCGCGATCGAGCCGGCGTATCGGGATGCCCGCGACCAGCTAGGCGAGGCGACCTCGATCGCGGCGCGGGCCGAGAACCTGGCCATCCAGTCGATCAGCCGGGCCATCGACCTGCCCCGCGAACCCGGCAGTACGCCGGTCGTGGTGTTCAACCCACACGCGTGGCCGGTGCGGACGCTTGTCGAGCTGGAATACGGCGTGCTCCGGCCGAGCGACGGGCTCATCGACGACACGGGCGATCCTCTTCCCTTCCAGCAGATCCAGTCGTACGCCACCGTCCTCGCGGGTCGTTCGCGGGTCTGCTTCGAGGCGGACGTGCCGCCGCTCGGGTATCGCACGTATCGCATCGGGCCGGACAGGACGCGCCCCGACCCAGGAACCCTTCGGGCGGACGCCACGACCCTCGAGAACGAGCACGTCCGGCTGTCGCTCGATCCGAAGAGCGGCGACATCGCCTCGCTGGTGCTCCGCGAGCACGGAAGCGATATCGCCGATCTGATCGCTCCGGGCTCGCGCGTCGCGGTGGTCGCCGACACGTCGGACACGTGGAGCCATCGGATGCTGGCCTATGGCGCCGAAGTCGGCCGGTTCGAGCCGACGAGTCCGCCTGAGCTCATCGAGGCGGGCCCGGTGCGGGCACTCGTCCGGGTCGACTCCGCGTTCGCCGGATCGCGCTGCACGGTCGACTACATCCTGGCGGCGAACTCACGGTCGATCGAGGTGCGGGTCATCCTCGACTGGCACGGGAAGGCGCATCTCGCGAAGGCACGGTTCGCGACGGCGATCGATGCAGAGACCGCCTGGTTCGAGATCCCGTACGGCGCCATCGAGCGGACGGCGAACGGCGATGAGGAACCCGGGCAGCGCTGGGTCGACGTCTCCGGTCAGCTCGACCGGACAGAAGGGACGTTCGGTCTGGCCGTCATCAACGACTCGAAATACAGCTTCGACGTCAGGCGCGGCGAGATCGGCGTGACGGCGGTGCGGAGCCCGATCTTCGCGCACCACGAGCCACGCGTTCCACAGCCCGGTGTGCGCTTCCAGTTCCAGGATCAGGGCACGCAGCGCTTCACCCTCGCGTTGCTGCCCCACCGCGGAACGTGGGCTGACGCGGGCCTCGGCCGGGCCGCGAGCGAGCTGAATCAGCGCCCGACGCTCCTCATGGAATCGGCGCATCCCGGCCGGCTGCCATCGATCGGGAGGTACGGATCGCTGACGCCGGAGAACCTGGTCTTCGGCGGCTTGAAGGTCGCCGAGGACGGCGACGATCTCGTCGTCAGGGTCGTCGAAACGGCAGGCCGGGCCGTCCGCGGCGTCGTCGACCTCCAGCTCTGGCAGCGGCGCTTCGAGGTCGATATCCGACCTTTCGAGATCCGGACGTTCCGCGTCTCCCGCGACCCCGAGACCGACGTCCTCGAGACGGATCTCCTCGAGCGCCCGCTCTCGACCGCGAGCGAGGCGAGTGAGGCGCGTGAGGCGGGCGAGGCGGGTGAGGCGGGCGCGCCGGTGACCGAGCGCGCGGCACGCGGGCACGGCTCCTAAAGCCCTCTGTAACCCCGACCACCGCAGTACCGGTACCGCGGCAAGCACTCCCCTCCGAGACTTGGGCCACGGTCCCTCAGACCGCGATGACCGGGGAGATCACCGCATGCGACCGCGTCCCGCGCCGCTCCGTGTCTTGACGTGGCATGTCCACGGCAGCTATCTCGATTCGCTGATCCATTCGGGTCACGAGTTCATCCTGCCTGTCCGCGACGAGGGTGGCGAGCGCCGAGGCGGGATCGGGGGCTGGCCGTGGCCACGCGACCGCGTCCACGAGGTGCCCGAGACGGAGGTCCGCGATCTCGACGTCGACCTGGTCCTGTTCCAGCACGTCCGGAACTGGCGTGAGGACGGCCCACGGATCCTGTCCGAGCGGCAGCTCCACGGTCCCCGGATCTACGTTGAGCACGACCCGCCGCTCGAAGACCCGACCGAGACGCGTCATCCGGTCGACGACCCCGAGGTCCTCCTCGTCCACGTCACAGCATTCAACCAGCTGATGTGGGACTCCGGCCGGACACCCACCCGAGTCATCGAACACGGCGTGGTCGATCCGGGGGTCGCGTGGACCGGCGAGATGGAGCGAGGTCTCGTCGTCATCAACGACATCGGGTCACGCGGTCGCCGGATCGGTCGCGATATCTATGACCGTATGCGTGCCCGCGTCCCGCTCGACCTCGTCGGGATGGGGAGCCGAGAGTACGGTGGTCTCGGTGAGGTCCGCCGTACGGACCTGCCCGCGTTCTCGGCACGGTATCGGTTCTTCTTCCATCCGGTGCGCTACACGAGTTTCGGCATGGCCGTGTGCGAGGCGCTGATGATCGGGCTGCCGGTCGTCTCCCTCGCGACGACCGAGATGCCGTCGGTCCTCGAGGACGGCCGGTCGGGCGTGATCGGCACGGATCCCGAGCACCTGATCGAAGGAGCAGCAGAGCTACTGCGCGATCACGGCCTTGCCGCGCGCCTGGGACGCGCCGGTCAGGCCATCGCGCGAGAGCGCTTCTCGATCGAGCGGTTCGCGGCGGACTGGGACCGGGCCTTCCGCGATGTGACCGGCCGCGATGACCGGAGCGAGGCAGCTCGCCGCAGCGCGGCGGTGCCGGCATGACCCGCCGGATCGCATTGATCAGCGAACACGCATCGCCGCTGGCGGTGCTCGGTGGCGTCGACTCCGGCGGACAGAACGTCTATGTCGCGCAGGTCGCGCGGCACCTCGCAAGGGCGGGCGATCGCGTCGATGTCTACACGCGGCGCGACGACGCGGCGCTGCCGCTCGTCGTCGAGTGCGCGCCGGGCATGCGCGTGATCAACGTCCCGGCCGGGCCCGCCGAACCGCTGGCGAAGGAACGCCTCCTCGAGCACATGCCGGCCTTCTTCAGATGGATGCACCGCGACTGGGCGAGTCACGGCCATCGATACGACATCGTCCACGCGAATTTCTTCATGTCGGGACAGGTCGCCGTGGAGCTGCGCCGTGCGCTGGGCGTCCCGTTCGTGGTCACGTTCCACGCACTCGGCAAAGTGCGACGGCTCCACCAAGGCGCCGCGGACGGGTTCCCTCCTGAGCGCGAGCGGATCGAGACGGCTGTGATCGCCGAGGCGGACCGCGTCATCGCCGAATGCCCGCAGGACGAAGACGATCTGATCCGCCTCTACGGCGCCGATCCGCGGCGCGTCTCGATCGTGCCATGTGGCTTCGACCCTGCCGAGTTCGCACCACGTGACAAGGCCGCGACTCGCCGCCGGCTCGGGCTTGCGCTCGACGAGCCGATCGTCCTCCAGCTCGGCCGGATCGTGCCGCGGAAGGGCATCGACACGGTCATCGAAGCTGTCGCGAAGCTTGATCGCGCTCACGGGATCAGGGCACGCCTGCTCGTGGTCGGCGGACCCGACCGCGTGGTGACGCGTGCGTCGGCGCCCGAACTGGGTCGACTGATGGACCTCGCCGAGCAGCAACGCGTGGCGGACCTCGTGACGTTCGTCGGTCGTCGCGATCGGAACGAGCTCGCCGACTACTACGCGGCAGCGGACGTCTTCGTATCGACACCGTGGTACGAGCCGTTCGGGATCACGCCGCTGGAGGCCATGGCGTGCGCTACCCCGGTCATCGGCGCCGACGTCGGCGGGATCAAGTACTCGGTCCGCGACGGCGAGACCGGTTTCCTCGTTCCGCCGCGCGACCCGGCCGCCCTCGCCGACCGCCTCGCGCGGTTGCTGGGGAACCGACGCCTGCTCGCCGCCTTCGGCGCGAACGGGCTGGCCCGGGTCCGGCGCGAATTCACGTGGCGTCATGTGGCGGACGCCTTGTCCGACGTTTATGACGACGTCCTCACCGAGAACCGCCTCGAGCTCGCGACGGCGCTCGCGGCGAAGACCCCGCCGTCGTCGAGGTCGACGACTTCCGTCCGAGCTGACCGCCGCACGCCCGAGGGCGCTGGGACCGCCCGATGAGGACCGTCATCTTCATCGACAAGGACGGGACGCTCATCGAGGACCTGCCGTACAACGTCGACCCGCGACGTATCCGCCTCGCGCCGGGCGCCCAGGAGGCCCTCGCCATCTGGGCCGAGCGCGGTTGGCCGATGGCGATCATCACCAACCAGTCAGGCGTGGCACGCGGCTACTTCACGCTGGAGGACCTCGACGCGGTCGCCGACCACCTCGAAGCCGTCATCACTGACGCCGGCGGGACCTGGGGTGGGTTCTACGCCTGTCCCCACCTTCCGGAAGGGATCAACGAATACGCGATCGACTGCGAGTGTCGAAAGCCGGCGCCGGGCATGATCCGGGATGCGGCGGCCAAGCTCGGTGCCTCGCCCGAGGAGTCCTGGTTCATCGGCGACACGTGGATGGACATGGCGGCCGGCCGAGCGGTCGGCTGTCGGACGATCCTCGTCGGTCGGGAATGGCGGGACGGCGACTCGTATCCAGCCGAAGCCCAGCCCGACCACGCCGTCCCCGATCTCGCCGAGGCGGCTCGGATCACCGTCGCTGTTGCGCTCGACGACGACCGTGCCGGGACCGAAGGCGAAGAGGACGACATCGAGGAGCTCGTCTCGTGATCGCCGACCTGTCCGCGCGCGTGCGCGATTTTCGATCCGTCCGGTCGCTCGTCGTCGGCGAAGCGATGCTCGACACGTACGTGCGTGGCGAGGCCTCTCGGCTGTCGCGTGAAGCGCCCGTCCCGATCGTCGCGGTCACCGGTCACGCCGACGCACCGGGTGGCGCCGCGAACACCGCCGTCAACGTGGCGGCGCTCGGTGCCACGTCAGCCCTCGTGTCCGTCGTGGGGTGCGACGACGAGGGAGATCGGCTTCGGTCGGCGCTCGTCGCCGGTGGCGTCGATGACAGAGGGATCGTCACGGCCGAGAACCACCCGACGCTCGCCAAGGAGCGGATCCTCGCGGCCGACCAGATGCTCGTTCGTATCGATCGCGGCGCGACGGACCCGATCGACGCCAAGACGGAAGACCTCCTGATCGAGCGTCTGATCGAGGGCTATCGCGACGCCGACGTGGTGATCGTCTCGGATTACGACTATGGAGTGCTGTCGGAGCGCGTCCTCGCGACGTTGCGTGAGCTGCAGGCCGCCTCGCCGAAGCCGCTCATCGTGGATGCGCGCGATCTCCGCCGATATCGGCGGCTCCGTGCCACCGCCGTCAAGCCCAACTACGTCGAGGCGATCGGCCTCCTGGGTGAGCCCGACCAGCGCGGCACCCGCTTGCGCACTGCGCAGATCGCGTCGAATGCGGATCGGCTGCTCGAGCTGACCGGAGCGTCGATCGTCGCGGTCACGGTCGACGCCGAAGGGGTGATGGTCTTCGAGCGGGGCGCGCCACCGTACCGGACATACTGCCGGCCGCGCGCGGATGCACAGGCGGCCGGTGGCGGCGACACGTTCGTCGCCACGCTGGCGCTCGCGCTCGTGACGGGCGCGAGCACGCCGGAGGCCAGCGAACTTGCCTCGACCGCTGCGGCGATCGTCGTGGGTCGACCGGGCACCGCGACGTGCTCGGCCGACGACCTGATCGGCGCGCTATCGATGGGTGGCAAGCGGATCGACGACGTGGCCGCACTCAGGCGCGCCGCCGAGGTCTACCGGGCCCAAGGTCGCCGGATCGTGTTCACCAACGGCTGCTTCGACATCCTTCACCGTGGCCACGTCACTTACCTCGATCGGGCGAAGGGCCTCGGCGACGTCCTGATCGTCGCAGTCAACACCGATGCCAGCGTCCGCCGTCTCAAGGGGCCGGCCCGTCCGATCAACAGCCTCGACGACCGGCTGCTCGTCCTCGAGGCGCTGAGCTGCGTCGACAACGTCGTGGCCTTCGACTCCGATACGCCGGATGCGTTGATCGAGGCCGTCCGACCCGACGTCTTCGCAAAGGGCGGTGATTACACGCGCGAAACGCTCCCGGAGGCGGCACTCGTCGAGCGACTCGGCGGCACCGTCCAGATCCTGCCGCTCGTCGACGATCGATCGACGACCGGGATCATCCGTCGCGCCCGGATCGCCGAGCCAGCGACGGTCGGATGAACGGGGTCAACCCCGTCGAGGTCATCGTTCCGCGCCGACCCCCGCGGGTCCGTCCCTGGATCGGCATGCAGCGGGTGCTTGCCATCCGGCTAGACGCCGCGGGCGATGTCCTCATGACGACCCCGGCGTTGCGGGCACTGCGCCTGACGCGGCCCGAGCGACTGACGCTGTTGACCTCGACGAGCGGCTCGGCCGTCGCCGAGCTCCTCCCAGAGCTCGACGACGTGATCGTTTACGACGCCCCATGGATGAAGGACAGCTCGGGCATCGCCGACCCTGCCACTGACCGCGCGTTCATCGACGGACTGCGTGCACAGCAGTTCGATGCTGCGGTCGTCTTCACCGTCCACACCCAGAGCCCGCTGCCTGCCGCGACGATGGCGTACCTGGCCGGCATCCCACGACGGCTCGCCCACTGCCGCGAGAATCCGTACGACCTGCTCACCGACTGGGTACCCGACCCCGAGACCGAGCAGCCGCTCCGCCATGAGGTACGACGGCAGCTCGATCTACTCGCGCACGTCGGCATCCACGCGGCCGATGACCACCTGTC
This sequence comes from Chloroflexota bacterium, assembly GCA_046732155.1. GTDB lineage: Bacteria > Chloroflexota > Limnocylindria > Limnocylindrales > CSP1-4 > SPCO01. Next base: position 8,085 of record JBKPMM010000118.1, on the reverse strand, counting down.
GCTCCATGTCCCCGACGTCGCGAGCCGGGCGATGCGGGCGCGACTCGCGGGGCTGGGGATCGGTCCGCGGGATCCGTGGATCGTCGTCCATCCCGGAGCGACAGCCGCCGCACGGCGCTATCCGCCCGACCGATTCGCGGAGGTCCTGCGACGTCTCTACGTCCGGACAGGATGGCGCATCGTCCTGACCGGGAGCCGCCGAGAGCGCGGACTCGTCGACGACATCCGGCACGCCGCAGACGGGCTCGGCATATCGCTCGCGGGACAGCTCACGACCGCCGAGATGGCCGCGCTCATCGCGCTGGCCCCGATGCTGCTCACGAACAACTCATTGCCCGCCCATATGGCAGGAGCGGTCGGGACGCCTGTCGTCGACCTTTATGCGCTCACGAACCTCCAGCACACCCCGTGGGCGGTCCCGAACCGCGTCCTCTCGGTCGACGTACCGTGCAAGGGCTGCCGCCGGAGCGTCTGTCCGCTCGGCCATAACCGCTGTCTCCACGCCGTCGATCCACGGGACGTCGTCGACGCGATCATCGATCTCGCTGAGGCGACTGGGATGCGGGAGGCACACCCGAAGGCGGCTGACGACGCCGGGCGCAGATCGAAGGAGCTGCCCGTCCTCGCCAGGTAGCCGCTAGGTCGCGCCAGCACGCCGGTCGAACAACGCGTGATAGCGGCGCCGGAAGACTTCGATCTCGTCGCTGACCGCCGTCCACTCCGGAGAGCCCTCGACGATCGCAGCAAGCCGGCGTTCGGCTGCGCGCCACTCGGCGAGGACCTGACCCGCGGTGTAGAGGATCGGCGGAGCGTCATGCCCTGCGTCGATCTCCTCCAGGATCGCGAGGAAGCGGCCGTCGTCGAGAGGCGTGATGCCGAACTTCACGCGAACGGACGTACCGTCGGGACGCCGGAGTGTTCCCTCGCCACCGATGTCGGGCGTGCCCTCGCGCTCCCATTGCTCGCGGAACGCCTTGTCTGCGGCAGGGTCCGGCGGTTCGGCCGAGAACGCGCCGGGCGGTAGCGCCCGCGCCTGCTCCAGCGTCACCCGAAGCAGGTCGAGGGCGGCCTCGTTCGCATCAGCGATCTTCCCGTCGGCGTTGATCGTGAGCGTCGGCAGGGTCATCTGTGCCCGATGTCCATCGTTTCGATCGACCGAGAGAGCGCGGTCCCCGTCAGCGCTTGTCCCGGATCATCCTCCAGGGTCTGGCGTCGGCGTGGGGGTCGCCGTCGGCGCCGGTGTCGGTGTGGCGGTGGGTGTCGGCGTTGGCGTTGGTGTCGGGGTGGGATTCTGCTCACGCCACAGGAATTCGCGCAAGGTCAGTCCGCTTTGTTGGACGACGCGAGCCCGGGCCCGCCCGAGATAGCGAAAATGCCACGGCTCGTACTGGTAACAGGTGATGCTCGACTTGCCCTTCGGGTAGGAGATGACGAAGCCGTACTTCCACGAGTTGTTCTTGAGCCACGCACCGACCTTGGTCGTTGCCCAGTCGTACGTGTAGTCCCACGGCGCCTTGCCCCCGTAGGCCTTGAGGTCGAGCGTCGTCCCGAGCTGGTGCTCGCTGTGGCCAGCGCGCGCGCTCTCCTTCAGCGCGGTGGCATAGCCATGGACGCGAACCCAGTACGCGAAGGTCGACTTCTGTGTCGCGTAGCTTCGATACGCGGATTGCACCGCGAAGCGCGCACCGGCCGCACGCGCAGCCCATGCCATGGACTTCAGATCGGAGATGACGAGCGTCCGTACCGAGAAGCCACCGTTGAGGCCGGCATACGCCGTCGATCGCAGATCGCCGGGCGCGTACGTGCTGGGAAGGCGGTACGTGAGATCGAGCAGCGACCGGTTCCAGTAGGCGTAGCCCCGGTACTTCGTCAGCGTGTCCCCGACCTTGCACGCTGGCAGCGCGACTGCAGCCGAAGTTGACGTCGCGGCGAGCCCCGTCACCAGGGCGACAGCGACGAACAGAACGACGAAACGGGATCGGCGGTCGGGCATCCGCATCAGGCCGCTAAGGGTGCCACCCAGCGCGGGGGCTGTGCCACTCCCCTGAACGTACCGCGAGGCGGTGCGGCCTACGTCGGGGTCGGCGTGGGTGGATCAGCCGTTGGCGCTGGCGTGCCCGTCGGCTTGGGGGTCGGTTTCGCCGTCGGCTTGGGCGTCGGTTTCGGTGTGGGTTTCGGTGTCGGCTTGGGCTTCGCGGGCGCGCACCCGCCGACGCCGCCGGAGATGGCCGTCCCGCCGGCAGCCTTGGCGACTCGGTATCGCTGGTTCGGCAACGTGCCACTCTCCGGGAAGATCGACGCAGAGAGGGCGGCGATCCGCTTCAGGTTCGGGATCTGGATCGATCCGCGCGCGTCGTAGCCCGATGAGACCAGAGGCGAAGAGATCACCGCCCGGAACGTGTCCTCGCGACTGATCTTCGACATCGCGTCGGCCAAGTCGGGGAGTATCTTGCGCGGCACGTTCGTCGTGATCGTCTGGCCCAGGGCGCGCATGAGGCCGATCGGGTCGTTGATGAAGTCGCCGTGGACGATCGCGTCGCGGATCCCGGATAGGACTTCCTGCTGGCGGGCCTGGCGGGTGAAGTCGCTCTCGCCGGCTGCCTTCCGGATCCTGGCGTAGCCCAATGCCTGTTGGCCGTTCAAGTGGTGGCGGCCCTTCGTGATCGCGAAGCCGCGGGTGAACCCGTATTCATCGTAGGTCGGGTCGCAGAACGAATGGGCCACATAGACGTTGACGCCGCCGAGTTCGTTGACGACGTTCACGAACCCCTGGAGCGTGACCGCAGCGTGGTAGTCGATCTCGAGGCCGAGCAGCTTCCCGAGCGCGCCGCGCAGGACGTCGAAGCCGGTGCCGTCCGTACCCGGGAACTGGCGAGGATGATGCCGGGCGTAGGAGACCAGGCTGTTGATCTTGCCCCGGTAGCGACGTCCGTCCGCGAGCGGGACGTCGACCATGTCGCGTGGGACGGACACCATCGAGACGGTCTCGGTCTCAGGATCGAGCGAGGCCACGATCATCGTGTCGGTCAGGTAGGTGTTGCGACCGACGCCCGCGTCGACGCCGACCAGGAGGACGTTCAGCCTGGGGACGGCTGGGGTCTCGGTAGGCGACGGGCTCGCGGTCGCGCTCGCACTCGGCGACGCCGATGCCGGGATCAGGAAGCTTGGGTCGGGTTCAGCGCTCGGCAGCGGGCCCGCAAGCGCGGTCGCCGAGGGCTCGGCAAAGATCTCATCGGCCGTCTCACGCGCGACCTCGGTCGCATAGCCGGCGTACGCCTGTGGCGCGATCACGGCGAGGAACATGATCCCCACGATCGGGATGACCTGAAGGCGACCGGGGCGCGGCAGGCTCGGCTCCCAAAGGCTCGCGGCGACGGCAAGGAGGCGCCACACGAGGAAGAGGAGTTGCAGGCCGAGCAGCCCCCACAGCACGGCGGGATCGAACAGCGTCGCCGCCAGCCGCGGAAGGCTGCTCGTCGCGACGATGAGAAGGCCGATGAAGATCGCGACGATGACCGGGATCGCGAACATCGCCGCCCGACGACGACGCCCTGCAACGAGATGACCAAGCCCCGGGAACAGCGCGTCGAGCAGCGCGGGCACGTAGCGACGCCGCACCTCGCCCCCCGCCGATCCACCGTTCCGAGGCATCGGCCGCGCCTGATCGCGACCAGGTCGTACCGGCTTGACGGGGCCGGTCCCCTCACCTGACACGGGCGGCAGGGTAGCAGACGAGTCGCGAAGGCCCCCACTCGACGACTAGTCACGGTGCCGATAATCGGTTGGTCGTCGGCCCGAAGCTCGCCCTGAGGATCCCAGTACGACATGATCGCCTCGCTCGAGAACGGCAGAGACGCGGCTCGCCGTCGCGAATGGCCTGAGGCCTTCGAAGCGCTCACGGCAGCGGACCGCGACGTAAGCCTGTCGCCGGACGACCTAGAGTTGCTTGGGAATGCCGCATGGTGGGCCGGTCGGCCGGACGAAGCGAGTGAGGCGTTCGAGCGAGCGTTCGCCGGTTACGAGTCGGCGGGCCGCCCGGAGGATGCCGCCAGGATCGCGATCTACCTCGCGTATCACGCGTCACGCGCCATGGCGTTCGCGGTGGGCGCCGGCTGGGCGGCCCAGGCAGGCCGGCTTCTCGAGGCCTTTCCGGATTCGCCGCTCCATGCCTGGATGGGGATCTTCGAGGCCGCCGGCGAGATGGATCAGGGCCGGATCGAATCCGGTCTGGAGCACGCCGACCGAACCATGGCGATGGCCCGTGAACGGGGCAACTACGAGGCCTTCTACATCGCGATGGCCTTCAAGGGCATGGGGGATGTCGTCGCCGGCAGATGGAAGGAGGGACTCGCGCTGCTCGATGAGGCGTCGGCGGCGGCGATGTCGGGGAACCTGGAGCTCCGTGCCGCAAGCGATGTCCTGTGCATCACGATCGGTGCCTGCCGGAACCTCGGCGATCTCGAGCGAGCCGCGCAATGGGCGGATGCGAGCGAGCGCTGGATGCGGCGAAATGGCGCCGGCGGCTACCCGGGGATCTGCCGCATCCATCGTGCCGAATTGAAGATGCTCCATGGGCGATGGGCGGAAGCCGAGCACGACGCCCGACAAGCGTGCGATGAACTACAACGCTTTCACCTCCTGGACGCTGTAGGGATGGGTCATAACGCGATCGGGGAAGTTCGGCTTCGCATGGGCGACCTCGATGGGGCGGCCGAGGCCTTCGATGAGGCATACCGCTTCGGTCACGACGGGCAACCCGGACTCGCGAAACTCCAGCTTGCGCGCGGCCAGATCGATGAAGCGCAGAAGTCGATCGGGCGGGCACTGGCCGCGACGGGCGACGGTGGCTTCATCGACCGCGCCGCGCGCGGCCGCCTGCTTCCGACGCAAGTCGAGATCGCCCTGACACGGGGCGATCTTGACGGAGCGCGGGCGGCCGTCGAGGAGCTCGAGGTCATCGCCTCGGACTTCGAGCGCCCCTTCCACCAGGCGGGTGCCCTCACCGCGCGTGGCGAGCTACTCCTCGGCGAGCAGAAACCGATCGAGGCATCGCCGATCCTCGGGAAGTCCTGGCGGTTGTGGCAGACGACGGATCTCCCGTACGAAGCCGCCCAAGCGCGATTGCGCTACGCGGAGGCACTCACGGCCGAGGGCGACCCCGACGGTGCGAAGCGCGATCTGATGGCGGCTCGGAAGGCCTTCGACGCGCTCGGCGCCACGCTCGATGTGGAGCGCATCGACGCCATCCTTGATGCCGACGACGGGAAGACCGCACCGGCGGGCACGGTCACGAAGACGTTCATGTTCACGGACATCGTCACCTCGACCGATCTCATCGAACTCATCGGCGATGCGGCATGGGACGAGATGCTGAGCTGGCACGACCGGGAGCTGCGAAAGTCGTTCGCTCGTTCGAAGGGCGAGGAGGTGAACCACACGGGTGACGGCTTCTTCGTGGCGTTCGACCGGTCGTCCGATGCGATCGACTGCGCCGTCGACATCCAGCGCCGTCTGGCGCGCCACCGCCGCGAACATGGGTTCGCACCCTGGGTCCGGATCGGGCTGCACACGGCCGCGGCCACGCGGCGCGGCAGCGATTACTCCGGACGCGGCGTGCACATCGCGGCCCGCGTCGGTGCGGCAGCCGGCCGGGAAGAGATCCTCGCGACGACCGAGGCCACGGAGGGATCAAGTGCCACGACCTACCCGTACTTCGAACCGCGTGAGCTCACCCTCAAGGGCGTCCGCGACCCGGTAACGGTCCGCGCCGTCGACTGGCGTTGATCGGCAAGCGACCGTCGCGCACGACGGCCCAGTCAGGGTTCACACCGCGGGCACCTCGGTAAGCCACATTGATACACCGAGCAGACGAAGGTCGGCGAGGAGCTCCATGACCGCTACGGGGCCCAGCGGATCGAGGCTCGCAACGATCGCCGCGCGCGCAGTCGACCCGATTCCGGTCACGTCGCGGCCCAGTGAGTCCGATACCGAGACCCACCGATCGCCGGCCCGGCGGAGCCGGACGTCAGCCTCGATGCCGGAGCGAACCGCCGACAGTCGGAAACGAAGCCAGCCATCGGACGGCGGACCGGCGCTGGTGGTGGTGTCCATGCCCGAAACATATCGGCAGGTTGTGACACCTAGCTCGTCACGACATGCCGTCGCAGTTTGGTTGAGGCAACCGCGCACCCGGGTTAGACTCGGTCCCCGCACGCAACCCGGCAGGGATGCGATACGCTACTGGCGAGTGGCCAAGCGGTAAGGCGCCTGACTCTGGATCAGGAGACCGAAGGTTCGAATCCTTCCTCGCCAGCCAACATTTCGAACGCGAAACGGCCCCCGGAGGCGACTCCGAGGGCCGTTCTGATTCGCGGCGTACCCCACGCCGTACCCCACTACGCGGTTTCGACCTTCCGGCCGAGGATGCCGTCCATGCGGTCGGCAGTGCGCTCGAGCATTGCCGGCGTGATGTGCGCGTAGATGTCAGCCGTGGTGCTGATCGTCGAGTGGCCGAGCATCGGCGAGACGACGAGCAGCTCCTCGCCTGCCTCGAGATGAAGAGTCGCGCAGGCATGACGTAGGTCGTGGAAACGCTGACGTGGCAACCCGGCGCGTCGAAGCGCGGCCTGGAACGCGCGCGTTACGGTCGACGTATCTAGCGGCTCGCCCACCTTGGTCGTGAACACGAAATCACCATCTCGCCATAGTCGCCGCATGTCTACTGACCTTCATCGAGTGAGGACGTGCGGGGCCAGGTCCACGCGGAACGGAGGATGTAGGCGAGGAGGATCACTTCGAGCACGACGCCGTGGCCGTAGAAGAGGATCCAAGGCCCGGCGCCGAGGACGTTGAACATCGAGTAGGGGATGTAGAGCGTTGCCACGACGAGGTTGATGGCGCGGCTGACACGGGCCGGCAGCGTCATGGAGAGCACGATCATGAAGATCGGGATCGCCACGCTCGCGAGCGCAATGACTACGAAGGTTTGGCTGATGTCGAACTCGAAGACGCGGCCTGCCAGGATGTCGTTGATGGCGCCGGGCTTGTACAGGTGCAGGTAGTCGACGTAGATGTAGAGGAACATGAAGCTGGTCCATGCTGCTGCGAGCTTCGCCCGCACCGGGATACCCGGGTCTTGCAGGGTGCTGATGCTGTTCGTTTCCTTGCTCATCGTCTTGCTCCTTCGCTCGGTGGTAAGGCCCGGTGCACAGCCAGGGGCGGCTGCACCCGGGATGGATGCGATGTGTTGGCCGTTGCGTCGTATCCCGTCGCTCAGACGGTGATGACGACCTTCCCTCGGGTGTGGCCGGCCCCGACGTAGCGGAGGGCCTCGGCCGCCTGGCTCAGTGGGTAGGTGCGGTCGATTACCGGCGTGAGTTGCGCCGCCTCGAGAAGCTCGGCCAGATCAAGCAGGTCTTGGCGCTTCCCGACTGAGGTGAACGGCCGCAGGGTCTGGCGGGTGAACAGCGACCGCGCGCGCGCCTTGACGATCCGGCCCAGAGGTCCGACCCACAGGCCGCCTCGTCCGCTGTTGGGGATGAGGGTGCCGATGGGTGTGAGCGCCCGGCGGACCTCCGACAGGGACTGCGCTTCCACGCTGTCGAAGATGACGTCGTAGCGCAGCCCCGTGCGGGTGAAGTCCGTGCGCGTGTAATCGATGATGTGGTCGGCGCCCACCGATCGGACGAGCTCCACGTTGCGGGTGCTGCACACCGCGGTCACCTCCGCCCCGAGCGCCTTGGCGATCTGGACGGCAAACGTCCCGACGCCGCCCGATGCACCCGTGATCAGCACCGCCTGCCCCGGCTGCACGTGCGCGATGTCCCGCAGCGCCTGCAACGCAGTGACGCCGGACGTGGGCACCGCCGCGGCCGGGCCCGCGGAGAGGTTGGCCGGTGTGCGCACGAGTTGGGCCGCCGGGACGCACGCGTACTCGGCGAGCGTTCCGGTGGTGCTCCAGCCGAACACCTCATCGCCCGGTTGCAGGTCAACGACGTCCTTGCCGACGGCCGCCACCACGCCGGCCAGGTCTCTGCCGGGAATGGGATGGCGCGGCCGACGCAGACCGAACGCCAGTCGCACGAC
>JBKPMM010000117.1:0-6736 GCA_046732155.1 Chloroflexota bacterium | reverse complement strand
CGCGATGAGCGGCGTCCCGACGATCGCGATGAGCACCGTCCCCAGGTTCCCGCCGGCGATGTGGGCACTGATCGCGAACCCGCGACGTTCCGGGGTGTACTGCTCGGCGAGCAGTCCGTTGCCCACAGGGTGCTGGGGCGAGCCGCCGATACGGGCAGCGACGTTGGGGATCGCGAACGTCATGAAGCTCGTGGCGAGCGACATCGCCGCGAATCCGCCGCCGAACAAAAGGCCGCCCGCCGTAAGCAGCCGCTTCCTGGACACGTGCCGGGTGAGCTCGGCGTAGCTGAGCTGCACGAGCCCCGACGCCAGTGATCCGAAGGCGGCAAGGAAGGCGACGGATTGGACCGTCACCCCGAACTCGTCGATGATCGCGAGGAAGATCGGCGGCAGGAGGACGGCGAAGGCGTGGTTGACCGCGTGGGCAGCCGACAACAGGCCGAGTGACCGACCCGGCCGGACATCCATCACGCGGCAATCTTGCCGGAATCGGTGCCGTATCCTTGGCCCGTTCCCGTACGTCCGGAGGTCTCGATGCCGACCGTCCTCATCGTCGACGATGAGCAGCACATCCGGTTGCTCATCGAGCAGACGCTCGAGGAACTGGAGGACGAAGGCGTCGAGATCCTGACCGCGGCGGACGGTGAACAGGCACTCGACGTCGTGGCGAATCAGCCCCCGGATCTCGTCTTCCTCGACGTATCGATGCCGAAGATCGACGGCTTCGAGGTCGCGCGTACGATCAAGGCAGACCCGGCCCTCGCCGGCACGACCGTGATCATGCTCACTGCGCGCGGCCAGGCGATCGACCGTGACGAAGGTTTCGCGGCCGGTGCGAACGAGTATCTGACGAAACCGTTCGATCCGGACGACCTGCTTGCACGCGCACGGACCGCCCTCGGACGTTGATGGCGCCCGGATGACGCCCGCGGAGCTGCGCCGGCTCATCGTCCGGCACCGCCACGTCGCCCCGATGCTGTCGGTGCTTCTGGCCGGCACGGACGCGCGCGTCACGATCTCGGACGTCGACGGCGAGGTCATCCTCGAGCGGCAGGGCCGTGGGCAGGATCCCGACGCGCCCGTCGAGCGGCACCCGATCGTGGTCGAGGGTGAGACGGTCGGCTGGGTCGAAGGGCCTCGTCCGGCCGCATCGATCGCGGCGGTCCTGTCGTACGCCGCGTCGCGCGAGGCCGACAAGCGCGCGCTCGCCGCCGAGGCGCTCGACCGCTATCGGGAGTTGAGCCTGATCTACGAGCTCGCGGAATCGCTTGGCGCGACGCTCGAGGTGGACGCCGTGGCGTCGGTGGCAGCCGAGGAGGCCGGCCGGCTCCCGTCGGGCGGCGAAGGGTTCGTGGTGCTCGTCGATGGCGAGGACGGCGATCGACTGTCGGGCGGCCTGCTCGGGTCGATCATGGAGGGTAACGCCGAGATCGTGAACGACGTCGCCTCGGATCGGCGGACGTCCGAGGCGGAACGGGGTATCGCCTCGCTCGTGGCCGCACCGCTGCGGGTCCGCGGGGAACGGATCGGGGTCATCGGCACGGCCTCGACGAGCCCGGTCGAGTACAAGGCCTCGGACCTCAAGGCGCTATCCGCCATCGCGGCACTTGCGGCGCCGACGCTCGCCCAGGCCGCCGCCCACGAGGCGTCGCTCCGCGACCGATGACGCTCAGCCCCGAGGCGCTCGCCGAGCAACGGCTCGCCGAACTCATCACGCTCAACGAGCTCGGGCTGGTCGTCAGCTCGACGCTCGACCGCGACGAGCTGATCGAGCGTGCGCTCCAGGCCGTGACGCGCCACCTGCGGTTCGACCGTGCGCTGATCCTCCTCGTCGACCCGGTCCGGAACGTGTTGACGGACGGCCGTTCGATCGGAGGCAGCCCGGAGATGGCGGCACGGATCGCCGAACTGGAACTCCCCGTCGAGCTCGACGACGGACTCCTGAGCCGGATCGCACGATCCGACGGCCCGTTGCTCTTCCGCGACGTCGATCGGGACCCCGACGAGGCGAACCGGGAGTTTGCGCGGCTCCTGGAGGTCAGCTCATTCCTCGGCACACCGCTGGTGACGAAGGGTCGGACCGTCGGCGTGCTCGCCGTCGACAACCGGCTGACCGGGCGCGACGTCATGCCCGGTGACGGGCCGCTGCTGTACACGGTCGGCAGCCTCCTCGCCGGTGGCCTTGAGAACGCCCGGCTCTATGCCGAGCTCGAGGACCAGAAGGCGGTCCTTGAGCAGCGAGTGCTCGAGCGGACGGCGGACTTGGTCGATGCGCGCCAGGCTGCCGAAGCCGCGACCGAGGCGAAGAGCCGCTTCCTGTCGAACGTCAGTCACGAGTTGCGGACGCCGCTCACCTCGGTCGTCGGATTCTCGAAACTCATCTCGAAGCGCCTGACCGACGTCGTCTTCCCTGCTGTCGGCCCGACCGAGGATGCAAAGCTCGAGCGCGCGATGCGTCAAGTCACGGACAACCTTGCGATCATCGTGGATGAGGGGGAACGCTTGACGAACCTGATCAACGAGACGCTCGACCTCGCCAAGATCGAGGCCGGCCGCGTCGAATGGCGCTCCGAGCCGGTCGACGTGGACGACGTCATCAGTCGGGCCGCTGCCGCGACCGCGTCGGTGCTGCGACCGGACTCTGGTCCGAAGCTGGTCGTCGAGATCGAACCGGACCTGCCGTCGATCACCGGCGACCGCGACCGCCTGATCCAGGTCGTGATCAACCTCATCTCGAACGCAGTGAAGTTCACGCCGGAGGGCGCGATCACGATCGTCGCCTGGCACGAGGTCGAGGGCGGCTGGGTCCAGGTCGCCGTGTCCGACACCGGCGTGGGCATCGCCGATACCGACATCGACAAGGTCTTCGAACCCTTCGGTCAGGCGTCCGAAGGGCGCGCGATCGGCGCGCGAGGCAGCGGCCTCGGCCTACCGATCTGTCGGGAGATCGTCGAGCACCACGGCGGCCGCCTCTGGCTCCAAAGCCGCGTGGGCGCCGGCTCGACGTTCCAATTCACGCTGCCGGTCTAACGCGCCTCGTCGTCGCGCTTGTACGCCGGTTGCAGGCGATCACGCCGGACCGATGTCAGCGTTTGCGCGGTCGTTCGTACAGGGCGGCGTGCGGGTCGTCGCGCTGCTGGCCGTGGCCGGGCTTGACCGGGCGCTTCGGGAGCAGGACGAGGGCGAACAGGGCGAACGGGCCGAAGATGATGGCAGCGATCGCCCACGGCCACGCGCCGCGGCCATAGGTCGGCGCCAGACGGTAGGCGTAGATCGCGCAGACGACCCAGACGACCGCGGCCAGGATGAATAGCCCGGTCCCGACGAGAAACGGATCCATCGAGCGTCCCCTCCGTCAGAGCTTTCCTTAGAACTCGTCGAGGTAGCGCTCGACCTCCCAATCGGACACCTGGGTCCGGTACTCGTCCCACTCGGAACGCTTGGCGTCCACATAGTGATCGAAGATGTGGTCGCCCAATGCGTCGCGGATGACCTCGTCGCGCTCGAGCTCGTCGAGCGCCTCGCCCAACGTCCCGGGCAGCTCGCGGATCCCCTTCTCGGCGATGCGCGCGGCATCCATCTCGAAGAGTGACTCCTCGACGGGCTCGGCCAGGGTCATGCCCTTGTCGACGCCATCGAGTCCGGCCGCGATCATCGCGGCGAACGCCAGGTACGTGTTCGACGACGGATCGGGGCAACGCACCTCGCAGCGCGTCCCTTCGATCGACTTGCCGGGCGACACCATCGGCACACGGATGAGCGCGGACCGATTGGTGCGCCCCCACGTGAGGTAGGTCGGCGCCTCGTAGCCCGGGACGAGCCGCTTGTATGAATTCACGAGCGGGGCGAGCACCGCGATCATGCCGCGCGCGTGCGCCAGGATCCCGGCCATATAGGAGCGCGCCACGTCGGACAGCCCGTACGGGTTAGTCGTGTCGGCGAACGCGTTGCGGTTCTCGGCGATCGAGTACAGCGACTGGTGTGTATGCATACCGGAACCATTGATCCCGTGGATCGGCTTCGGCATGAACGTCGCGTACAGGCCGTGCTGCTGGGCGATCGCCTTCAGCGCGAACTTGAAGGTGATCGCGTTGTCGGCCGTACGGAGGGCGTCGGAATACTCGAAGTCGATCTCGTGCTGGCCCACGGCAACCTCGTGGTGCGCGGCCTCGACCTTGATGCCGAATGCCTCGAGCGCATCGACCATGTCCTGGCGGATCTCCTGAGCGAGGTCCGTCGAGAAGTCGAAGTAGCCGGCCTGATCGTGCGGGAGTGGTTCGATCGCCCCGTCCTCGCCGCGGCGGAAGAGGAAGAACTCGAGCTCGGGCCCGGTGTTCACGATGTAGCCGAGCTTCTTGGCGCGCTCCACCTGCCGACGGAGGACCCCTCGGGGATCACCGACGAATGGTTCACCGTTCGGGGTGAAGACGTCGCAGATGACCCGTGCCGTGCCGCGCGGCCCGGAGCCGGGCTGCCAGGGGATCTCCGCGAACGTGTCCATGTCGGGCATGAGGTACTGGTCCGACTCGGCGATCCGGGTGAAGCCTTCGATCGACGACCCGTCGAACCATGTCCCGTGCTTGACCGAACCCTCGAGCTGGTGGATCGGGATCGTGACGGCCTTCACGTGGCCGATGATGTCGGTGAACTGCAGCTGGATGAAGCGGATGCCGCTCGACCTCGCGGCTTCGATCTTGGCGATGGCGTCGGTGGCGGTCTCGGGGCGGGTCGCGACGGTCAACGGGGCCTCCTGAGGCTGTTCCGGTCGGGCGGACGGGTGGAGCAAGGATACGCCCGGCCGCCGTGGCGACCGGGCGTGATCGATACCGGGGATCGAGCTCTACATCTCGCTGTACAGGTAGAACTCGTACGGGTGCGGCCGGAGCTGGACTTCCTTGGCACCGGCCCGTTTGAAGTCGAGCCACGCGTCGACGACGTCCTTGGTGAACACGTCACCCCGATACAGGAACTCCTGGTCGGCCTCGAGCGCGTCGAGCGCCTCCTCGAGAGACCCGGGTGTCCCGTCGATGCCCGCCTTCTCCTCGGCGCTGAGCTCGTAGATGTCGGCATCGATCGGCGCCGGCGGCTCGATCTTGTTGATGACGCCGTCGAGCCCGGCAAGGAGCTGGGCACTGAACGACAGGTACGGGTTGCACGTCGGATCGGGCGAACGGAACTCGAGGCGGCGCGCGCCGGGCGTCGTGAAGTACGTCGGGATGCGGATGCACGCGGAGCGGTTGCGCTGCGAGTAGACGAGGTTGATCGGCGCTTCGTAGCCTGGGACGAGCCGTCGATACGAGTTGGTCGTCGGCGCCGCGAACGCGAGGACGGCCTTCGCGTGCTTCAGGAGCCCACCGATGTACCAGCGGGCCGTGTCCGACAGCAGCGCGTAGCCCTTCTCGTCGTAGAAGAGGTTCGTGCCGTCCTTCCAGAGGCTCTGGTGCGTATGCATGCCCGAGCCGTTATCCCCGTACAGAGGCTTCGGCATAAAGGTCACCGTCTTGCCGGCCGCGTGGGCGACCTGCTTGACGAGGTACTTGTAGCGAAGGACCTTGTCGGCCGTCTCGACGAGCGTCCCGTAGCGGATATCGATCTCGGACTGACCCGGACCGCCGACCTCGTGGTGCTGGACCTCGACGTCGATACCGGACGCCTGGAGCGCGAGCACCATCTTGCTCCGGAGATCCTGGAGCGTGTCCATCGGCGGGACCGGGAAGTAGCCCTCCTTCGGCCGCGGGCGATGCGCTAGGTTCGGCGTACCGTTGCGGCCGGAGTTCCAGATCCCCTCGTCGGAATCGATCTCGTACATCGACTTGTGGCCGGACGTCTCGAACCGCAGCGAGTCGAAGATGTAGAACTCGACCTCCGGTCCCCAGAACGATGTCGTGGCGATGCCGCTCTCGGTGAGGTACCGCTCCGCCTTGCGGGCGATGTAGCGCGGGTCCCGGCTGTAGGGCTCACGGCTGCCTGGCTCGACCACGTCGCAGGACAGGATGAGCGTCGGGATCTCGAGGGTCGGGTCGACGTAGGCGGTCGTCGGGTCGGGCATCAGGAGCATGTCCGACTCGTGGATGTGCTGGAAGCCGCGGATGCTCGAGCCGTCGAAGCCGATGCCGTCGATGAACAGGTCTTCACCCAGGTCCTTGACCGGGATGCTGAAGTGCTGCGCCTGGCCGGGCAGGTCGACGAAGCGCAGATCGACGATCAGGACGCCGGCTTCGCGCGCCAGCGAGAGGACGTCAGACACGGTCGTGGTGGGTGCTGCGACGCCGCTTGGGATCCGCTCGAGCGTGGTCATCGCGATGGTAATCCTCCGTGCGCTTGTGCAACCCGCACCAAAGCGGGCTCGTGCACCTCGGGAGGACACGGTATCAGCGCGATGGGTTGCGGTTCAGTACCGGAGCGGGTCGCTGTTCTTGTGCATTTTGCATTACCCGTACCGCGAGCATCAGGGCGACGCGTAGTTCCGGGTCGGACAGGTCCCAGTCGCCGCGTGTCTCGAGACGCTGCACCCGGTACGCGACCGTGTTGCGATGCACGCCGAGGCGTGCCGCTGCGTCGGCGAGGCTCGGCGACGACAGGACCGCGGCGAGCGTTTCCAGACGTTCGCGCTGCGTCTCGTCACGGCCGACCAGGATCGGCGCGAGCAGCTCGCGGGCCTGTCGGACGCCGTCGGGGAGGTTGCGGACGTTGCCGAGGAGCAGGTAGGCGGGGAGCCTGGAGGCACGGACGATGC
>JBKPMM010000116.1:0-3482 GCA_046732155.1 Chloroflexota bacterium | reverse complement strand
GCTGAGCGCCTGCGTCTAGGACGGCACCGGGACGCCGGTCCCGAATGTCTCTAGCGCCGTCTGGATGTCCGGCTGCAGCGGGTCCTCCGCGCCGGCCGGCACCCACGAGTACTGCACGACGGTCGAGCCGACCACCCGGATGATGTGGCGTGTGCCGAACGGCGACTGGACCTTCGCCGGTCCCGTCGCGAGATAGGCCGCCTGCGCGGCAGCCGCCTGCGCGGCGGCGGCAGGATCAGGGAACTCGTACACGACGATGAACCCCTCCTGCGGCGCCTTCGGGAGGATCACCTGGTAGAGCGCGCGCGGCGTCGTCGTGAACGTAGGGTCCTCGGGCGGGCGGAACTCGGCCTGCGAGTCCTGGAGGACGAGGTTCTTCGTCCCGAGCGCCTGCACCAATCCCGTGCGCGTCTGCGCGACCGCAGGGCCGACGGTACGGGTGGGGCCTTCGGTGACGACCGCGCCGAGCGATGGCGGGGCGTCACCCGTCGACCCGATACAACCGGCCACGAGCAGCGCGGCGGCCAGTGAGAGCGCGGTCCGGCGCAGGATCGTCAGCCCGGCGGCCATGAGAAGGCGCGCCCGCCAAGCACGTGGAGATGCAAGTGGTCGACCGACTGACCGCCCCACTCACCGACATTCGACACGAGGCGGTACCCCGCCTCGGCGATCTCCTCGGAGCGGGCGAGGTCGGCGGCGACGGCGAACATCCGTCCCAGGAGCGGGCCGTCCGCATCGGTCAGATCGAGCGCCGAGGCGATGTGCCGCTTGGGCAGCACCAGGATGTGGGTCGGCGAGGCCGGCGCGATGTCGCGGATCGCCACGACCGCATCGTCCTCGTGGACCTTGGTCGAGGGCAGGTTGCCCGCGACGATCCGGCAGAACACGCAGTCGGTCGTCATCACAGCGTCGGCTTGGTGCTCATCAGGAAGCCGATGACGCCGACGAGTCCGGCCATCAGGTACGACACGTAGCGCTGCCGCATCGCGCGCTCGCGCCAGACCTGATCGTCGGGAGTCGCCTTGACCCCGATCAGCCGCCGCAGATTGGGGCGCTGGATGAAGAAGGCAAGGCCGAGATTCACGGCGTAGATCGAGAGCGCGACCAGCAGCCACGGCTGCTGCAGAAGCGTCGGGCCGAGCGCTGCCACGAGGCCGATGCCGGTGATCGCCAGACCCGCGCCGATGATCACCGTTCCGTGCGACTGCCCCCACAGCAGGCCACGCACGACCCGGCTGTCGGAATCGACCGTCGCACGCCGCGTGCGCAGCGCGAACGGCAGCAGGATCGACGGCAGGAACAACAGGATCGCAAGCGTGATGTGCGTGACGAGCAGGATCGGGATCAGCGGGCTCGGCATCGTCGCGATCGTACCAGCGGCAGCGCTCAGGACCTTCGGAGCTCGAGAGCCAACCAGTCGCCCTCCGACGTTCGCGCCGCCACGCGCAAGCCGGCGCCCTCGAACGCGGCTGTCACCTCCGCCTCACGGTCGATGAAGATGCCTGACGCGACGAGGGTCCCGCCGGCCACGACCTCCGCGCGCAGCGATGACGCGAGCTGGATCAGGACCGCGGCCACGAGGTTGGCGAGGACGATGTCGAACGGCGGCTCGCCGCTCGGCAACGACCCTTCGCGCGCCAGCAGCCGGTCGCCGAGCTCGTTGCGAGCGGCATTCGCGACCGTTGACTCGACAGCGATCGGATCGGTGTCGACGCCGAGGGCAGTCGCGCCACCGAGCTTCAGCGCAGCGATCGCCAGGATCCCGGAGCCGCAGCCGACGTCGAGGACGCGCGCGCCATCGACCCGGCCGTCGTCGGCGACACGCTCCAGTGCGGCGAGGCTCAGGCGCGTCGTCGGATGGAGGCCGGTCCCGAAGGCCATGCCCGGGTCGAGCGCCAGGACCGCGTCGCCGGGCGTCGCCTCGTGCTCGCGCCATGTCGGACGGATGACGAGCCGGCGGCCGATCCGCATCACCGGGAAGAACGCCCGCCACGCATCGGCCCAGTCCGCGGCCTGCACCCTCCGCGTGCGCAGCTCCCCGATCCGCCGGAGACCGAACGCCTGCAGGTGGCCGAGCGCGCCGGCGACTTTCGCCGCCGACGCTTCGGCTGCTGCCGCACCGCCAGATCCGTCGGCGAGCGGGACGTAGCCGCGGACGACCGCCGGCCGCGCCGGATCGATCCGCGCGCCAAGTCCCTCATCGACCAGGTCGAAGGCCGGTTCGACGGTCGTGCCGCCCGCCGCGACCCGTCCGAGGATCTCACTCACCGCTTCGACGGCTTCGGGATCAGCCTCGACCGCGAGCTCGAGCCAGGCGCCGCCGGTCGGCGGCGTCGCGTCGTCGGTCGAGCCCAGCGCGTCGTCGGTCGAGCCCGGGGCGTCGTCGGACGCCGTCGTCACCCCAGACCGAGCTTGTCGAGGATGCCGCTGTGAGGCGGCGGGACCGTTTCGCCCGATTCGCGCGCGAACTGCTCGAGCAGCTCACGCTGTTTCTTCGTCAGCTTGCGCGGCACCTCGACATCGACCATCACGTGGAGATCGCCACGCGACCCTGAACGCCGCAGATGCGGCACACCCTTGCCACGCAGCCGGATGGCCGTGTCGGGCTGCGTGCCCGGCTTGATCTCGACCTCCTCCTCGCCATCGACGGTCGGCACGCTGATCGTCGTGCCGAGGGCCGCCTGGGCGATCGAGATCGTCGCCTCGTAGTAGAGCTCCGTCCCGTCGCGCCGGAGCGACGGATGCGGCGCGACGTGGACTACGACGTAGAGTGAACCGGGCGGGCCGCCGCGTGGTCCGACTTCACCCTCGTTGGTGAGCCGGATCTGATGACCCTCGTCGATCCCGGCGGGGATGGTCACGCGCAGCGTGCGCTTCGCCTCGAGGCGGCCCTCGCCGTGGCAGGTCGGGCACGGGCTCTCGACGATCTTGCCCTCGCCCCGGCAGCGCGGGCAGACCGACACGTTCACCATCTGGCCGAGCATCGTCTGGCGAACGCTCCGGATCTCGCCGCGGCCTTCGCACTGGGGGCAGGTGGTCGCCTCGGTCCCGGGCGCCGCGCCACTCCCGGAGCAGGTGTCACATCGCGCCAGTGATCGGAACTCGATCTCCTTCTCGGTCCCCTTGACCGCCTCCTCGAACGTGATCCGGAGGTCGTAGCGCAGGTCGGAGCCCGGCTGCGGCCGGCCGCGTCGCGCCGTCCCCGTCGAGGCTCCGCCGAAGAACGCATCGAAGATGTCGCTGAACCCGCCGAAACCCTCGAACCCGGCACCTGCACCGGCCGGGCCGCCATCGACACCCGCGCGCCCGAACATGTCGTAGCGCTGCCGGCGCTCGGGGTCGGACAGGATCTGGTACGCCTCGCTCGCCTCCTTGAAGCGGGCGGGTGCTTCGGGATCCTTGTTGACGTCCGGATGCCACTGCTGGGCGAGCTTGCGGAACGCGCGCTTGATCTCGGCGTCCGTCGCCTCGCGCGGGACGCC
>JBKPMM010000115.1:0-12541 GCA_046732155.1 Chloroflexota bacterium | reverse complement strand
GCGCGCCCGAAATACCCACCCGAGAACGCGAGCACCTCGCGTCGACCGGTCAGGCTCCGTGCGAGGCGGATCGCGATGTCATTCGCATCGGCGCCACTGATTCCGAGGAGCACGCGATCGAGCTCATTCGGGACGATCGCGAGCAGATCCTCCTCGAATCCGACGCGCTGCTCGCTGATGGCGGCGGTCGACACGTGGCTCGCCGCGCCGATCTGCGCCGTGACTGCCGCGACGACGTCTGGATGGCTGTGACCGATGGTCGCCGCCGCGAAGCTGCCCGCGAGATCGGTATAGCGGTTGCCATCGGGGTCCACGAGGGTCGCGCCTGTCGCCCGATCGACGACGAGCGGCTCGCCGCCCCCGGTCCTTGGGCCAGCTCCCTCGACCCGCCGCATCCGTTCGATGATCGCGCGTGCCTTCGGCCCGGGATAGGGAGCGCGTCCGTCAGCCATCGACGTCGCCGGCATAGACGTGCCGCCCGTCGACGACGACGCCGCGACCGTCGAAGGCCACGGTCGGCGACATCACGAGGCCGTCGAGGTGGACGTCGCTTTCGACGGTCCCGCCGTACTCGTTGGCGGAGTCGCCGAGCGCCAGATGCACGGTGCCGTATGCCTTCTTCGCCTCGGTGATCTCGTCCCCGATCCGCGCGGCCGCGTTCAACCCGATCCCGATCTCAGCGATGTTGTCGGCGTCTCGCACGGTCGCGACGATCTCACGGAGTCGATCGGCCGCTGCCCCGCCCCGGATCTCGACGGCCCGACCCTCCCGGACATGGATCGTGACGGGCTCATCGAGCGCCCCGAGGTCGGATGCGACGCGTTCCCAGACGATCACGCCTTCCGCGGTGCCCTCGAGCGGGGGCAAGGACACCTCGCCACCTGGCAACGCGGACACTTCGCCAGGTGCGAGACAGATCCCCGTCCGCCATGCGACGGGTTCGCGTCCCGTGACCGCCGCCCGGAGGTCGGTCCCGGCGGGCGACGAGACGCGCACCTGGCGGACCCCGCGCCAAAGCGCAGCGAGGAGCTCGGCTTGCTTGCGGATCGCGAAGAGATCCGCGGTCATCGCCCCGTTCCGCCATGCATCGGCGCGGTACGGTGCGTTGAAGTCGCCACGGACACCAGCGCGCTGCGCCTCCGCCTTGGCGGTGGTGTGGTACAGGGACGTGCTCGCCGCGCAAACCACCGCGTCGGCCCGCAGCATCGCAAGGGCCGCCTCGGCCGGCGGCTCGGCTCCGCTCCGTGCGAGCGGTTCGATCGTGATCACCTCTGCGTCGGCACCAAGGTCCCTGGCAGCCGCCGCGAGCGTGTCGGGGATCTCGCGATCGGTGCGGGTGTCGACCACGATGACGAAACGCTCGCCGGTCGTGAGACCCAGATAGTCCGCCGCGACCCGACGCGCGGTCGACGCCACCGTGTGCGGAGCGACGGTCACTCGCCGGCCTCTGGGTGGTCGATGTCGACGAGCTTCCAGCGGCGCCAGACGTCCTCGGCCTCGGCCGGGTCGTGCTGCTCATGGCGCTGGTACTGACCCGCGCGACTGATCGAGTATTTGCCGGCCTTGTACAGGTCGGCGAGCGTCTCGGCGGCCTTCAAGGCCAGCAGGTTGGGGTTGAGGATCGGCAGCTCGCGATGGCGGCCCGTGGTCATGATCTCGCGCTCGAGACAGCCGGCGATGATCGTGCAGCCGAGGATGATCACCTCGGAACCGTCGTCCTCGAGCCACTTGAGCGACAGCGCCGCGGCGTCGTCGGCGACCGCGGTCGGGTCCTTGATCATGTCCGCGACATACCAGTCGATGCAGCGGACCCCGCGGCAGTTCTCGGCTCCGTGGAGCCGGACGATGTCCTCGAGCCAAGGCACAGCCTTGCGGTGGTCCGTGAGTACCGTGAACCGGTGCCCGAAGTACGAGGCGTGGTTCATCGCCGCCTCGAGCGGGCCGACGACCGGGATGTCGACAAGCTCTCGGGCGACCTTTACGCCAGGGTCGTAGCAGCAGCCGACGACGACCCCGTCATAGCCCTCCTGTTCGAGCCGGCGGACGGCCCGGAAGATCGCCAGCTCCATGAGGTGCTTCGGGTAGTAGTAGTCGATGTTTTCCGGGACGCCATCGAGGTGGATGACGTCGACCTGCGTGCCGGCTCCTGCGTACGGGACGAGCGTGTCCTCGATGATCTCGTCGAACGACGCTGTGCCGAATGGATTGATGAAGGCGATACGGCGAGTCGACCGATCGGCTGTCAGGGCGGGCTGCGTCTCGGGGTGGGGCTCGGTCTGCATGGTCACCACACGCTCGTGTCGACAGGGTCGTTCAGTCCGGGTCGGTCGGCACGGAACGGCGAGATGTCCATGATCGGGTCACCTCCGGTGATGAGATCGGCGACGATCCGCCCCGTCGTCGGTCCGGCCGCGTTGCCGAACACGTGCCCGGCCGCGACGACGACATCATCGAGGCCGGGCACGACATCGATGATCGGCAGGTTGTCGGTGGTGTATGGCAGGACGCCCGCCCACGCCCGGGCGAACGTGGCGGATCGAAGCGCGGGGAACGTCGAGGCGAGACTCTCCGCGACCAGCGCGACGCCGCCGAGATCCGGCTCCCACACGAACCCCGGGTAATCCATCGCGCAGCCGAGCAGGTATGACCCATCCGCCCGCTGGCAGACGGCCTCGAGCAGCGCCTTGCCGTGACGGTCCTCAGCCTCGTTCAGCCAGTCTTCCCGACGGAACGAGGTCAGGTCGCGGAAGATCTTGTACTGCTTGACGGCTCCGGGGCCGTAGAGGATCGGACCCAGCGCGCGCTCCATCGGTGCCGTCTGGACGATCTGCAGCCGCATCGGGTGGATCGGGACGTCGACGCCGACCTGGCGCAGCAGCTCGGGGGTCCATGCGCCGGCGGCCACGACCACGTGCCCCGGCGTGTACGACTCCGTGTCCGTGACGACGCGCACGATCCGGTCGCCCTCGCGTTCGAGGGATCGGACAGATGTCCGCTCGAGGATGCGCGCGCCATCCCGCTCCGCCGAGGAGGCGAAGCCGCGGACATAGCGGTCGGACTCCATCTGGGCGTCGAGCGGGCAGTACGAGGCGCCGATGACGGTGTCGGGCAGGATCGGCGCGAGCGCACGCGCTTCGTCCCCATCGACGAGGCGGACATCCACGCCGTCGGCTTGGCGCTGCTCGACGAATTCGCGCAGGGTCTCGAGTTGCGCGTCCGTCTGGACGTAGAGCAGGCCGCCTTCCGTCCGCAGGCCGAAGTCGTCGTCGAAGATGCCGGGCAGCTCCTCGAGCTCGCGCCGGAGGTGCATCACGAGGTCGACCTCCGGCCCGACACGGCGTGTGTGAAGCCAGATGTAGCCGAGGTTCCGCCCGGTCGCGCCGTAGGCGAGCTCGTTCGCCTCGAGAAGCGTCACGGACATGCCGCGCTGGGCCAGGTGGTACGCAGACGCGGCCCCGACGATCCCGCCACCGATCACCAGCACGTCGGGTGCGGTCGTCCCCTGAAGCGAAGCGCTCAACTTGCCTCCGTGTGACGGCCGCGCGAAAGCGGCCCGGGTCGGTCGCGTCGGGTCCTCGACGCTACCAGCCTGCCCTTGGGAGTCGTATGTGGCTCGACCACGAAAGGATGCGAGGAACGCTGTCGGTGGACCATAGTCCGCGACAAGCTCCCGGCGCTATGATGCCGCCTTGATGCGCGCGCAAGCGTCAGCCGTCGAGGGGCGGTCGTCGGAGGGTGCGTCCGTGGCTGCGCCGGAGCCCGCCGACGTGGCGCCGGAGCCCGCCGACGCGGCGCTGAGCGACGCGATCGCAGCAGCCGGATTGACCGGTGAGGCCGCCGACAAGCTATCGTCGGCGGTCGCCAGGATCACGAGTGACGCCGTCGCGGCGACGGGTCGCCGACGGGCCGAGCAGGTCGAGGCGCTCCTCGCGACGGCCGTCCGGATCACCGAGTCGCTCGACCTCGACACCGTCCTGTCGGCGATCGTCGACGACGCTCGCGCACTGTTACGGGCGGACAGCGGCGACATGCTCCTGTGGGATCGTGAGCGGGATCGCCTCCGGGTGGTCGCGATCTCCCAGCGGCCGACGGATCTGCTCGGCTTCGAGATGGCCTTCGGTGAGGGGCTCTCGACCCAGGCGATCCTCGCGCAGCGGGCGATCTGGGTCGACGATTACGCGACCTACCCGCATCGAGCCCAGGGGCTCGAGGGCTATCACTTCGGGTCCGTCATCTGCGCGCCGCTGCTGTTCCGCGGCCAGGCGATCGGTGCGCTGAACCTTCACGCCACGCAGGGCGGTCACCGGTTCGGGCCCGATGACGCCGAGCTGCTTGCCGCGTTCGCGGGGCATGCCGCGATCGCCCTCGACCACGCCCGCCGCTACGAGAACGAGGTCCATCTCGGCCGTGTCCTCGCCGAGACGAACGCTGAGCTGAGTCGGTCGCTGGTCGTCCAGCAGCGGCTCGCTGAACAGGTGCTGCTCGACCGCGGGCCTGCGGGGATCGCCGAGGTCCTCGCGGAGAATCTCCGCCGGCGCGTCGTGATCCAGGACCACATCCGGCGGGTGATCGCCGGAGCCTCGCCGGCGGGCGGCGACGACTGGCGGGCACTCGTCGAGGGCAGCCCGGAGCCGGAGCCGTTCTCGGTCGCGATCCGCGTCGGCCACGAGGTGGCGGGTCACCTCGTGCTGTCCGCTGAACAGGATCTTGCACCGATCGATCGCGCCCTGGTCGATGTGGCGGTCACCGGCGTCGCCCTCGAATTCGCCAAGATCCGCGCGACACTGGAGGTCGAGGAGCGGCTGCGAGGGGAGGCGATCGCCGATCTGCTCGGTGGGACATACCCCGATGAGCCGGCCATGGCGGCACGCGCCGCGCGGCTCGGGCACGACCTCAGCAGCCCCCATGAACTCATGCTCGTGGACATCGGTCCCGCGACCCCGCCGGGCGGGCCCGTCGACGACGGCGCTGCGCGCGGCGGTGGGGCGGATGCGGACCGACGGTACGTGGCGATCATCCGGGACGTGCTCGCGAAGCGCGCTCCGCGCAGCCTTACGGTGCTGCACGCGGGATCGATCGTCGTCCTCGCCTCGAACCGTGGCCGTGGCGATCGCGACGGGCGGGCGATCGCCAACGACATCCTCGCCGCGCTCGAGCCGGTCGTGGGCGCGGGAGCAGTGACGATCGCGCTCGGCGAGACGTGTCACCGTCCCGCGGACTACGCCGACGCGTTCGCCGCAACGCGGCGCGCCCTGGACCTCATGCTCAAGCTGGGACGCCGCGGGGCGGTCGTCGGAGCGCGCGAGCTCGGGCCGTACGGTCTGCTGCTGCAGGCGTCGGAGCGCGACGAACTCGAGGCCTTCGCACGAGGTGCTCTCGAACCCCTCGTCGAGCATGATGCCCGCCACGGCGCAGATCTCCTCGGGACCCTCCGCGTCTACCTCGAAGAGGACCGGGTCCAGCGCCGCGCGGCTGCGCGTTGCTTCATCCACGTCAACACGGTCGTCTACAGGATCAATCGCATCGAGCAGCTCCTCGGGCGGTCACTCGACGAGCCGTCGACCGTGTTCGACCTCACGCTCGCGCTCCGGATCCTCGACGTGCTCGATGGTTCCGCGGGTCAGGACAAGCCGGCCCCGCGCTCGACGTTGACCCGAGGTCTCCCCGCGATCCGCCGTTAGAGGGCCGTCAGCCCGCGGTGAACGTGACGTCGCGAACGCCCGACGTCGGCGACACCCGGACCAGGACTCCCATCAAGACGCCGTCCTGATACTGGCTGCCGGGATTGATGCCCACGGTCCGCCCGAGCTTGTAGCGACCGCGACCCTCATGGATGTGCCCGTGGAGCGCGAGCGTCGGTTGGCGCTCCTCGACGAGGCGTCGGATCGACTGGCTGCCGACGGGCCGCATCCGCGGCTCGCCGCCCGAGTCGTACTGGACCCGCAGGCCGTCATCGAGCTCCGGCGCAGCATCGATGCCGGTCGCATGCGGCGGCATATGCAGGTTCCAGATCGCGGTGCCACCGGGCGGGAGCCGGCCGACGGTCTGCGCGATCCGTCCGCCAAGCTCCTCGTCCGGTAGCTCGCGAGGGGTGTGCCACGGCGTCGGTGTCGACTCGCCCACAGAGGCCATGTGGATGCCCGGTGCGACCTCGACGATCTCGCCGCCGATATCTTCGAGCCGCGTCGACGTGGCGAGGACCGCGTCGATCTCGGGCGGGTCGTCGTTGCCGGCCATGACGACGGCCCGAATCGAGCCGTCGGCGAGGCGTTGGTCGGCGAGACGCATCCAGTCGGCCAGCGCGTCGAGCTTCAGCCGTGTGAACGTCGACCGCTCGAGGTCGGGCGATGCCTGGATCGCAGCGACCTCATCGACCGTCGTCACATAGCCGTACGACCCCTCATCGCGTGCCGTGCGGATGAGCTCGTCGACCTCGCTCCGCGTGTCGAGACGGACCTGGCGACCGCGCCATGTCGCCGTCCACGATCCGTTGCCACCCGCGGCCGGGTAGATCGGAAGCAGGATCTTCCCGGTCAGGTCACCGCCGATGACCAGGACGTCCGCCCCGTAGAAGCGACCCGCGTTGAGCCACTTGCGGAAGCAGACGTCCGAGCCATGGATGTCCGCGACGTAGAAGACCGTCCGCTCTCCCCCAGCGGTCACTCGGGTGGGATCTCCCTGAACGCAGCGTCGATCGGCAAGCCCTGCCGCTTGCGGTAATAGCGAACGACGAAGAACAGTACGAGCGGGATGACGAACTGAAGGCCCGTCGTCACGAGCTGCTGCGGACTGTTCAGGAAGAGCAGGTCGTTGGTGAGCATGAAGTACAGGCCGATCGTGAAGAACACCAGACCGATGGCACCGCAGATCGACATCACCGGGATCCCGGCGACGCGCCAGTCGACCGCGCTGCCCTCGAGCAGCACCTTGGTCCTCGGCAGGAACGGGAACACGAGACCGCACAGCGCCACGAGCCAGAACACGAAGTAGTACGCCAGGGCGGGGGTCAAGAACTGGAACACCCCGATGTGGTACAGGATCAGGAACAGCTCGCCGATCACCGCCACGACGAGCACCGCCACCCACGGCGAGTTGTAGCGGGAATGGACCGCGGACAGCTTGTCCGGCATCACCCGGTCGAAGGACCAGGCGAACATCGCCCGCGTCGCGATGAGCATGGCTGACGGGATCCAGAGATAGCTCCACAGGACGAGGCCCGCGCCGACCAGCAGGAAGAGCGCGAGGTTGTCGATGAGCACGCCCGCGTACAGGATGAAGACCGGGTACGCCTCGACGGTCTGGTCGCCCGCGTAGTTGTAGCTCAGCCACGTCAGGGCCTGGTTGAACTCCGTCGTGACGGGACGCGAGATCGCGAACCACAGGCCGAACGCGATCCCCGCGTATAGCAGCATCCCGCCGACCGTCGCGCGCAGCTGGGTCTTGACCGGCGTGCGGACCTCGCCGCCGATGTAGGTCGACGCCCAGGCCACCAGCCAGATGATCGGGATGATCCCAAGGGTGTCCTTGAGGCTGAAGCCCGTCGGCATGCCGCTCTCCTTGGCGAGGTCGAGCGTCCCCTGGTAGGTCGGGATGCCGGTCGCGGCCGCGTATCGGTCGAAGCCTGCCTGGAATGCCGCCTGGGACGCGAACAAGAAGATCACGATCAGGAGCAGACCGGTGAGCGTCCCGATGATCCAGTTGATGTCCTGGAAACGCAGATAGGCCTTGAGGCCGAGGATGTTCAACGCGGCGACGAGGACCACGAACAGGGTGCCGAACATGAAATGCGTCTGCGGATCGCTCGCCCACACGCCGAGCGAGGAGATCGTCTCGTTGCCGCTCACTGCCCCGTACGAGGTCAGGAGTGGGCCGAGCACGTACTGGCTGATCCAGTAGCCGCCGATCCCGACGTAGAAGGCCTGACTCGTCGCAGCCGCGAAGCTCGCCATGAAGCCGATCGCGGGATGGAAGGTCCGGGACAGGAAGACGTACTCGCTGCCCGTCCTCGGCATGATCGCGGAGAACATCCCGTACAGGAGGTTGAAGAAGATCGCCATCGATGCCGCGACGGGGATGGCGATGAGCAGGTTGCTCTCCGGGAACACCGCCGGGTGCGCCCAGTACGTGAACATGATGTAGACGACGCCGATGTTGGCGACGTTGAGGAGCAGCATCCGCCAGGGCGAGCCGACCCTGACGAGCCCGGATGACTCCCGACTGAACAGCTGCGCGGGTGCCTGGCCCGCGATGCCCGGTGTCGCGACCGCCTCGCTCATCCCTGCCTCCCCAGCCGCGCGTGCCGCGCGTTCGTCCGCGGACGCTAGGGACGGGAGCGGTCGCCGCCAATGGCGGTCAGCGACAGATAGACGGGCCCGGCGTTGTCGATGACTACTGGAACGCTCACTGCGCGGTCAGCCCGCCATCGATGACGACCACCGCCCCGGTCATCAGCCGGGCATCATCCGAGACCAGGAAGGCGACCACGTCGGCGACCTCGTCGGGCGCACCTTGGCGGCCCATCGGTACCATCACATCGATGAACGGGGCGAGGGCATCGCGGCCGCCGGCGCGGTCGATCGCGGGATCGTTGAACGGGGTATCGATCCAGCCCGGACACACGACGTTGACGCGGATCCCGCTCCGGGCGTAGTCGACGGCCATCTGCCGCGCGAGCATGACGACGCCGCCCTTGCTCGCGCAGTACGCCGCGATGCCGCTCTCCGCGACGACACCGGCCGTCGACGCCATGTGCACGATCGCGCCGCCGCCGTTCGCGAGCATCACCGGGACGACGTGGCGTGACGCGAGGAACGGCCCCGTCAGGTTGGTGGCGATCGTGCGATCCCAGTCCTCGAGCGATGTCTCGGTGACGGACCCGGCTGCCAGGACACCAGCGCACGTGAACAGCACGTCGATCCGGCCGTGTGCCGCGACGACGCCGTCGGTCAGGTCCCGGACGCTCGCGTCTGACGTGACGTCGACCGCGTGGGTCGTGAGCGCGTCAGACGGACCGTCGGCGAGATCCCGGGCGACACGCTCGAGCGCCGCGTCTGCCCGGTCGGCGATGGCGACGCGTGCGCCGTCAGCGAGGAGCCGACGCGCGGTCGCCCGCCCGATCGCCCCGGCACCCCCGGTGATCAACGCGACGCGG
Organism: Chloroflexota bacterium; assembly: GCA_046732155.1. Classification (GTDB taxonomy): domain Bacteria; phylum Chloroflexota; class Limnocylindria; order Limnocylindrales; family CSP1-4; genus SPCO01. Next base: position 3,390 of record JBKPMM010000115.1, on the reverse strand, counting down.
TCGTCGAGGCGCCCCACGACGCGATGCTAGGCGGGCCATTCGCGCTGTGCGTCAGTGATCAGCCACGAACCCGAGCCCCGCGGATCATGGGCAGGCCACGATCCGACGCCAGTCGCGTAGCCGGTCAGCCTCTCGACGCGACTCGCTCCGCCGATACGAGCTCGAGCGCCTTGGCGAGCTGCGTGTCCTTGATCGTCGCGATGCCCGCTCCCGTCAGACGACCGACATCGTCAGGGCTGAGTGGCTGGACGCCGCTCGGCATCACGATCGACACGTCCGGGGCGATGCCCTCGTGCCAGATCCGGCGGCCCTTCGGGGTCAGCCACTCGACCGTCCCGACCCGCAGCGCGGATCCATCGGATAGGTCGAACTCACCAAGGACGGTGCCGGTGCCGAACGTCGTCTCGCCGACGACCTTGGCCCGACCGGCGTCCTGCAGCGCACCCGACACGATCTCCGCCGCGCTCGCCGTGTTGCCGTCGACGAGCACGACGAGCGGCAGATCCGTGGCGCCTCCCCCCGGGGAGACGGGATGGTCGGTCGTATCGCCTTGGGCGTTTCGCTCGACGTACACGAGGCCGGACGAGAGGAACTGGCTCGCGACACCCACGGCCTCGTTCACGTAACCGCCCGGGTTGCCACGAAGGTCGAGCACGATGCGGTCGGCGCCGACGGCGCGCGCATCCTTGAGCGTCTTGACCAGTGCGTCGGCCGCGCCGTTCGAGAACTGCTCGAGCTGGATGAAGGCGGTCTTCGTCCCCGGCACCATCGTCCACGTGACCGCCTGGACCGGGACATCGGCCCGGGCGATCGAGAAGGTCCGTTCCTGACCGTCGGTGCCGCGGCGGATCGTGATCTTGACCGTGCTCCCGGCTTCGCCACGCACCCAGGCGGCCACGTCGTCGATCGAGGCGCCCTCCGTTCGTTTGCCGTCGACGGCGACGATGACATCGTCGGGGACGAGGCCCGCCTTGTCGGCCGGACTGCCATCGAAGACGCCGATGATCCGTGGCTGGCCCGCGTCGTCTGGCTCGATCCGGACGCCGATGCCGACATACGACCCGGACAGCGAGTCGTTGCGCTGCTGGCGCTCCTCGGGCGTCATGAAGTCCGTATGCCCGGTGTCGCCCACGGCGTTCGTCATGCCTTCGATCGCCCCGTAGATCAGGGCGCGGTCATCGAGCTGATCGCGTCCGACGTATTGCTTGTGCAGCGTGTCCCACGCCTCTCTGATCAATCCGAACGTCGTCGGTGCCTTCGAAGAGGCAGGGTTCGGGGCCGAGCCGCCGAATGCGCCGTCAGGCGAAACCAGTCGACCGACCCCGATCCCGGCCGTGAACGTCACCACCAACGCGAGCGCGACGAACGCGCCGATGATCGCCATCCGGAATCCGCGACCGCCCGCCGAAGCCGCGGAAGCCTGGGAGGACCCGGTCGTGACCGAGGTCACGGCGGGTGGCTCCACGTCGGTGGTCGGTGAGGTCGGGATCCGGTCGGTGTCCATCGGTGGCATCGGGCTCGTGCGGCGGGAACGCTCGCCTGCACGGAAGCCGTGCAGACTGCGCCGGACGTCCGTCCGGCACGACCAAGGATGCCGCAAGTCGGTTCAGGGCAGGGAAGGCGACCGGTGAAGGTTCGACCACGATAAAGTAGACTCGCTAATCCCTAGTGCTCAACTCGGAGATACGCACGTCGTGACCGACGCCCCTTCCGCGACCATCGGCCTGGGTCCACTGCGACCCGCGCCGGCGGGCATGCCCGACCCGGCGATCACGCCGCCGACCGTCGGTGAGACGCGCGATCCCTTCACGACCGTCCGTGTCGTCGATCTCATCTCACGCGTCGAGCGCGGCCGCCCGATCCGGCTCGCCGACATCGCCGACCGGCTGAACGCGTCCTATCTCGACTGGCTGTTCCCGGTCTCGGTCGTCGGTGATGTCGCGCTCCAGCTCCAGGCGAACTGGATGGCCGACTATCGCAACAGCTCCGGTATCCAGGTCGATGACGGACCGCTCGGCCCGACGCTCACCATCGAGGACTCGAGCCGTGTCGATCCGTGGATCGTCCGGCAGGCGATGCGGGCGGCCGCGGAGTGTACCGAGCGGCTCGCCGAGTTCAGTCGCAGGGACCGCCCGACGTCCGCCGACTGACCCCGACCGCCGCGACCCATACGCCGTCCGAACGTCACGCAGTCACCTCGTTCGCGAGGGGAGGTCTCTTTGTCATGAGTAACCAAGGTTCCCCGTCCGGCGTCCTTGTCGACGCCGCTTGGGCACAGCAGCATCTCGATGATCCGAACGTTCGCTTCGTCGAGGTCGACGTCGACACGACGAGCTACGAGCAGAGCCACCTGCCGGGAGCCGTCGCCTGGAACTGGACGAGCCAGCTGTCCGACGGCGTTCGCCGCGACATCGCGACCCGCGAGGACTTCAGCGCCCTGTTGTCCGAGTCGGGCATCGAGCCGGACACGACGGTCGTGCTGTACGGCGACAACAACAACTGGTTCGCCGCCTGGGCGTACTGGCAGCTGAAGCTGTACGGCCATCAGGACGTGCGCATCCTCGACGGCGGGCGCAAATACTGGCTCGACCAGGGTCTGCCGCTGACGACCGACGTGCCGTCCTATGACGCCACCGGCTACGAGCTCCCCGAGCCCGACTTCGCCCTGCGCGCATACCGCGACGACATCCTGCCGCGGCTCGGTGATCCGGAGCTCGCGCTGGTCGACGTCCGCTCGCCGGCCGAGTTCAACGGCGAGATCATCGCTCCGCCCAACCTGCCCGAGACGGCGCAGCGGGCCGGGCATATCCCCGGCGCAGCGTCGATCCCGTGGGCCCAGACGGTCCGCGAGGACGGCACGTTCAAGTCGACGGACGAGCTCGCGCAGCTGTACGAGGGCAAGGGCGTGACGCCCGACAAGGACGTCATCGCCTACTGCCGCATCGGCGAGCGCTCGTCGCATTCCTGGTTCGTGTTGCACGAGCTCCTGGGTTACCAGCGAGTGCGCAACTACGACGGCTCCTGGACCGAGTACGGCAGCCTCATCGGTGTGCCGATCGAGAAGCCGGTGGCGGTCGGCGTCGGCGACTGAGGTCGCTTCTCTCCGACCTACGACGAACGGGCGCCGCTGGCGCCCGTTCCGTGTTTCTGGCCGTCGGTAGCGTCACGCCCGCGGGACGGTGCCGCGTCCCGGGCATAGCGACCGTCAAGCCACGTCGCTCGCTCCGGTGCTTGAGGCAACCGTCGACCTTTTCAGCCGGGCGCGCGGAGGAGGGGCCGGACGCGACCGCGACCGCTCAGAGCATCCCGGGGCTGGGGAAGATCGTGCGGATGTCGAGCAGGTCGCGGTCGGTGGCACAGAACGTGTCGGTGCCACCGATGCGGACGCCA
>JBKPMM010000114.1:0-8588 GCA_046732155.1 Chloroflexota bacterium | reverse complement strand
CCTCAAGCTCGCGCGCGAAGACGAGGTCGTGGCGGTGTCGCGCCCGGTACACCAGCGTGACCGGCATCAGCCCCGCGAGCTCCTCGAGGATCGCGCGAAGGGGCGTCACCCCGATCCCACCGGCGATGAGCAAGGCTCGGTCAGCCGTCATCTGCTCGGTGGTGAGGTTGCCGTACGCACCCTCGACGATCGCGTGTGTGCCGATCGGGAGCTCGTGCGCTCGCGCCGAATCATCGCCGAGATCCTTGATCGTGACGCGAAGCCAATGACCATTCGGGTCAGCCGAGAGACTGTAGGGGTGCGATCGCCACCATCCCCGCGTCATGAAGCGGATCGTCAGGTACTGACCGGCGCGCGCGGGGAACCGCTCCAGCTCGTGACCGGTCAGGTAGATCGACACGACGCCCGGGCCTTCCTGCACGACGTTCGCAACGCGGAACCGATGCCGGACGTTGGCGACGATCGGTGCTCCGAAACGGAACGCGATCAGCGTCCCGATCGTGCCGATGTACAGCGCGATCCAGTAGATCCGAGCGACCGGATCGTCCACGAAGTCCGTCCCGACGACCAGCTGGTGGGCGAAGCCCAACGCGATCGCGAGATAGGCATACAGGTGGACCCCGAACCAGGTCTCGTAGGACATGCTTCGGCGTGCGAGCCGTACCGACGTGATCGCGACGGCGATAAGCAGGCCGAGGCTCACCGTCGCCATCAGCACGAAGTCCCATGTCGTGATCAGCAGCCAGGCCTCGCCGAGCACGCTCTTGCCCGAGGACATCGCGAAGCCGATGGTGGTGAAGACCGCGTGCCCGACGATCAGCCACACCGTCGCGAAGCCGATCCAGCGATGAGCGAAGGCGAGCCGATCTCGCCCGAATGCGGCGTCGAGCCATGGTGCCCGGGACATCAGGAGGAGCTGGATCAGGGAGAGGAATGTCCCGATCAGCGCGGTGAGCTGACCGGTGGCGGTGGCCAGACCCGCGATCGTGCCCAGCTGGTCGAGGCCGCCGTGGCGCACCCACATCGCGACGATCAGGATGATGTTCGCAGCGAGGAACCCGACGACGTCCTCAGGGCGGATCGAAAGCCGCGACACAGACGTGGTCGGCGCCTTGCGAGGGCGTGCGACGGCGGTCATGGTAAAAGGCTCAGCGCAAGCCCTGAGAAAGGCATGAGAGCCCGCTCCCGCGCGACCGCGGGTCTGTCTCGCCTCAGGGCCGAGCGGTCGACGTTTCCTGGGGATCTACCGGATCGCCGTTGGCGCCCTGCGAGGCGGCAGCCCCCTCGGCGTCGTTCGTCGGAAGAGCGCCGAGTTCTTCGGGATACAGCTCATGCATCGCGACGCTGATGGCTGCGGCGACCGGTAGCCCGAGGAACGTCCCGACCACACCGAACGCGGTCGAACCGACGACGACCGCGAACAACGCGACGAGCGGGTGCAGGTGCACCGCGCGCCCGAGCACGGCCGGCATCATCACGACGTCCTCGAACTGCCGAAGGACGAACAGGAACACGACCGCGGTGATCGCCAGCGTCGGCCCGCCCGTCGACAGCGCAACGATTCCCACGATCGTGCCGGCGATGATCGGACCGATGAAGGTGATGACCTCGAGGAGACCGGTCATAACGCCGAGCGCGGCCGCATTCGGCAGATGCAGGATCGGGCCAAGGACGAGCGTGACGATGACGGACACGAACACGACCAACACGAGCTGCCCACGGATCCACTGACCCACGACGATGTGCGTGCGCGCGGCGATCTGCTGGACCCTCGGTCGGTCGTTGGGATCGATGAACCGCAAGACCGTGTTCCCGAACCGCTCGCCATCGAGCAACAGGAAGAAGGTGACGATCAGGGTCAGGACGATGTCAAGGAGGCCGTGCAACAGTTGCTGGGCCGCCAGAAGTGCCCCTTCGGGTGTCTGGAGGAACGCATCGAGCGCCGCTTTGGCCTGGAGGGCGATCTCCTCGACCGTGAACGTCCGGTCCCCGATCGTGATGCTGTCCGCGTCGAGGATCTGGTGGACCGCCGTGGTGAGGGCGTCAGGCCCGCTCCGGATGAGCAGCGACGCTTCACGCGACACCGGACCGGCAAACGCGATCGCGATCGCGGCCAGGACGACGAGACCGGCCGCGTAGGCCGCGATCACGACGAGCAGGCGGGAGCGTCCGGTCCGTTTCTGAAGACCGTCGATCGCGGGTGAGAACGCGTAGGCGATGATCGCGCCCACGACGAAGGGCAGCATCACGGGCCGCGCGAACCAGAACAGCGCCGCGAGTGCCAGCACCAGGAACACGACCCGCCGCGACGGGACCTGGAAGCGCGGATCCACCGGTGACGCGGTCATGCCCGATCGCTACTCGGCCGCGGGGTCGTCGCGCTGTCCGGCGACCGCGACCGGCATCAGCCTGGGCACGTCCTCGGGCTGTTGTCGGCTCAGGAGCGCGGCGATCCATTGGGTGCGCTCGTTGTGCTGGAGGACGAGGACGACCAGGACCGTGATCGGCATCGACAGGAGCGCACCGACCGGGCCGATCAGCCAGACCCAGAAGAAGAACATCATGAAGACGACCCAGGTCGACAGAGAGAGAGCCCGCCCGGTCAACGTGGGCTCGAGGACGTTCTCAGCGATCAGGTTGAGACCCGTCGCACCGACGACGAAGACCGTCGCGGCGGGGAGGCCCGACTCTGCGAACGCAAGGATCGCAGGCGGGATCATCGCGAGGACCAGACCGAGGTACGGCACGAAGCTCAGGAAGAACGCAGCGACCGCCCACAGCAGCGCGTCGTCGATGCCGAGGACCAGCATGAGCACGAGAAGGCCGAACGCCGTCACGACGTTGATCCGGATCCGCACCGCGAAATAGGTGACGGCGGCCCGGGCGATCCCGGGGGTCTCGCGGAACACCGGACCCTCGCTACCGATCCCACCGGCCACGAGGCGTGAGAGTCGCTGCCCGTCCAGGAGCAGGAGCGCCGCGACGATGACCGCGAAGATCAGACTCTGACCGACCTCCACCAGGATCCGTACGACGGCCTTGAGGACATCGGAGAGGCCGTCCGGTGGCAGGATCCGGGCAAGCGCCCCGGCGGCACTCCGCGCGACGGTCGGGGCGGTGACATCGGGATAGCGGGCCTGGAGCTGGTCGGAATAGGTGACGATCCCTTCGGTCAGGGCGGCGGCACCCGAAAGTGCCAGGAGGACGAGGCCGAGCCCGATCCCCAGGACGACCGCGATCGTCAGGGTCAAGGCCAGGGCAGCAGAGCGACCACGTTCCTCGAGCCAGGTGAAGAGCGGCGCCGCCAGCGCGGCGAGGAACAGCCCGAGTCCCATCGACGCGACCACAGGGGCGAGCCAGCCGATGAGGAACAGGGCGAGCCCGACCATGACACACGCGACGAGCGTGGCGAAGAGATTCGTGTTGCCCTGGACCCAGCCGGGCACGAGTCCCGCGTCCGGAGCTCCCGGGGACGGGTGGCTCGACGTCAGCGGCGCGACCTCATCACCGTCGTCGGTCATGCCGTCGTCAGGTGCTCGTCGATGCCATCGTCTTGAGTTCCGCGGTGGTCGGCAGCATCGGCTGGCCGCGACGGACGATCTTGAGCAGGATCCATGCGAGTGGGATCGGCAGGAACCATGCATACAGCCGGAATAGGAAGACGCCGGCCGTGATCAGCCCCTCCCAAGAGTCCCCCGCGATGGCGGTCAAACCTGCGATGTACAGCAGCTCCGGCACGCCGGCTCCGCCCGGCGCGATCGGGATGATCGTGATGATCCCCACCAGTGCGTAGACGGCGATGATCTCGCCGGCGCTCACGACGTCATCTGGGACGCCGGTGATCCGAAGGGCCGTGATGAACGCGATACACCAGGGTATCTGCGCGAGGATCGTCATCCCCAACGCCGCGAGACCGCGCCGATGGACGATCTCGCCCAGGCTTTCCTGGAACCGATGGATCGATCCGAGCACGTCCGGCTGTTCCTTCCGGCCCAGGCGCTTCAGGATCGACGAGACGAGGCGGCCTAGGAACCGCCCGAGACGATCGGCGGCTTCCTGGGAGTTGACGACGACCAACATCACTCCGGCGGCCACGAAGAAGATGACCATCCCGATGATCGAGATCCAAAATGCGGGGCCACGATCAGGGTCCAGCTCGCCGGTCGCGGCCAGGATCAACAGGGCGATCGACGGCAGGGCGAAGCGCCCGAGCGTGTTGACGATGCCGAACACGGCCACTCCGGAGGTCGCCGCGTCCAGAGGCACGCCCCATCCGCGCATCACCACCCAGACGACACCGAGGTTCCACGGACCGAACGGGATGCTCGACCCGATGCCCGAGAGGATCAGATAGGCGGCATTGCCCCGGAGCGGCGTCAGCCCCGGGATCAAGACCGTGAACTGCTGACCGGTCACGAACCAGGCGATCGCGCCGAGGATGGTCATCAGGGCGATCTGCTGGATCGTCAGCGCCAGGAAGGCGTCCTTGACCTCGTTGTAGTCGACGAACCGCGGCAGGATGATGCCGAACGTGATGAACAGGACCAGCAGGATGACGCCGGAACGGATGATCGCAGCGCGGCGGCTCGGTAGCGGCGGCGCGCCGACAGACTCCTCGCCTGGGGCCAGGCCGTCATCGGCGCCGCTGGTGTCGCTGCTCGCGTCGACGTCAGATGGCATATCCACGCACCGTCGTACCCTCCGGCCCGTACTCTGTCAACGGAGCCGACCCCCCGTCACGAGTCGGCCGCAGGTCGGGGCACCTTGATGCTGATCCTCCGCCGTTTCGTGATCCTCGGGACGATCGTCGCCGCGATCGGCGTCGTGCTTCGACGGCTGATGGGTCGTTCTGAGCGGCGGGTCGCGACCTTCGTGACACCCGACGGTGCGCGGGCGGTCGTCGAGGCGGCGCTCACCCGCCGCGCGAAGCGGAGCGACCTGACGCTCGATTTCGAGCCCGCGATCGCCACCCGGATGGACCTCCTCATCGATGGTGCCCAGTTCTTCCCCCGGATGCTGGAGGACATCGAAGCTGCCAGGACGGATGTGCACATCCTGATCTTCGGCTTCAAGGCCGGCGAGATCGGCGATCGATTCCGGGACGTTCTCGTCGCGAAGGCTGCAGCCGGTGTCGGCGTCCGGATCATCACCGAGGCCGCCTTTAGTCAGCCCGGTCTCGGATCGAAGGAGTTCTACGCGTCGCTCGTCGCGGGAGGCGTTCAGGTCGTCGCGAACCAAGGAGCGTTCCTGGATCTCGATGGCCTCCTTGGCCAGCGCCGCGTCGACTGGCGGCTGGACGATCTTGGGCATTTCGACCACCGCAAGGTCGTCATCGTCGACGGCCGGGTGGGCTATGTCGGCGGACCGGGCATCGAGGATCACTACGTGACCGGCACGCACGACCTTATGCTCCGACTCGAGGGCCCGATCGTCGCCCAGCTCCAGGCGGTCTTCCTGCTCTCGTGGCACTTCCAGGGTGGGCCGATCGACGCCGCGGCCGGTCTCGACCGGTTCTTCCCGCCGAGAGCCGACGGGCCGGGGACGCGGATGCGGATCCTTCACAACAACCCGGGCGAGGGATATCTCCCCATCAGGACGGCGTTCCAGGCAGCGGTCGACGGGGCCAGCAAGCGGCTATACGTGATCAGCCCCTACCTCTCGGACCATGGGATCCTCCGCGGACTGGTCGAAGCGGCGAAACGGGGCGTGAACGTCCGGGCCATCGTGCCGTCGAACCCGCACTCGCTCCCCGCGAGCGCGTCCGTTCGGCATTGGTTCCAAGCGCTGCACGACGCGGGTGTCGACGTGCGCGAGCACCCGGAGATGGCGCACGCGAAGGTCGTCCTGAGCGACGACATCGTCCTCGTCGGTACGGCGAACCTCGACGCCTTGAGCCTGCGTCAGAACTGGGAGATGCAGCTCGAGATCGAGGACCGCGAGGTCGCGGACCTCTTCGCCCGCGAGCTGTTCGATCGCGACGTCACGATCGCCACGCCGGCGGTCATGCCGACCGGCTTGAAGGATCGGGCCGTGAATGCCGTCATGTCCGCCCTGGCTCCGCTGCTCTGATCAAAGACCTCCGCGGCGTCCGCGTCAGTCCTCGCCTCGCACGCGCACGGATCCGACACCGCCGTTGATCTCGAGGTCCACCCGGTTCGAAGCTGAGCCGAAGTCCGGGGACTGGTAGTCACTGCCCGACCGCGGGAAGCGGTCCTCGTCCACCCGGATGCTCCCGATGACGACCTTCGGTCGGATCCGTACGGCGACGCCGTTCGGCACGATGAACGTCAAGCTGGCGGCCCCGGCGTCGGCCTTGACGTCGGTGACGCCGGCGGCGCGCGGAAGCGTCACGGTCGTGTCGCTCGCGCCGGTCCTGAGCTCGAGCCGCCAGACCTTCGTCGAGGATAGATCGAGGTGGGTACGACTCGCACCGGCGTCCACCTTGAGCTCGAGCGGGACCTCGCCCGTGAGACCCAGCGTCCACGCGGATTCGCTCTGGAGGAACGGCATCCCGTAGGAGGTGTCCTGCTCGAGCTCTATCCCGCTCCGCGCATCGCCCCGATGCACGACACCGCCGACGAATCGACCATCGACGACGTTGCCAGCCTTGGCGACCGTGCTATCGAGCGTGCCGGCACCGAATCGGACCCGTACCGACGCTTGGCGTACCCCACCGAGAGGGATCGCGAGGTCCTCGTCCGGCGGACGACCCCGAGGGATGAAGGCCCCGATCAGGAACCAGACACCGAGACCGACGAGCAGCCACGGCCAGTATTCGGTGATCAGCTCGCCCGGCCCGGTCGCGAGCCGACCCGTCGTGCTCAGGAACAACACCACGCCAACGCCGATCCAGACCAGCGGCCACGTGAACGCCCAGAAGGTCCATCGACCGGGCCGTCGATCGATCACTGACGTCACGAGGGAAGCGACGCCCACGAGGATCACGAATAGCGGCCAGGCCTCGCTCCAAGACAGGTCCATCGCCTGTCGGACGAGGAAGACGGCGCCGAGCCCGATCAGCCACGTACCGCCGACGAGCGCGCCACGGTTCCGTCGATTCACGTCGTCGCGTCCGGCGGCGCGGAGTCGACAGGCGGCGAAGCTGGTGGTTCCGGCGGTGGGGAAGACGGAGGTGGTGGCGATGGCGGTTCAGACGGCGGCGGCGACGGCGGTTCGGACGGGGGCGGGAGTGGAGCGGGTGACCCGGCGGTCCGCGATCCCCGGCCCATCGCCGTCACGATGAGCAAGGCGCCGAGCCCGACGAGGATCAGCGGCCACAGCCAGTCGACGTCGAACCGCGGAAAGATCTCGCGGATCAGGAAGAACGCGCCGAGAAGGACGAGGAACCCACCGATGATGATCGCCGGGGACATGCCACCCGCGCGGTCCGGGCGAGAACCGCGAACTGGAGGCGCGCCAGTCGCCCCGAAGACGTCTTCCTCATCGGGGATGACCACGGCCATCACGATGTAGACGAGCAGTGCGATACCTCCCGTGAAGATGACGAGCAGCGCCCAGATGATCCGGACCAGAGATGGATCCGCGCCCCACGACTCGGCGAGACCGCCGGCGACGCCGGCCAGCATCCGGTCGCGGCGCGAACGGTAAAGACGCGTACTCATCAGCAGCCTCCGACAGGATCAAGCGCGAAGTTGGCGGCATTCCCCTCGATCGACAGATCGATCGTCGGCGCCCCGGTCGCGCCGTCACGCGTCCAAACATCGCCCTCCTTGACAAGGCCCTGGTCCTTGAGGTTGTGCGCGAACGTCAGCTGCTCAGCGACCTGGAACCGCAAAGCAGCACCGGGTGGCGTGCACAGCTCGATCGAGCCGGCGTTCGCGGACAGCGAGCCCGTCGTATCGGAACCGACCGTGAGGCGGACCCGCCCCGCGTTCGCTGAGATTTCGACCCGCCCGAGCGTTCCCTCCGACGCATCGACCCGCGCATCGCCGGCGTTGATGCTCAGGTGGAAATCGGTCAGTCGCGCGCCGCCGAGGCGCCCGGTGATCGAGCTCGCGTTCGCGTCGATCCTGACTTCACCGGTCTGATCGGTCGGGATCGTCACGTTCCAGTCCTGGCGGCGAACGCCGAAGCCGTCCGGCGAGCTCAGCGTGATGCTCGTGTCCGTGCGCTCGAGGGTCGGGGTAGGGCCGCGGTACTTTGCGTCGACGGTCCAGTCGGCGCCTTGCTTCGTCGACAGGTCGAGCGCCCCGCAGTCGAGGTCGAAACTCGCCGTCGCCGACCCTGTGAACGTCCCGCCGTCCTTGAGCTGTTGATCAGTCGCGGTGTTCGACCGGCAGCCACCGACGTTCCCGATGAAGTTCGTGCCGGACGCGAGGACGCCGCCTGCCGCGATCCCGAGGACGACGGCCGCGAGCGCCGTGCCCAGCAAGCCCGCGGACGTCCGGCCGAGGATCAGCGAGACGCCGCGCGCGACGAGGAGCAACGGCCAGAGCCGCCAGGCGTCTGCGAGGACGTTGGCATCCAGCACGCCGGCGCGGACGAGCAACGGGATCCCGCCGAGCAGCAGGAAGAAGATCCCCCAGAAGAGGAGGCCGGGCCGCAGGCGCATGTGAGTGTCCCCTCCC
>JBKPMM010000113.1:0-6054 GCA_046732155.1 Chloroflexota bacterium | reverse complement strand
GATCTGGCTCGCCCACACGGCGTTCGCGCTGCCGTTCGGGATCTTCCTGTTGCGCAACTTCTTCATCACGCTGCCACGCGACCTGATCGAGGCTGCCCGGATCGACGGAGCGTCGACGGTCGGCATCTTCCGCCAGATCGTCGTGCCGCTGTCCGTGCCGGCGATCGCCGCGTACGGCATCTTCCAGTTCCTGTGGGTCTGGAACGACCTGCTCATGGCCTTGGTCTTCGTCCAGCGCGGTGACATGTGGCCGATGACGAAGGCGATCCAGAACCTGCTCAGCCAATACGGCACCGAGTGGCACCTGCTCGCGGCGGGAGCGTTCATCCTGATGTTCGTGCCGCTGATCGTGTTCTTCAGCCTGCAGCGGTACTTCGTCCAGGGTCTGCTGGCGGGCTCGGTCAAGTAATCCCTCGGGCCGATGCGCTCCACAGAGCGCGCTCGGCCATCCGACAGCGAATACCGGCACCGCGCTGACGGTGCCGGTATCCAGGTCGTGACCTGGAATATCCGGGCCGCCATCGGCCCCGGCGAGCCGTTCCCGGCGGGCTGGTGGCGGCACGTCACCGACGAGCGTTTCGAGCGCATCTGCGCGGTCATCCGTGATCTCGACGCGGATGTCGTCGCGCTCCAGGAGGTGTCGTTCTACGACGTCGAGGGCGAGGTCCACGACCAGCCGCTGGACCTCGCGCGATCGACGGGCCGACATGTCCGCTACGGGGCCGTACACGCTTACCCCCTGATCGAACCGCAGTCCGGACGGGCCATCGGCAGTGCGACGTGGGGCAACGCGTTGCTCACCAGGGAGCCGATCCGGGACGGGTTCACGGTCGGCTTGCCCGTCGGCGGCGACGACGACCACGTCGAACCGGCAGGGAGCGGACTCGCGCTGGCCGGGACCCGGTTCCTGGACGCCCCGTACGGGACGCGCGAACCGCGCTGCGCTGTCGGTGGGACCGTCGCTGGGGAAGGCGGCCCCGAGACGACAGTCATGTCCACCCACCTGGCTTATGCCGGCGCGGCGCAGCGGGCGGCGCAGGCGCAGGCGCTGGCGCGGACCGCCGCCGAGCGGGCCGGGCCTGATGGCACACTGGTGCTCCTGGGCGACTTCAACGCCGCCATCGATTCGTCCGAGCTGCGCCCGCTCGCGTCGACGTTCGGCGACGCGTTCACCGCGGTCGGTGTCACGCCGGGCGACGCCCGGCGGCGTTCGTGCGGCGACCTCGCCATCGACCACATCCTCGTGCGCGGCTTCAGCGTGGACGCCTGCCGCGTCGTCACCGACGCGAAAGACGCGTCCGACCACCTGCCGGTGGTCGCGACCTTACGACCGGACGTCGGCTAGTCGGTCCTCGAGCCGCTCGACCTGGTCGACGAGCTCCGCCTCGCGCGCGCGTGCCCCGTCCACGACGGCCGGCGGCGCCTTGCTGATGAAGGCCTCGTTCGCGAGACGGGCTCGCGCCGCGGCGAGCCAGCCGCGCGCCTCCTCGAGCTCCCGCTCAAGCCGCGCGCGCTCCGCGTCGAGTGCCGCCGCGTCGGCCGTTCCATCCGGGAGGTGGGCGAGTGCCTCGAGGTCGCCGGCGATCACGGTCAGTGTCCCAGCACCGGACCCGCTCCCCTGCCCCAGTGCCTCGCGTGACAGTCGGCGCTCGAGCGGACGTGCCCTGGCGAGCCGTTCGACCGCCGGCCGGAGCGCCTCGAACGTAGGGCCCATCGCGGAGGGCACCGCAACCTCCGTCAGGAGCCAGCTCTTGGCCTCCACCCGCGACTCGGCCCGCGCATTGCGCAAGCCGCGGATGAGCTCGACGATCGACCCGACCTCCGCCTCGACGCGCTCATCCCGTCCGCGTGGTGCCGGCCAGCGCGCGACGATCAGCAGCGTTGGATCGCTGGCCCGACGCGGCAGCGCTTCCCACAGCTGCTCCGTCACGAACGGCATCACCGGGTGGAGCAGCCGCAGATAGGTATCGAGCGCCTCGACGAGCGCCCACCACGTCGCCTCGCGCGTCGCAGCAGGAAGGGACTCATCGGCGAGCCGGACCTTGGCGAGCTCGAGGCCCCAGTCGCAGAACTCGTTCCAGATCGCGTCGTACAGCACGCGCGTCACCTCGCCGAACGCGAAGTCGGCCATCGCTGCATCGACCGCCTCCGTCGTCGCGCTCGCGCGTGACAGGAGCCAGCGCTCTGCGGGCCCTAGATCGCTCTCGGACGGGAGGCGGCGTTCCGCGCCCTCGGCGATGGTGGACGGTCGCGCACCGACCACGAACCGCGTGGCGTTCCAGAGCTTGTTGGCGAAGTTGCGCGCGTTCTCTAACTTGGTGCGGCCGAACCGCTGATCCTGGCCCGGTGCCGCGCCGTGGATGAGCGCGAAGCGCAGGGCGTCGGCACCGGTCTCGTCGATGATCGCGAGCGGATCGACGACGTTCCCCTTGGTCTTCGACATCTTCTGGCCCTCGGGGTCACGGATGAGCCCCGAGAGATAGACCGTGTGGAAGGGCTCGCGGCCGGTCAGGTGGAGCCCGAGCATCATCATCCGGGCCACCCAGAAGAAGATGATGTCGTACCCCGTTTCCATGACCGATGTCGGGTAGTAGGTCCGGTAGTCGGGCGTGTCGTCAGGCCACCCAAGCGTCGACCACGGCCACAGCCCGGAGCTGAACCACGTGTCGAAGATGTCGGGGTCCTGCGTCAGCTCCGCAGCCGGCCGCCCACAGACTTCGCACGCGTCCGGTCCACCTTCCGCCGACGACACCGTCACGTGGCCATCCGGGCAATACCACGCTGGGATACGGTGGCCCCACCACAGCTGGCGCGAGACGTTCCAGTCCCGGATATCCGTCAGCCAATGCTCCCAGGTCTTCTCGAACCGGTCGGGCACGATCCGCGTCCGGCCGGCGCGCGTCGCGTCGAGCGCTCGCTCGGCGAGCGGCTTGGTCCTGATGAACCATTGGGTCTTGAGCCGTGGCTCGAGCACGTCGTTGCTGCGCTGGCAGCGCCCGATGATCATCTCGTGCGGCTTCTGGTCGACGAGATCGCCGTGCGCCGCGAGCTCGGCAACGATCATCTCGCGCGCCTGGTAGCGATCGAGGCCATCGAACTGGGTGCCGGTGTTCGTGATGGTCGCGTCGTCGGCGAGGATCGTCGGCATCGACAGGTCGTGCCGCTTCCCCGTCGCGTAGTCGTCCTGGTCGTGCGCCGGCGTGATCTTCACGGCGCCTGTCCCGAATGCGCGGTCCACGACGTCGTCGGCGATGATCGGCACGTCACGCTCGACGAACGGGATGCGGGCCTGTCGTCCGACGAGCCCGCGGTACCGCTCGTCGTCGGGATGGACCGCGACCGCGACGTCGCCCAGGATCGTCTCTGGCCGGGTCGTCGCAAGCGTGATCGTCTCGTCCTCGCTCGGCTGACCCGTCGCCTCGTCGATGAGGTGATAGCGGACCGACCAGAGCGTCCCGGTCTCCGGCGTCGGGACGACCTCGAGGTCGCTCACGCTCGTCCGGCAGCCCGGGCACCAGTTGATGAGCGCCTCTGTGCGATACGCGAGGCCGTCCCGATACAGCCGTTCGAAGGCGACCCGGACCGCCTTCGCCGACCCGTCGTCCATCGTGTAACGCAGCCGGCCCCAGTCCGCCGACGCCCCGAGACGACGCTGCTGGGCGAGCATGACCGGCCTCGTCGACTCGGAGAATTCCCGCATACGGATCAGATAGCGCTCCCGCCCGAGCGACTGCCGGCTCTCGCCCTCCTTCGCGATGATCCCGTCGAGGACGAATTGCGCCGCGATGCTGGCGTGGTCGAGGCCGGGCAGGAAGAGCGTCGGGTTGCCGCGCATCCGTGCGTGCCGGATCAGGAGATCCTCCACCGCGGTCCGCTGCGCGTGGCCGAGATGCAGCGAGCCCGTGACGTTCGGCGGAGGCTGGATGATCGTGAACGGCGGCAAAGCGGGATCAGCGGTCGAGCCCGCGCCGTCTGGCGCGAACACATCGGCCGCGAGCCAACGCTCGTAGATCATTCCCTCGACGTCACGCGGGGTGTAGGTCTTCGGCAGCTCCGCCATCGGCCCGTTGATACTCCCCAGAAACAAGATGCCCGCCCGTCCAGCGGACGAGCGGGTCGTGGTACCACCTGCTGGTTCGGCGACCGGGAGCCCGTGGCGTTCATCGCGCCGGGCGGATCCGGTGCCCTCTCGACGCGCTATCGGGCGTCAGCCGTCCGGCTCGCGAGTGACGTTCACGCCGACGGTGCCGCGCGGCTCACACCGTCCCGCGCTCGCTCGGGGCCGTCGCGACGCTACTCCTCTCGGTCCTCGCCGTGAGGCCGGGAGTGTAGCACGCGCTTTCTCAGTGGCCGAGCGTGGGTGCCGCCAAAGGCACGTCGCCGCCCTATCGGTCAGATGACCGATGCAGAGCGTAGCCGTTCGACGCAAGCTGTTCCCAACGCGGCCGCGGTGGCCGCATGTCGGACGAGGAGATCGATATGCCGAAGTTCATGGATGTCCATGACGGGTTCTTCGGGGTGACCGCCCAGCAGCTGGCGGAAGCACATCAGCGCGACCTCGACACCGAGGGCGAGGACGGCGTCCATTACGAGCACGCGTGGCTCGACCCGGTCGAGGGCAAGGTCTTCTGCCTCGCGACGGGCCCGTCGAAGGAAGCCGTCATGCGCGTCCATGAGCGCGCCGGCCATCCGACGCCGCAGGTCTACGAGGTGCCGATCGAGGTCTAGTTCCCTCGATCTGCGGGCGGCGCGCCTTCGGGCGCGCCGCGTCGTGTCAGGCGGTCTCGCCTCGTTCGGCGAGCCACTCCTCGTAGTTCGTCTCGTCGACGCCCTCGTCGACGTCGGTCTTGGTCAGCAGCAGCGGCAGCCGCCCGGACCGGATCGTCTCCTCGGTGATGATGCATTTGCGGACCTCGGTCCGCTCCGGGATGTCGTACATCACCTCGAGGAGTGACTCCTCGACGATCGAGCGCAGCGCCCGCGCACCGGTCTTCCGATCGAGCGCGACCTCGGCAGCCGCCTTGAGCGCACCGGCGGTGAACGCGAGCTCGACCTTGTCGAGCGCGAGGAACTTCTGGAACTGCCGCGTGACCGCGTTGCGCGGCTCGGTCAACACCCTGACGAGGTCGTCCGCCGTGAGCGCGGTGAGGGTGACCATCACCGGCAGGCGCCCGATGAACTCGGGGATCAGGCCGAATTTGAGGAGGTCCTCGGGCATGAGCTTCTCGAGGATCCGACCCTTGTCGGCCGGCGACATCGCGCCGTCCGCACCGAACCCGATCGCTCGCCGGCCGACCCGCTCCTCGACGATCTTCTCCAGCCCGTCGAACGCGCCACCGCAGATGAACAGCACGTTCGTGGTATCGATCTGGATGAAGTCCTGGTGGGGGTGCTTGCGGCCGCCCTGCGGCGGTACGTTCGCGACGGTCCCCTCGAGGATCTTGAGCAGTGCCTGCTGGACGCCCTCACCCGACACATCGCGCGTGATCGACGGGTTGTCGGCCTTGCGGGCGATCTTGTCGATCTCGTCGATGTAGATGATCCCGCGCTGGGCACGAGCGACGTCGAAGTCGGCTGCCTGGATGAGCCGCAGCAGGATGTTCTCGACGTCCTCCCCGACGTAGCCGGCCTCGGTCAGCGACGTCGCGTCGGCGATGCAGAACGGGACGTCGAGGACACGGGCGAGCGTCTGCGCGAGGAGCGTCTTGCCGCTGCCGGTCGGGCCGACCAGCAGGACGTTCGACTTCTGGAGCTCGACGTCGTCGACCTGATGACCGGCGTTGACCCGCTTGTAGTGGTTGTAGACGGCCACCGAGAGGACCTTCTTGGCCCGCTCCTGGCTGATGACGTATTGGTCGAGGGCGTCCTTGATCTGATGCGGGTTCGGGAGCTTCGCCGCCGTCTGCTTGGGACGCGGCGTCTCGAGCATCTCCTCTTCGATGATCTCCTGGCAGAGGTTGATGCACTCGTCGCAGATGTAGACACCCTGACCCGCGATGAGCTTGCGAACCTGCTCCTGGCTCTTGCCGCAGAAGGAGCAGCGATACGGGACCT
>JBKPMM010000112.1:0-12575 GCA_046732155.1 Chloroflexota bacterium | reverse complement strand
TGACGGGGTCGATGCTCGATTACGCGCTGCCCAAGGCCGCGCGCCTCCCAAGCTTCGAGCTGGACAAGACGGTCACGCCGTCGCCGGTGAACCCGCTCGGGGTGAAAGGTGTCGGCGAGGCCGGTGCGATCGCCTCGACAGCGGCGGTCGCGAACGCCGTGATCGACGCGCTCAGCGTCTACGGGATCCGCCACCTCGACATGCCCTATACGTCGCAGACGGTCTGGTCAGCGATCCAGTCGGCGAAGGGAGGCCAGGCATGATCCCGGCGGCGTTCGACTACCAGCGAGCGTCCTCGCTCGACGATGCGCTATCGGCCCTGTCCGGCGGCGACGCGAAGGTCATCGCCGGCGGGATGAGCATCCTGCCATTGATGAAGCTGCGGCTTGCGCAACCCGGCAAGCTCGTCGACATCGGCAAGCTTTCCGAGCTCCGTGGCGACGGCCCGACCGCCGACGGCGGCTGGGAGATCGGTGCGCTGACGACGTATTCGGAGGCGCTCGCGGCCACCCGGCTCGACTTCACCCGCGAGTGCGTCATGGGTATCGGCGACGTCCAGGTCCGCAACCGCGCCACGGTCGGCGGCGCGATCAGCCACGCTGATCCTGCCTCGGACCTGCCGGCCCTGCTCCTGGCGCTCGACTACGCCGCGGTCCTGCGCTCGTCGCGCGGCGAACGGACCCTGCCGCTCGACGGCTTCTTCAAAGGCGCGTTCGAGACCGAAATGGCTCCGGACGAGATCCTCGTGAAGCTCGTTCGCGGTCCGTTGCCCGCGGGCGCGGAGGGGTCGTACCAGAAGATGGCACACCCGGCGTCGGGCTACTCGATCGTCGGGGTGTGCGCGGTGGTCGGGTCCTCGGGCGGGTCCATCTCGCATGCGCGGGTCGCGATCACCGGTGTCGGCCAGGTCGCGTATCGAGCGAAGGCCGTCGAGTCGGCCCTGGTCGGCTCCGACGGGTCGGGAAGCGCAGTCGCGTCCGCCGCCAGCCATGCAACGGACGGCCAGGACGTCAACAGTGACATCTATGCCGACCGTGCGTATCGATCGAAGATGGCCGAGGTCTACGTCAGGCGCGCCATCGACGCCGCCCTCGCGCGGTAGCGCGGCCTTTCTCAGCGTCGGGCGTTGCGCGTCGAGCGGGTCACACCGGGTCGACGCGCGCCCGCCCGGCTCGCCGGCGCGATCCTCACGCGAGATCTGACCGTCGGCGGCAATCGGTGGTCGAAGGGTCGACGGCTGTCGTCCGAAGACCTGCTAGAGCTTGCCGCCGAGGAGCCGGGTCCTGCCGTGACGGTGCTCGTCCCGACCGGCAACGAGCTGCACGAGGACGAGGCCGCGTTGCGCCTGGCCAAGATCATCGCGGGGCAGGGGCTCGATGTCCGCGGCCCCAACCAGAGCCGGCTCGACCTGGTCGCTGCCGCGCCCGGCGTCGTCACCGTCCGCATCGCCGAGCTCGAACGGATCAACCGCCTCGACCCGCTCGAGGTGTTCACCGTCTACGACGGGCAAGTCGTCGAGAAGGGCGACCTCGTGGCCAGTGTCAAGGTGGCGCCGCACCTCGTCGACGCAGGCGTGATCGAGGCCGGCGCACGCATCGCCGGTTTCGGCAGTCAACCTATCGTGTCGGTCTCACCCTTTGTCGCGCGGCGGGTCGGTGTCGTCGTCAAGGAATCCGTGCGCGCCACGGCGCGCGAGCGGTTCGAGAACTCAGTGCGAGCCAAGATCGAGGGGCTGGGCTCCGAGATCATCGATATCGAGTACGTCCACGACGACGCCGATGCAGTCGAGACCGCGCTTGGTCGGTTCACGCGGGGCGCGGAGACGGCGGACCTGATCCTGACTGCCGGTTCCGCGTCGACCGATCCCGAGGATGCGTTCTTCGTCGCGATCGATGCCCTCGGCGGCCGCGTCGTCCGTCGCGGCGTGCCTTCCCACCCTGGATCGATGCTGTGGCTCGCGCGTGTGGGTGGGACGTCGATCCTCGGGCTGCCGACGTGCGGCGCCTACTCGAAGGCGACGGCGGCCGACCTGCTGCTGCCTCGCTTGTTGGCAGGTGAACCCGCCTCAGAAGCGACGGTGGCCAAGCTGGGCCACGGCGGGATCCTGACGCGGGACCAGCGATTCCGCTTTCCGAGGTACGCACGGGATCTGGACGCACCCGAGGGGTAGCGCGCAACCGACTCAAGTGCACGCCTCGGTGCATGACGGCAACAACGCCAGCGCGACGCCCCGGTGTAATGCTCCGCGGCCCTAGACGTCCTTGGGGCATCGATCGTCAGCTTCGACTCGAGGGGAGTCCCCATGGCCAGGATCGCGTCCAGCAGACGGATACGTCGCCCGCTCGATCTGGCGATCGCGCTATCTCTCGCGCTTTCGCTGCTTGCGGCATCGGATGCGCTCGCGTTGTCATGGACCGCGAACCGCGCGCTCACCGGGGGTGGCGTTGCATGGGCCTGGCCAGGATCCCTTGCCGTGAGTTCCTCGACGATCGCCCACGCCGTCTACCACCAAAGCATCGTTGGGGGTTTGGCAGCCTTCTACCGTCGTTCGACGAATTCCGGCACGACATGGGGTACCCCCTTCCGATTGTCACGAGCGTCGGTCGCGGAGGGAGGCGTGGCGAGCATCGACGCGTACGGCGCGACGGTCGATGCGGTCTGGCTTGAGGGCGACGACATCCTCGATGGCCTCGACACGGTGGTCATGTACCGGCGGAGCGTGGATTCGGGCGCGACGTGGGGAGCCGCGATCCCGCTGACGCCGACTTTCGAGAGCGCTGGGCCGCCACGCGTCGCTCGGCGCGGATCGCTCGTGACGGTCACATGGACGAACGAGAACAATGGGCGGGTCTACGCGCGCGTATCCAGGGACGGTGGGTCGACGTGGCAACCGCGTGTGTTGATCGCCATAACGACTCGCAAGTGGACGAGCACGCGTTATGAGGGGATGCCGGTCGCGGCCGTCGGGAGTGGCGTCGTCTACATCGCCTACTACTCGGCATCGCATACCGTCCGGATCCGGCGTTCGCTCACATCCGGAGCGACGTGGTACAGCCCCGTCTCGCTCGCCACCAATGGCCACGGTTGGGACCCGACGGTCGCTGCCTCCGGATCGACGGTGATCGTCGGCTATGCATCGACAGCGTCGGGCGACACGTGGTCGGTCATCCGCCGAAGCACCGACAAAGGGGTTCACTGGGGCAGTGCGGTCGCGCTAAGCGCGAGAACGTCGTATCCGAGCTTCAGCCCGGTCATCACTGTGCGCGGTACTCGGTGGATGGCCATCTATGAACGATGTTCGTCGAACACCTGTTCCTACAGCGACGTGTTCTACCGAGCGAGCGTCAACGCAGGGTCGACGTGGTCGACCGCGACCAGGGCATCAGTCCGGACTCGCCGATACGAGCAACCGAGCGACGTCGACGTCGCCACGAAGACGCTCGTCCTTTACACCGACTACAACGACCCGAGCAATGACGTGTTCGTGAGGCAGGGATCATGAACAGCACGTTCGCCGGACCGAAACGGCGTGGCGCGCTCGTCCTCGGGGCCATCGCGTGCCTGCTACTTGGGACGCCGATGCCGGCAAGCGCTGGCTGGACCAAGGAGGCGGTCACGGACGGATGGTTTCTCTGGTATCCGGCTGTCGCCGTCGAACCCGATGACGACTTCGAGATCGTCTACACGCGCCTTGGGAGCGACCCAGGCCTTTTCTTCGCAACCAACGCCGGAGGTTCGTGGTCGTCGACGCGGGTCTCGTCTGGCGATCACTGGGGCCCTGATGTCATCCTCGATGGGTCCGGTGATCTTCATGTCGCCTACGCAAGCACCGGTGACGACACCGGGATCCATTACCTGACGAACGCCGGCGGCTCATGGACCGATACGCGCGTGTCGACCGAGGCCGAGGTCGATCGACCGTCGATCACACTCGATGCGTCAGGGAATGTCCACATCGTGTATGCGGTGCATGGCGCCGACCCGGGGCTGTATCACCTGTCCAACGAGTCGGGTGGATGGCTTCGGACGCGACTCATCGCGGCTGCGCAGGAGTGGAGCCCGGACCTCGCCATCGATCCGACAGGAACCCTCCACGTCGTGTCGGCGAGGTTCTCCTCTGAGGCGCCTGGCCTGTACTACCTCACGCGGACAGGCGGTACGTGGTCGACGGCCGCACGCCTCACGACCACGTACGACGACTGGCCCGCGATCGCGGTCGACGGCGCGGGAAAGGTACACATGGCGTTCCAGCGGTTCGCGTCGCAACCGAAGGATCCGTACAAGGGCCAGCTGATCGCAGCCACGAACGAGCTTGGAGCGTGGAGCTTCGAACGCATGCAGGGCGGGTTCTACGAAGGCTTCTACATCGGCCCGCCCGACGTGACGCTCGACGGGGGCGGCACGACTCACATCGCAGTCCGCGAGCGCTCGACCGATCCCGCGGGCGGGCAGGGGCTCTACCACTATGCCGGGACGATCGGACAGTGGTCTGTCGACAACCCATATCTGTACGTCCAGGGTGCAGTCGTGAACGAACCGTCGATCGCGATGCTATCCGGCGGCGGCGTTCGCGTGGCGTACGGTTCCTACCGCGGCGAAAATGCGGGCATCTTCTTGTCGGGTACGAACTCTGCCGAGATCGTCGCCACCTCGCGGGACGACGCCGACCCTGCATTGATCTCCGTCGCGAACGGGACCCGCCACCTCACGTTTGATCGAGCGAATGCCACGTTTTCCGAGCGCGGCGTTCACTACGGCGATGACTCGGGCGGCTGGAGCTTCGAGCGGACCCAGACAGGTCCGAGCCTATCCGACGTGCCAGGGGGAGAAACCGATCTCGGGGTCACAGGGGATGGCTCGGTTCGCATCCTGACGAAAGAACCGGCGGTGACGCACCTGACCAATGAGAACGCGACGTGGGTCGCAGAGTCTTTGAGCTCGGGAATCTCGGAAGGCGGGCTGGCCGTCGACGATGCCGGGGTCAGTCATGCCGCGATCACGACGGACGCTGGCTTCTCCCTTCGATACGCGTCGAACTCCGGCGGGACATGGACGCAGACCGAACTCTGGCACGTCTTGTACTCAGGGGATACGGTCGGGTCGCCTGCCGTCGTGGTCGATGGCTCTGGCCGCCGAACGATCCTGTTCGGATACTTCACGCCTAGCTTCACCCCGGGTCTGTTCTTCATGTCCGCTCCCGCCGGTGGTGCGTGGCCGGCGGGGCCGACGCGCCTCGCATCGGGCGACATCGCCGGGATAGACGCCGTCTCGGACGGTGCCAACAAACTGCACATCGCGTGGCTCGATGTCGGTGCGAACCCAGGGATCTACTACGCCACGAACAAGACGGGGACGTGGGTCAGGACGAGATTGACTCGATCGTATGCGGACTCCCTCCCGTCGGTCACGCTCGACGGTAATGGCAAGGCGTACGTGGCATTCGGCCGCGCCTATTGGGCCGACGTGCCGGGTGTGTATCTCGCGACGGACAGCACCGGCGCCTGGCAGATCAGCCGCATCAGCGAGGACGCATATGCAGGTCGACCGTCGCTGACCATCGGCCCGGACGGCCTTGCGGACATCGCATACGTGAACAACACGGACGGCGTAAGCATCCTTGCGCAAAACGACGCCGCGGCGACGACTGCTCTGAAAGCGACGCTGCGTGGCGCCGTTGCCAGGGATCGACCGACAGTCCGCACCGACGACGATAAGGCAGCGTCGGGAGCGTCTCGGTCGCAGGGCGGCCAGCCCGATCGCCACATCGCTGCTCCCTGACCGATCCGGCCCGCCGCGGCGTCGGTAGACTCCGCCGCAGATCGGCGTTCGAGCGGAGGCATGCGGGTGAGCGAAGGCGATATCGCGAGGGCGATCGCGAACGCGCGGTCGTACCTGACCGCAAACCCAAAGGAGGCCCGGTACAGGGACGCCGCCGCGACGGCGACGGTCGAAGACGGGCTGCGCGTCAGGGTGACCGGCGCCGATGGGTCGTCGCTTGTGACGGACATGGTCGCTGGCGTTGGTGGTGGCGGTTCTGCACCGAGTCCCGGGTGGATGCTCCGTGCCGCGTACGCGTCATGCGTCGCCACGCTCGTCGCGATGGGGGCGGCGGAGGACGGGTGGGCGCTGTCGGCGCTCGAGGTCACTGTCGATTCCGAGTCGGACGATCGAGGGATCCTCGGGATCTCGCCGGACGTCCCAGCCGGACCGCTGAGCGTTCGCGTCGCAGTGGATGTGTCGGTGCCAGGTGTCGATCCCGAGGTCGTCCGGACGACGATCGAGGCCGCGATCTCACGATGCCCGGTGCACGACGCCGTCGTCCGACCGGTGCCAGTCGAGGTCGAGATCCGGGCGTCGTAGCGGACCGGCGCGCGAAGGCGCGCTGGCCGATCAGGGCTTCGGCGGCTTCGGCGGCTTCTTCCCCTTGTCAGGCTTCGGCTTAGCAGGCTGGGTTGGGGCGGGCGTCGGCGCTGGCGTCGGTGTGACCACCGTCGGATCCGGCGTCGGCGCTGGGGTCGGCGTCGGCGCGGGCTTTGGGGTGGGTGGTCGAGGTGCGGGCTTCTTCGAAGGCCGTGGCGTCGGCTTCGGCGTCGATGCCGCCGCCTTCGCCGGAGCGACGACCTTCGTCTTTGTCGAGGCGGGCTTCGTCGACTCTGGCGACTTGGTTGGGGGCGTCGTTGCCGGAGCCTGCGAGGCCGGGACGACCAGGGCCACCGCATCGTCGAGCGCCGGGGAGGCGGGCGCAGCCTGCGCCTCGCCACGATCGACCGCGGCTACGAACCCTCCTTGTGGAGCCGAGGGAACAGGGGCGCCCGGCGTCGCGACGAGACCGATCAGGCCGCCGATCGCGAACCCGAAGACGATGCCGACGATGGATTGGAGTGACTTGGAAAGCACTGGAGGGCCTCGCGCTGAGCCCGGGGGTCGTCACCAGACTAGACCTATCTCCACCAAACCGCACCTTTTCGAGCTGTCAGCCCCGTTGCAGCTGTCGGTCGTGCGCGTCGGTTCCGGGGTAGCGGGTCGGCGCGGGTCAGCTCTCGGCGCCGGCGCGCGACCGCTCGACTGCCTCGCTCGCGGCCCGCGCGCCCCGTCGGTGCAGCACATGGAAGCTCTTGCCGTTGAGCCGGTTGTATTGCTCGAAGAACGCCTCGATCTGGCCGATGAGCACGTCGCTCAGATCGGACAGGTCCCGAACGTCGCGGTGCGTCGCCGATTCCTCGGCGACACCGATCAGCCGATCGTTACGGACGACCTCGCCGTCTCGTTCGCGCTGCTCCGCTTCGAGCGTGCCGATCAGGCGCACGTCGAGGGAGCACCCGACCGGTAGCGGCGCGTCGGTTAGCACCAGGACGTCGAGCGGGTCGCCGTCGTCCGCGCGCGTATCTGGGACGAAGCCGAAGTCATACGGGAAGGACATCCCCTCGGGCAGCACGTGGCTCAGGCGGAACCGCCCGCGTTCGGGGTCGTACTTGAGCTTGTTCCGACTTCCCTTTGGCGTCTCGATGATGACGTCGAACGTTCGTTCGTCCGACTGCCGGACGTCAGCGGTCACGCCTGTCGACACCTGCCTTCTTTCGCAGCGCATCGATCCGCTCGGACGCCTCGGCCTTCGTGAGGTCCCCGATGTTCGGGTCCTCGCCCGCCTGGTGTGCGAGCGTCTCGAGATACGAGGCCTGCGCGCCGGTCATCGGCTCGTCCCCGGTCACCCATTCGTGAGGATCCTTCTCGAGACCGGGTCGGTCTTCGGGCCGTGTGCGATCGGTCATGACGGCCTCCTCTCGTCAGTACGTATGTCGCGGTCACGATGGCGCGCGAATCGTTCGAGAGGCGGGAGCCGCGGATCTGCGCGCGCTACGGCTCCGTTACAAGTGAACGGATGTTCGCGGGAGCGCGCCCTCGTCCTCCGGAGTGCAGGTCGCCGGGCGCTCCTGCCCTCGGTCGACTCCGTGTAGCATCCGGTCCGATGACCGATCTCATGCAGCGATCCGACGGCGGGCGCGACGACCGGCCAGCGGGCACCCGCTCGATCGAAGCGCTGACCGAGGATTTCCGCCGCAGCGACTACATCGCCGACCGGTCGCTCGCGACGGCGGTCTTCCTGGCGCTCGAGCTCGAACGGCCGCTGCTGCTCGAAGGCGAGGCTGGCGTGGGCAAGACGGAGCTCGCAAAGGTGCTCGCCGCGTCGCTCGACGCGCGGCTGATCCGCCTCCAGTGCTACGAGGGCCTGGACGTCAACACCGCCGTCTACGAATGGAATTACCCGCGCCAGATGCTGGAGATCCGGCTCCTCGAGGCGCGCGGCGAGGCCGAGCACGCGAGCGCGCACGACATCTTCGGCTCGGACTTCCTGATTCGTCGGCCTCTGCTGCAGGCGCTTGAGAGCGACGACGGCGTCGCGCCGGTCCTGCTGATCGATGAGATCGATCGTGCGGATGAAGAGTTCGAGGCGTATCTGCTCGAGATCCTGTCCGACTTCCAGGTCACCGTGCCCGAGATCGGCACGATCCGCGCCCAACGACCCCCGCGCGTGATCCTGACGTCCAACCGCACGCGTGAGGTCCACGACGCGCTCAAACGGCGGTGTCTGTACCACTGGATCGACTACCCGACGGCCCAGAAGGAATTCGAGATCGTCCTCGCGCGCGTCCCACAGGCGCCCGAGAAGCTCGCTCGGGAGGTCGTCGGGTTCGTCCATCGACTTCGCGAGGCGGACTTGACCAAGGTGCCCGGCATCGCAGAGACGCTCGATTGGGCAGCGGCCTTGCTCGCGCTCGGCGCTCGTGAGCTCAAGCCCGAGCTCGTCGACGAGACGCTCGGCGTCGTCCTGAAATACGAAGAAGACATCCGCCAGATCCGCGGCGAGCAGGCGACCCGGATGCTGACAGAGGTCGCCGCGCGAGGCTGATACCCATGGACGCATCACGGACCTTCGCCGCCGCGAAGCGATCGATCGCGCGATGACCTTCCCGGTCCACATCGGACCGTCGTCGATCACGACCAACCGTGACGATCGCATCCTGATCTGCCAGCCGGATGGGCGGATCACCGGTCAGGCGGATGGGTTCTTCACCCGCGATACCCGGTTCATCTCCGGCTACGACGTGTGGATCAACGGCGTTCGGCCGATCCTGCTCGGCTCCGGCGCGATCCGATCGTTCTCGTCACGCTTCGAATTCACGAACGAGACGCTGGTCGACCCCGACGGCGCGATCGACCGCCAAACGCTCGGTCTGCGGCTCGATCGCACGATCGCCGACGGTGTCCACGAGGACTACGACCTCGAGAACTTCTGGCCACGCCCCATCCGCCTGACGATCGAGATCGCGATCGTGTCGGACTTCGCCGACATCTTCGACGTGAAGCGGGGCCAGATCGTCCGCCGCGGGGAGCTGAATACCCGCTGGTTCCGCTCCCGGGGCGAGCTCCGCTCGATCTACACGAACGGTGACTTCCGGCGCGAGCTCATCGTCGGGGTCGAGCGCGCCGGCTCCCAGCCACAGTTCGCGAACGGGCGCCTCGTGTTCGACATCGCGTTGCCGCCCAAGGGGACGTGGCACACGTGCATCAAGTGGTATCCGGTGACGCAGTCGAAGCGGCGGTTGTCGACCCTCGATTGCAACGCGGTCGATGCGCCCATGCGGGCGGTGGGCGCCGCGCGCCTGCCGAACGTGAGCATCGGATCGCCCAACCCGACCGTGGATCGCGCGTGGACCCAAGCTGTCCGTGACCTCGAGGCGCTGCGGCTCGAGGACCCGACGATCGAGCGCGGGGTGTTCATCCCTGCCGCAGGCGTGCCGTGGTTCGTGACGCTGTTCGGGCGCGATTCGCTGATCGTGTCGATGCAGGGCATCTCTGGCTTCCCAGAGTTCGCCAGCGGGGCGTTGCGCCGGCTCTCGGAGCTGCAGGCGACATCGGATGACCCGGAACGCGACATGGAACCCGGCAAGATCCCGCACGAGATCCGCCACGGCGAACTGGCCCAGCTCGGGATCCTGCCCTTCGCGCCGTACTACGGCACGCACGATGCGACGAGCCTGTTCGTGATCGTGCTGTCGTACCTCTACCACTGGACGGGCGACGAGCGCCTGCTCCGGCGCTACCTCGCCCACGCCGAGGCGGCGATGGCCTGGATCGACACGTACGGCGACCGCGATCAGGACGGCTTCCAGGAGTACAAGACCCGGTCCTCCCACGGCTTCTACAACCAGGGCTGGAAGGACGCCGGCGATGCCATCGTCGAGGCGGACGGCAGCCTGTCACCGCTACCCATCGCGACGTGCGAGCTGCAGGGCTACGTCTTCGATGCGAAGACCCGGCTTGCAGAGGTCTACGACGTGCTAGGGCGACCGAAGGACGCGCGCCGCCTCCGGCGCGAGGCGCAGCGCCTGTACGAGCGAGTGAACGAGGCGTTCTGGTGGGAGGAGGAGGGGACGTATGCCCTCGGCCTCAACGGCCGAAAGGAGCAGATCCGCAGCGTCGCATCGAACGCCGGGTATCTGCTCCAATCGGGCATCGTGCCCGTCGAACGGGCCGGCCTGGTCGTGAAGCGCCTGCTCGCCGATGACATGTGGTCGGGCTGGGGGATCCGGACGTTGTCCGCGGACCATCCGGCGTACAACCCGTTCTCGTATCAGCGTGGGTCGGTCTGGCCGCACGACAACGCGACGCTTGCCGGCGGTTTCCGACGCTATGGGTACGCGGCCGAGGCGGCACAGGTCGCGAAGGCACTGTTCGACGCTGCGGAGCAGTTCTCCGGGACGCGGCTGCCGGAGCTGTTCTCGGGGATGCCGCGCGTGCCGGCGAGCTTTCCCGCGCCCTATCTCGGGGCGAACGTGCCGCAGGCCTGGGCCGCAGGCGCGATCTTCCGGCTCGTCGCTATCCTGTGCGGCATCCACGCGACGTTCGAGGCCGGCGAGCCGAAGCTCTACGTCAACCCGGCACTCCCAGACTGGCTGCCGGAGATCACGATCCACAACCTGCGCGTCGGTGGCGGCGCGCTCGAGATCCACTGTCGGGATGGGGCGGTCGACGTGCTCTCGAACACCTCTGGCTTCGCCGTCATGCATTCTCCGGCGCCGGGTCCGCTCGGCAGCCGCGGAGTGGTCTCCGCGGACGCGTCACCTGGACGAGCCCAGCAGCAGGTCGCAACGAGCGGCTGACCTCGCGCCGGATGACGGCATCAGGCGTTCGTGGCAGAGTCACGACATGCAGGCCGGTGACGATCCCTCCATCGTGAAGGCGCCGTGGGGCCCGGAGATCGACGGCCGCCGTCTCCTCAACGAAGCGGTCGGCTTCGGGCGCGCATTGCGCGCTGAGGGGCTGGCGATCGACCTCGGTGCGGCGGTGGATTACGCCCGGGCGCTTCCCCTCGTGGACATGGGCTCGCGCGAGCAGGTCCGTGCGGCCGGCGAGGCGGTGTTCGTCCGCCGACGTGACGATCGCGAGACGTACGACGTCGTGTTCGACCGGTGGTGGCGTGCTCGCGGCCGTCGTCAGGGTGACTTCCAGGCGCCGCCGTTGCGCCATCCCGACGGGAACGAGTCCGAGGGCGACACACCCGGTGAGGCGGCGCCGACCGGCGGGGATGAGCGCGTATCCAACCGTCCGGACGAATGGGGCGTGCCGGTCCCCTCCGACGGCGACGAGGACGAGAGCGGCGAGGACATCGAGGGCATCGTCGTCGCACCCGACGCGTACTCGCGCGGCGAGATGCTCAAGCACCGCGAGTTCGACCGTATGACGCCGGCAGAGCTGCGCGACGCCGAGCGCCTCGTCGACGAGCTGGTGCCAAGGCTTGAGCAGCGCCGGACACGCCGGTATGAGCTCCACTCCCACGGCCGACGGCTGGCACCCCGGGCGATGTTCCGGCGCAACCTCGGGACGGGCGGCCAGTTGATGTCGTGGGTCTGGCGCCGTCCTGTCCGCGAACCGCGCTCCCTCGTCGTGATCTGTGACATCTCGGGGTCGATGGAGCGCCATTCCCGGTTGTTGCTGCGGTTCATCCAGGCGCTATCGGCATCGAGCGCCGTCCGCGCAGAGTCGTTCGTGTTCGGGACGCGGCTGACGCGCGTGACCCGTCTGCTGCGGGACAAGGATCGCGATCGCGCGCTCGCGAAGGTCAGCGAGGCCGTCAACGACTGGGCCGGCGGGACGCGGATCGGTGAGAGCTTCCGGACGTTCAACCAGACATGGGCGCGCCGGACCCTGCGATCGAGCGGCGTCGTGATCGTCGTGTCCGACGGCTGGGATCGCGGCGATCCAGCGCTCGTGGCGTCGGAAACGGCACGGCTTCGGCGCAACTGCCATCGGCTCGTCTGGCTGAATCCGCTTGCCGGCACGCCCGGCTACCAGCCGCTCGCGGGCGGGATGCGTGCCGCCTATCCGTATATCGACGACTTCTTGCCGGCCGGGACAGTGGCATCGCTCGAACGGCTCGGCGAGATCCTCGGCGGGGTCCGTTCCGCCGATACGCGCCAGGGCGCGGAAGCCGCAGCCCACGCGGCAGTCCCGCTCACGAGCGAGCTCACCGCCGTCACACCCCCGAACGTCGTGGGCGGCACGCCCACCGACCC
>JBKPMM010000111.1:0-9139 GCA_046732155.1 Chloroflexota bacterium | reverse complement strand
AGGCGGTATGCGTGCCGTGGCCCGAGTCGTCGCGGGCGGAGTCGAACTCTGTCGGCTCAGCGCCGATGACGGCGCGGTACGTCTTGAGCACCTGCCGCGCGCCGAGCAGCTTCTCGTTGCACGTGAAGGGCTTGTCGTTCGCGTTGTGGGCGGTGTTCCCGAAGTCGCACGGGACGGGGCCGATCGGTGAGGGACCGTACGTCCCGTCGTCGGCGAACGACGGGTGTTCGGGCCAGATCCCGGTATCGATGATGCCGACGACGACGTTCTCGCCGGTGTAGCCGCGATCGTAGGGACCACCGTCGACGGTGAGCTGCAGGAACCCGGGCGTGCTGTCGGTCTGCGGCTGGCGCACCTGGTCCTCGAGGACGCGCACGACGCCCTTCTGCGCTTTGATGCGGTCGACCTGGGCTGAGGTCAGGAGCGCCGCGTAGCCGTTGAGCGCGTAGGCGTAGTCCTGGATCTTCTTCGTGATGGCGACGCCGCCTTGATGGAGCGAGCTGTCGTGCTGACTCCGAAGGAGCGACTGGTACTGGCGAGCTGCGGCGCTTCTGCGATCCACCTTCTTGCCGGTGGCCGGCTTCGTCGCGGCGATGCCGCGGGTACCGCCGTCGTATGCCGCGATCGGGTCTGCCGCCATGACGACGACATACGGCTTGGCCTTCTCGGCCCCCGCGACCGGTAGCGCGATCGCGGGTATGGCCAGTGAGATGGCGGCGGCGACCGCCAGGATCCGAAACGCCCTCATCCGCCGCATGCGGCTTCCTCCCCGGAGTCCCCGATCGTCGTCATCGTCGTCGAGCGGGAACGTGCTGTTTCGACCAGGAGCGCGGGTACCGTCTCGGTGCGGGTCACCTCCCTGACCTTGTGCGCGAGCTTCCGGTCGCACGGGCGCGCGGATGGGATCGCCCGAGGTAGGCTGGCGGCGATCTCGTCGGTATGTCCGATGATGCCCCTTCGGGGAGGCTGCTGCACGATGAAGTCGAGTCGGGACGCTGGAAGACGCGCCGGTCGGGCGTCGTTTCACGCGTCCGGACGGATCAGCGTGCTCCTGGTACTGGGGGTCGTGATGGCTGGATGTAGCAGCGGCAACGGCGGTCCGACCGGCGGTTCGGGCGGGCCGTCCGCGTCGACGGGTGGCGCCTCTCCCGAAGCGCCGAGCCCGACCCTCGAACTGGCGTCGCCCAAATCCCCGGCCGGAGGCGGGAACACCTATACGGGCATCCTCCGGTCCGACGCGATCGAGGGTGGCTGCGCCTACCTCCTGGCCGCCGACGGCCAGAAGTACGAGATCATCCCGCCCGACGGCTGGCAGCTGCAGAAAGCCCCGGCGGCGGTCGTCTCACCCGACGGTCAGGTCGTCGCCAAGGCCGGTGACGTCATCACGGTGCACGGCAACGAGGCCGACATGATGTCGATCTGCCAGATCGGCCCGATCATCCAGGCGACGGACATCGTTCCGGGGACATGAACGGACGTTCCGGCTCGGACGTTGTGTCTGATGCCGGTTCCTCGGCATCGCTTGCATCCGACGGAAGCAACCACATCACGAGAGACGCGACGCGCGACGTATCTCGCATCGGATGCCGGACGGACGGCGGCGACCGCCTTTAGGCGAGCTGATCTCGAAGGAGGGCGGCGTCAGCCGCAACGATCCGACCGGAGATCGGTCGATCGCGCGGTCTACCGCCCTGGTGCTTGCAAAGAACGCAAGTCGCGCTGAAACCCGTGGGTCATCAGGCGGCGGCGAGCGCCTCGCCGAAGATCTCGACGGCCTCGGTGATCTCCGCCGCAGTGACGTTCAGCGGTGGGAGCCAGCGGATGACCTCGTGCTGGGTGCCGCAGGTCAGGATCAGCAGCCCGCGGTCCAGGCACGCGCCGATGAGGCGATCCGGCAACGTCCCGTCCGGCTCGCGCGTCGTCTTGTCCTTCACGAACTCGACGCCGATCATCATGCCTGGGCCACGGATGTCGCCGATCCGGTCGTCCTCAGCGGCGATCCGCTCGAGGCCGGCGCGGAGCTGGGCGCCGCGCTCCGCCGCGTTCTGGACGAGTCCTTCGGACGTTATGGTCTCGAGCACCGCGATCGCGGCGGCGCACGCCACCGGGTTCCCGCCATACGTCGAGCCGTGTGCGCCGCGGCCCCAGCGCTCCTGGAGCGCTCGTGACGACGCGATCGCAGACAACGGCAATCCATTCGCGATCGACTTCGCGATGACGACGACGTCCGGGACGATCCCTGCGTGCTCGAAGGCCCACATCTTGCCGGTCCGTCCGTAGCCGCACTGCACCTCGTCGGCGATGAGCAGGATGCCGTGTTCGTCGCAGAAGGCGCGAAGCTGCTGGAGGAAACCCGGTGGGGCTGGGTTGAACCCGCCTTCGCCCTGGACAGGTTCGATCAGGATCGAGCCGACGGCGGACGGCGGGATCGCGGTCGAGGTCAGCGTCCGAAGGTCGGCCATCGCCGTCTCGACGGCCGCGTCCTCGTCGCCCCCGAAGTCGCGGTAGACGTTCGGGAACGTCGTCAGGTGCACCGACGGCACCATCGGCTCGTAGCCGACCCGGTAGTTGATCGCCGAGCTTGTGACGGCCATCGCGCCGAAGGTGCGACCGTGGAAACCGCGGCGGAACGCGATGATCCCCGGACGGCCGGTCACACGGCGGCCCAGCTTGAGCGCCGCGTCGATCGCCTCCGAGCCCGAGTTCAGGAACATGACGGAATCGATCGGGTCTGGCAGGGCTGCAGCGAGCGCGTCGGCGGCTCGCGAGATCGGCTCGGTGAAGCCGATCGCGTTGATCGGCCCGACCAGCTTGTCGACCTGGGCGTGGATCGCGGCGGTGACGGCGGGGTGTTGATGTCCCAGCGCGGTGACGGCGATGCCGTTCGCGAAGTCGAGGTACGCACGGCCGTCGGTGTCGACGAGTCGGTGACCGTCGCCGTGGCTCCATTCGTGCTGGAGGTAGCGACCGAGGACCGGGGTGAGGTGCGGGGCGGGCCCGACGGCTGATTCCATCGGCGGAGTGTAGCCGTCGGTCCCGGCACGCTGCAGTCACCGCGATGCGTTGGCGCCACCATGCGGTCGCACGCCTCCCGGGGCCTCATCCGCCGCGTACGATGCAACCGATGGTCGATTTCGCACTCAGCGACGAGAACAAGCTCGTCCAGACCGCTGCCCGGGGCTTCGCCGAGAGCGAGATCCTGCCGTACATCCGCGAGTGGGACGAGAAGGGCGAGGTCCATCGCGAGGTCTTCGCACGGATGGCCGAGCAGGGGTTCCTCGGCGCGCCGATCCCCGAGGCGTATGGCGGCGCGGGGATGGACTACATCAGCTTCGCGATCCTCTGCGAGGAGCTCGAACGTGCCGACACCGCGTTCCGTGTCGTCCAGAGCGTTCACGTCGCACTGAACTCTCTGGCGCTCCTGCAGTGGGGCACCGAAGAGCAGCGTCAGCGCTGGCTCGTGCCCCAGGCACGAGGGGAGAAGCTCGCGACGTTCGGTCTGACCGAGCCCGGTGTCGGCACGGACGCCGGGAACCTCCAGACGACCGCGCGCAAGGACGGCGACGTCTACCGCCTCAACGGCCAGAAGATCTGGATCAGCCTCGCCGACATCGCCGACCACTTCCTTGTCTTTGCGAGCGTCGACCGGTCGCTCAAGCACAAGGGGGTCACCGCGTTCCTGGTCGAGCGCGGGATGCAGGGCCTCAGCACCGGCACGCTCCACGGCAAGCTCGGGATCCGTGCCGGCAACACCGGGCTCATCAACTTCGATGATGTCGTGGTCCCCGCGGAGAACCGGATCGGTGAGGAGGGCGAAGGCTTCCTGATCGCGATGAGCGCGATCGACCAGGGCCGCTACACGGTCGCGGCTGGCGCGGTCGGGCTCGCCCAAGCGTGCATCGACGCGAGCGTCAAGTACGCGCACGAGCGGCGGACGTTCGGCGAGGAGATCGGCCACCACCAGCTCGTGAAGCAGCTGATCGCGAAGATGGTCGCCGGGACCGAGATGGGTCGGCTGCTCGTGTGGCGCGCCGGCTGGCTCAAGAACCAGGGCAAGCGGAACACGCGCGAGACGTCCCTCGCCAAGTGGCACGCGACGGAGCATTCCGTCCAGAGCGCGCTCGATGCGATCCAGGTCCACGGCGCGAACGGCTATTCGAACGAATTCCCGGTCGAGCGCTATCTGCGCAACTCGAAGGCCGCGGTCATCTACGAAGGCACGAGCCAGCTGCACACGCTCATCCAGGCGGATTACGCGCTCGGCTACCGCGAGGACCGACCGCTCCGCTGCGAACCATGGCCCGCCCAAGGATGGGAGGCCGCCCGGGCTTGACATGGGGACCTGGACGGACCGCGAACTGGCGACCCTCGCCGAGATCGCGGAGACGTTCGTCCGGGGAGATGCCCTCCGCCGCGCCCGCCTGACGACCGAGGCCCTCGAGCGCGCCGCCGATCCGGAACAGGTCCGCGAGTTCCATCGGCTGCTCGGGCTGATGGAATCGCGCTTCGCGAACCTGATGCTCGGCCGTCGGCCGTCCCGGTTCACCTCGATGTCGCCGAGCGCCCGCGAGCGCTACCTCCTCAGCTGGGCGACGTCTCGGTTCGCGTCGCGTCGAACGGCGTTCTCGACGCTTCGCAAGCTCATGACGTTCCTCGCCTACGCCGACCCCGGCGCCGACGCCTCCGGGAATCCGCGCCATGCGGTGATGGGTTACGAGCCGGA
The DNA here is from genome assembly GCA_046732155.1 of Chloroflexota bacterium. Lineage (GTDB taxonomy): Bacteria > Chloroflexota > Limnocylindria > Limnocylindrales > CSP1-4 > SPCO01. The sequence continues at coordinate 4,416 of JBKPMM010000111.1, read as the reverse complement.
GGTCCCGCCGGTGACCGAGGACCGAACGCCGATCGTGCCGTTCGCACTGCCGTTCGACGTCGGTCCGATCGACGAGCCGATGACGATGGAGGCTGATGTCGTGGTCGTCGGCTCGGGTGCTGGTGGCGGCGTCGTCGCAGCGGCGGTCGCGGAGGCGGGTCGATCGGTCGTCGTCCTCGAGGCGGGACCATTCGTCGACGAGGCGGCGATGCCGCGGAATGAGCTCGACGCGTTCGGCCGCCTGTACCTGAACTACGGCCTCCTCGCGACGTGGGATGGGGCGGTCACGATGCTCTCGGGTTCCGGGGTCGGTGGCGGGACGCTGGTCAACTGGATGACGTCGATCGAGGCACCCGCAGACGTCCGCGCGGAGTGGCGCCGTGACCATGGTCTCGGCGAGCTCGGCGATGGCGAGGCGTGGAGCTTTGACATCGCGGCACTCGAGGACGAGCTGACCGTCACGCCGGTCCGACGGTTCCCACCCAAGGATCAGGTCATCCTCACCGGCGCCGAGCGTCTTGGCTGGGATGCCGCACCCGTGAAGCGCGATTCCCCGGGGTGCGACGACTGTGGCAGTTGCCCGTTCGGCTGCCGCCGCGGGACGAAGCAGTCCGGCATCCGCGTCCATCTGGCCCGAGCGTCGGCCGCAGGAGCCCGGATCGTGCCTCAGGTCCGCGTCATGAAAGTGTTGATCGAACGTGGTCGCGCTGTCGGGGTCCACGGCCGCGCCCTCGTTCCCGGTACCGAGGCAGCACCGCAGGTCCGCGAGGTGATCGTGCGCGCGCGGCAGGTCGTCCTCGCCGCGGGCGCGCTCCGAACCCCGGCGGTGCTCCAGGCGTCGCGTGTCGCACACGGCGCGATCGGCAAGCACCTGCGCGTGCATCCGGTGCCGGTCGTGGCGGGTCGGATGACGATGCCGGTCGACATGTGGCACGGCCCGATGCAGGCAGCACGGTCGCTGCAGTTCGCCGATGACGAACCGGGCCGGAACCGGTATGTCATCGAGTCGGCGCCGGGGCACCCGGGCTTGGTCGCGCTGGCGCTGCCGTGGGAAGGCATCGACGAGCACGCACATTCGATGCGCGAAGCCCGCTATCTCGCGCCGCTGATCGCGGTGACGAGGGACGGTGGCGCCGGGCGGGTGTCACTGACCCGCGCCGGGCGCGTCCGGATCGACTACCAGCTGGACCAGACGGGAGTCGCGACGCTCCGGCACGCGGCCGTCCGCATGGCCCGCCTCGCTCGCGCCGCGGGGGCGGGCGACATCGTGGTCGCCGCGACACCCGGGATCCGCTTCACGGCGATCCGTTCGTCGCCCGACATCGATGCCGCCGCGTACGGCCGTTTCGAGGATCGAGTCGCGCGGATGGACTTCCGGCCGAACCGGGGCTCGGTGTTTTCAGCGCATCAGATGGGCACCGTCCGGATGGGGGCTAGCACCCGGGAGCATCCATGCGACCCCAACGGCCGGGTCCGCTCACGCGGTCGGCGCGAGAGACTCGTGGCCGGTCTCTATGTCGCCGACGCGTCACTGTTCCCGACGGCCATCGGCGTCAACCCGATGCTGACCGTGATGGCGTTGGCGCGACGGGTTGCCCGGACGGTGCTGGCGGAGTCGTAGCGTCGGCCATCGGCTGCGGCCGTGCCATCCGGCCGCGGGCCGTCACGATCAGCGCGACAGCCGCCACGATGACGGCCCCGGCGAGCATGGTCCGTGGCTCGATCGGCTCGCCGAGGACGACAGCTCCGAGGATCACCGCGACGACGGGGTTTACGTAGGCGTAGGTCGCGACGAGCGGTAGTGGCGCCACGCGGATCATCCAGCCGAACGTGGTGAACGCGACGATGCTGCCGACGATCGTGAGATACAGGAACGCGGCGAATGACGGCGCCGTGATCGCCGACGGATCGAACCGGCTGGGCTCGCCAGAGATGACCGACATGGTCGCGAGCACGAGGGCGCCGGTCACCATCTGCAGTCCGGTCGACACCAGTGGGTGGGACGGTAGATGCGCCCGGTGCGTCGCGAAGAGCGACCCAGAGGACCACGCGATGGGCGAGATGATCAGCGCGAGGACGCCGGCGGCGTCGAGCGCACCGGTCGCCCCGAATGCGGTCGGCCCGACGAGGATCGCCACGCCGACGAAGCCGACCAGGATCCCGATGACGGCAAGGCGTGGCAGTCGTTCGTGGAGCACGACTCGGCCGAGGACTGCGATCCACACGGGCATCATCGCGACGAGGAGCGCCGCGATCCCGGACGGGATGGTCTGCTCGCCCCACGCGACCATGCCCATGCCGCCGCCGAGGAGCAGCGCGCCGACGATCGTGGAGTCGCGAAGCTCGCGACCGGTGGGTCGCCTGATGGTGTCGCGGTGGCGCATGGCCACCCACGCGAGGAGGATCAGCCCGGCCAGACCGAACCGGGCGGCGGCCATGAGGAACGGCGGGATCGTCTGGACGCCGACCGCGATCGCGAGGTAAGTCGAACCCCAGACGCCGTAGAGGATCGCCAGGCCGACCCAGATCAGCCGCGGATCAGGCGGTCCCTTGTGCCGCTCGGTTGGCATAGTCGGCTGGTCCAAGGAGCAAGGATACCCTGCGCACGGTGTCTCCGCCCGCGATCGTCGAGGGCGGCGGCATCACGCCGCAGCCGCGACGGGGCGGCACACCTTGCACGGCCGGTACCCGGCGGCGCCTGCCTCGGCGAGCGACCGGAACGGTCGCCGGTTGCGCTCGAGCATGTGACGCCCGGTGTGGCAGGTCGGCCAGCAGACGATCTTCGTCGACGCACAGCCGACGAGTCGCTCGCCGCGCCGTGCAGCCGATTCCATCGCGTCGGGATCGACGCCCTCGTCGGCCAGGACGGACCGCTTGTTCTGCGGTCCGCCCAGCGAGTACTGCCCGATGAACCCATCGCTCCTAACGACACGGTGACACGGGACGATGAGCGGCACGGGGTTGTGACCGAGCGCGGTGCCGACCGCCCGGACGGCCTTTGGTCGGCCGATCTCCGCCGCGATCCAGCCGTACGGCCGTACCTCACCGCGGGGGATCTCGAGCGCCTTGCGCCAGACGTCCTGCTCGAAGTCGGTGTGGCCGCGCAGATCGAGCGGGATGCGGACACGGCGATCGCCCTCGAGCCGGCGAGCGATCGCATTGGCCAGACGAGTCGGGACCTCGGATGCGGTGGCGCGTCGGCCCGTCGCCGCGAGATGACGCGCCTCGAACGCCTCGTCGTCGCCGGCGAGGTCCACCGATACGACCCCGATCCCATTCCACGCGACGACGAGCGGACCGAGTGGCGACTCGGCGATCCGACCGTAGCGATCCATCAGGCCGACCTCGACGAGGACCGACGGACGCAACGTCGACGGTGCCCGCACGGCGAGGTCGGCCAAGGCGGTCGCCTCGGTCTCGGTGATCTCGAGTACGGTGGTCATGCGGTCATCTCCTCGGGCTCGTGGCGCGCTTCCGCCTCGAGCATCGTGCGTAGCAATGCGACCCCTCGATGGACCTGCGCCTTGACGGTTCCCTCGGGCCGTCCGAGCGCCTCGGCTGCTTCCGGATATGAGAGTCCGTCGACATGGCGGAGGACGATCGCCGTTCGGTAGGCGACCGGCAGGGCCGCCAGGCGGCCGGCCCAGCGTTCCCGCTCGTCGTGGCGCTCGGCCACCGCGCTCGGTGTGGCGCCTTCGGGTGCTTCGGGTTCGGCCACCGGGCGATTCGGATCTCCGTCTATCGATACCGGCTTCGGTCCTCGCGTCGCCCGGCGAGCGCCGACCGACCGACAGCGGTTGAGGACGATCGTCGTCAGCCAAGGTCGGAGCCGAAGCTCGGCGATGCGAGCGCGGTCATAGGAAGCAAGCGCGCGATACGCTCGGACGAGGGCGTCCTGGGCAGCCTCCTCGGCGTCCCCCGGATCACCGAGCATCCGGAGTGCGATCGTGTACAGCCGATCCTGGTGGCCCAGCACGAGTCCCTCGAAGGCGCTGTCGAGGTCGTCAGTGAGGTCGGCGATCAATCGGTCGTCGGCGTCCATCACCGAGTAGAACCGCTGACGGGCGCGTTCGGTTGCATGCGGCCACGGTACGCCTCGCCGGAGCCAGAGGCGGGCGGTCGAGGCGGGAAGCCCCATGCGACAATCCGCCGATGGGCCACGAGGACCGCTTCGACGACCTCATCGCCAGTCTCGGTGGCTTCCACCGTTCGTGGCTGGTCTACCTCGGCATCGAGCTCGCCTTGTTCGCGCGCATCCGCGATGCGGGCGTGTCCGGGATCAGCCCCGAGGAGCTTGCACGTGCAACGGGCACGAACCCCGCTGCCGTCGGGGCCTGGTCATGGGCCTCGGACGCGCACGACCTCACGACCTTCGAGGACGGCGTGTTGACCATCGACCACGACACGGCACAGATC
>JBKPMM010000110.1:0-15934 GCA_046732155.1 Chloroflexota bacterium | reverse complement strand
ACCAGGAGGCGCAGCGCAAGGCCTGGCTCGAGCCGTACACGGCGCTGACCGGCGTCAAGTTCACCGAGGACGAGAACTCGTCGAACGCCACGATCAAGTCCCAGGTCGAGTCTGGCCAGGTGACGTGGGACGTCGTCGATGTCGGGAACGACTTCGGTCTCGATGTCCACAAGGATCTGCTCGAGCCGCTCGACTACACGCTGATCCCCAAGGACGAGATGAACGCCGATCTCGGCATCACCGATTATCGGGTGCCGGACATCACCTACGGCGTGGTCCTCGCCTACAACACCGACAAGACCGCCGGAAAGGTCCCGGAGGGCTGGGCTGACTACTTCGACACGGCCAAGATCCCCGGCAAGCGCGGAGCCTGGGACTACTCCGAGGGCGGCATGTTCGAGTTCGCTCTCATGGCCGATGGCGTCGCTCCGAAGGATCTCTATCCGCTCGACCTCGCACGGGCGACCAAGAAGCTCGACACGATCAAGAACGACATCGTCTTCTGGCAGTCGGGCGCCGAGTCCCAGGAGCTGATCGGCTCCGGCGAGGTCGCGATGTCGATGATCTGGAACGGTCGCGGCTGGAGTGCCAAGAACCTCGACCACAAGCCGGTCGAGATCCAGTGGAACCAGCAGATCGTCACCGCTGACTACTTCGTCGTCCCGAAGGGCTCGCCCAACAAGGATGCAGCGATGAAGTTCATCGCCTATGCCTCGTGCGCGGCGAACAACGCCGGACCGTCGCAGTACATCCCCTATGGGCCGACCAACACGAAGTCGACCGCGAACGAGGCGATGGTCAAGGATCTGTCCGTGACCAACGCTGATGAGAACTCGGCCTACTTCGACGACGCCTACCTCGGCGAACACTTCGACGAGATCGACGCCGCCTGGCAGGCCTGGAAGGGCGGCTGATCGCCCACTGAGGATCGGGATATGACGACCGTCGACGAGGCTCGCAGCCGCAGCTGGCCGAGCCTCGTGGGCGGCCGGCCGCGGGTGAACCGCTGGTCGGTGTTGGCCCTGCCAGCGATCGTCTTCCTGATCGCCGTGTTCCTGATCCCGCTCCTGGCGATGACGCTTCGCAGCGTTACCGACCCACCAGGAGCGGGTCTCTCCAACTACGAGCAATTCTTCACGCAGGGCGCGTATGTCCGCGTCCTGACGAATACGTTCTGGATCGCCCTGCTGGCGACACTGTCGTGCCTCGTGGTCGGCTACCCGTTCGCGTATCTGATGACGATCGTCCCGGGGCGGGTCGCCGGGCTGCTCCTTATCGCAGTCCTGCTGCCGTTCTGGTCGAGCCTGCTCGTTCGCACGTTCGCATGGCAGGTGCTCCTGCGAGACACGGGCGTCATCAACCGTCTGCTGCTCGACCTGGGGGTCATCTCGGAGCCGCTGACGCTCATCCGCACGACGCTCGGCGTGATCCTTGGGATGTCGCACATCCTGCTGCCGTTCATGGTGCTGCCGATGTACGCCGTCATGCGCCGGATCGACCCGGAGTTCAGCCGGGCTGCCGCGAACCTCGGGGCATCTCCGGCGACGGCGTTCCTCCGCGTCTTCGTGCCGCTCAGCCTGCCCGGTGTCCTTGCCGGCTGCCTACTCGTGTTCGTTCTGGCGCTCGGGTTCTACATCACGCCGGCGCTGCTCGGCGGGCTGAAGGACCAGATGATCAGCCAGCTGATCGTCCAGCAGATCCAGCAGCGGCTCGACTGGGGGTTCGGCACGGCGATGGGCGTCCTGCTGGTCGCTATCACGCTCGCGTTCCTGTTCGCGGCCTCGCGCGCGGTCCGGTTGCAGGACGTGTTCGGCAGCGGGGTCGGTGAGGACTGACGGTGACGGGAACCTGTGACTGAGTCCTGGCGCCAGCCGCGCCGCATCCTGATGGCAGCGCTCGGTGGGCTGACGGTCTTCTACCTGCTCGCCCCCACGCTCGTCATCGTGCCGATGAGCTTCACTGAGGCCGAGATCCTCAGCTTCCCGCCCCAAGGCTTCAGTCTGCAGTGGTACCAGCACATGCTGACCGATCCGCAATGGTCGACCAGCATCGTCAACAGCCTGATCGTCGCCGTGCTGACGGCGCTGCTTGCCACGGTGCTCGGAACGCTCGCGGCCCTCGGGCTCACCCGTGGTCGGTTTCCCGGACGCTCGGTCGTGAACGGGTTGGTGCTCTCCCCCCTCATCGTCCCGGTCGTCGTCATCGCGATCGGGATGTTCGGGTTGTTCGTCCAGTGGAAGATCAGCGGCTCCGTGCTCGGCCTCGTGCTGGCCCATACGGCGCTCGCGCTGCCGTTCGTCGTCGTCAACGTCGGGACGTCACTCCAGACGATGGATCGCAACCTTGAGCTTGCTGCCGCGAATCTCGGCGCGAATCCGCGCCGCAGCTTCATGCACATCACGCTGCCGATCATCCTGCCAGGCGTCGTCGCGGGCGCGATCTTCGCGTTCATCACGTCGTGGGACGAGGTCGTGACCGCCATCTTCCTGACGACGGCGCGGTTCCGCACCCTGCCTGTCGAGATGTGGGAGCAGGTCCGCCAGGTGGTCGATCCGACCGTCGCCGCCGTGTCCACGACGCTGCTCGTCGTCACGACCGGGCTGTTGTTGCTCCTCGTCTTCGTCAGACGCCAGGCGCCAGCATGACGGCCGCAGCCGAGTCCGCCACCCGGCCAGCCACCGGGGACCGGCCGGCACTGGTGCTCCGCTCGCTGACGAAGCATTTCGGCACGGCCGTCGCCGTCGACGGGATCGACCTCGATGTCCGGCCGGGCGAGTTCCTGACCCTCCTCGGCCCGTCGGGTTCGGGCAAGACGACGACCCTGCGGATGGTCGCGGGCTTCATGGCGCCGACGTCGGGTTCGATCGAGATCGATGGCTCGGATATGACGCGCGTCCCGCCGCACCGACGCGACGTCGGGATGGTGTTCCAGAACTACGCGCTGTTCCCGCACATGACTGCGGCCGAGAACGTCGCCTTCCCACTGCGGATGCGCCGCCGGCCGGGAGCCGAGATCAAGAAGCGGGTCGCCGAAGCATTGGATCTCGTGAAGCTCGGCTCCTTCGGTGACCGGTACCCGCGCCAGTTGTCAGGCGGGCAGCAGCAGCGCATCGCGCTCGCTCGCGCCGTCGTCTTCGAGCCGCGGCTGCTCCTGATGGACGAGCCGCTCGGTGCGCTCGACCGGAAGCTCCGCGAATCGCTCCAGCTCGAGATCATCCGGGTCTCCCGCGAGCTCGGTGCGACCGTGCTGTACGTCACGCACGACCAAGAAGAAGCGCTCGTCATGAGCGACCGCATCGCGATCTTCAGCATGGGCCGGATCGAGCAGCTCGGCTCTGGCGCCGACCTCTACGATCGTCCGGCGTCGCTGTTCGTGGCTGACTTCATCGGGGAATCGAACATCCTTCGCGGCCGATACGAGGTCGATGGCGGCGCCGGCGGTTGGATGACGCGCGACGACGCGCGCTGGCGGGTGGGTGCAGCCTCGGCGAGCCGTTCCGATGTGGCGTCGGGAGCGGCGGCCGCACTCGTCGTCCGCCCGGAGCGCATGCGCGTCCTCACGGATGGAGCCGCGGCGGACGGCCTCAACACGGCGGACGCGACGGTCGACGAGGTCCTCTATCTGGGCCCCGACCTCAAGTACCAGCTCGCGTTGCCTTGGGGACAGCGGATATCGATCCGCGAGCCCCGCGAGGTCGGCGGCCGCGAACTCGAGCGCGGCGATCGCGTCCGCGTCGGCTGGAAGGTGGAGGACGGCCTGCTGGTCGCGGACCCCGCAAGCGCTTGACCTGCGGGACGAGCGGCGCCTATCGTGCTACTGGTGGGTAGCGTGTTATCGGAACGGCTGGGCTTGCCGGGACGGCTGGGCTTGCCGGGACGGCTGGGAGCGGCGGGACGCCAGGCGCGGGAGGGATCGCTCGGACGGCAGGGAGGGGCGGCACGCCCGGCACCGGCAGGACGTCCGGCACGGGCAGGACGCCCAGCGCGGGCAGGACGCCCGGCACGGGCAGGACGTCCGTGGGTCATGCGGATGCGCTGGCGTGACCTGCTATTCGCGCACTGGGTCGTCGACGAAGCCGTTCTCCGGCCGCTCATCCCGCCCTCGCTGGAGATCGATACGTTCGAAGGTCGCGCGTACGTCGGCGTCGTGCCGTTCGGGATGGAGGATGTGTCGCCACGCGGACTTCCGGCGGTGCCGTTTGTGAGCGCATTCCCCGAGGTGAACGTGCGGACGTACATCCGACATCGCGAACGGGACGGCGTTTGGTTCTTCAGCCTCGACGCTGGACGGCGGCTGGCCGTCGAGGGCGCCCGACTCGGTTTCCACCTGCCGTACTTCCACGCCCGGATGTCGATGGCGTGGGACGGCGACACCGTCGAGTACCGCTCGAGCCGGCACGATCGACGTGGGCGTCCCGGGGACCTCGATGTCCGCTATCGGCCGACCGGCCCGGCGCAGCCAGCGCCAGTCGGGTCACTCGATCGATGGCTGACGGATCGCCTTCGGTTGTTCGCGACGGACCGGGCCGGTCGCGTGTCGTCGGCGTCGATCGTCCACGCGCCGTGGCCGCTCCGACCCGCCGAGGCTGAGTTCCGGGTGGAGACGCTGTCGGCGGCCGACGGGATCGAGCTCAACGGGCCGCCGGTCCACCTCGCCTTCGCCGACCGGCTCGACGTTCGTGCCTGGTGGCCGCGGGCGGTGGCTCGCGGCGGATAGGCGCCCCGCCGAGCGCCGCTCACAGGCCGGATCTGGCAGAAGTTTCAGGGGGAGACCGTTATGTCGGTCCATCCGCTGCTCAGGTCTCTATTTGGCGCGTAACTCGCCACCCCACGCATGTTCTGCCAGGAACTGGCGCGCGAGGTGGCATAACGGTCGTCGGGTGAAAACCTTGCCACGTTCGCCTGATCGCGGCGCGGCGTCTCACGCGCGGCGTCCCTCGGCCATCGATCAGCCGCGGCGCGGTCGCTCCTGGAGCCGAGGCACGATGGTCGTCAGCTCCGAGGCGATGTCGACCGGTCGAGCGCCGAGTGACTCGAGGAGGTCGAACACCTCCTCGCGTTCCTCGTGGCACATCAGGACGATCACGCGGGGAGCGTCAGCTCCCCGGCCGTGCCCGTTCGACGCCGCGCCGTTCAGCTCCGCCTTCAGCGCGACGGTCTCCGACCGGTAGACGGGCACGTCGGCCGTCGCCATCCCGCCGGCCTTGACGCCCGCCATCAACTCCCCGACGACCGCGGCCGCGGATCGCCCGCGCAGGTACTTCAGCGTCTCCTTGATGGCGACCCGCTGGGCGCGCTCGGCGGCGATCCGGCCGATCCCACGAAGCGTGTCGTCCGGCCGATCACCGGCCGTCCCGATGATCACGGTGATCGGCGCCGTGCGGCCGGCGCCACCGGCGGCGATCCCCTCGGCGACATCCATGACCGCCGATATCCCGGCCTCGTTGTGGGCGAAGTCGACGATGACGACCCGCGACCCGAGGCGGAACAGGTTGAGTCGGCCGGGCGAGCGGTCCGACGACGGCGCGAAGTCCATCAACCCGTCGCGGACCTGCGCGAGCGTCGCACCCAAGCCCCGCGCGCCGCCAGCTGCGGCGAGGGCGTTCGCGACGTTGTGCCGAGCGAGCCCGCCGATCGTGATCGGGACGCGTCGGATGTCGACGATCGATGACGCGCGGTCGCCCTCGACTTCAGTGAGTTCTCCGTCGCGCACGACGTACGCGCGGCCCCCCGAAGCGATGTGGAGGCGGACGACGGAGGGTGTCGGCGTCGCCGTCGAGAAGAACGCGACCTGTGCCCGGACCCGGCGCGCGATCGCCGCCACGAGGGGGTCGTCGCCGTTGAGGACGACCCAGCCATCGGGCTTGGTGACCCGGCATATCGTCGATTTGACCTCGGCGAGCTCAGGGAGCGTGTGGATCCCTTGGAGGTCAAGGTGGTCGGACGAGACGTTCGTGAGCACCGACGCGTCGTTCGATTCGTAGCCCATGCCACGCAGCACGATGCCGCCACGCGCGGTCTCGAGGATGGCGACATCGATATCGGAGCGGCGCAGCACCTGCTGTGCGCCGCCGGGCCCGGTCCAGTCGCCGGGTTCGACCATACGCTCGTCGATGAGGACGCCGTCGGACGTCGTCGTCCCAACCCGCTTCCCGGCACCGACGAGGATGTGGGTGATCAGTCGCGTCACCGTCGACTTGCCGTTCGTACCGGAGATCGAGATCGCCGGGATCCGGCGGTCTTCATCACGGATCCAGGACGGCGGCGTCGCACGGGCCGCAGCGATCTTCTCGTTCCAGCGCGTGAGCGTGCGCTCCTGCGCGCCGGTCAGTCGAGCGGTCCGCGACGGCGAGATGTCCCGTTCGGCCAGGGCAAGCGCAGCGTCGGTGAGGGTCCGCGCTCGCTCTTCACCCGCCCACGGGAAGGTGATGATCCAATGACCGGGGTCGGATGAGCGGTGGACGGCGAGCCCACCGCGGCCTTCGCCATGATCCGCTCGCAGTCGACGGATCCAGGCAGCGATCGCAGCGATCGGGTCGGGCCAGTCACGCGCAGGGACGGGGGCGCCGAGGCGGACGATCGCGTGGCGCCCAGGGTCGCGCTGTCCGTACCAGGTGCGGCGGCGACCGAGCGCCAGCTCCACCTTGACCACCGGCTCGAGCCGGTAGACGTTTGGCCCCTCCAACAAACGGATCTCGACCAGGCGCACGGTGCCGGCAGGATAGCAACACGCGACGGCAGTTCGTGCTCGGTGGACGCGTACGGGTCGATAGACTTGGGGCGTGACGACCGAGACCACTGGCCCGGAAGCGGTCATCGAGCTTGAGGCGCTTCAAGCCTCGGTGACCGACCACCTCCCGGCGTACCTCCGCGACCTCGAGCGCCTCGTGAACATCGATTGCGGGTCGTACACGCCCGCGGGCGTCGACGAGATCGGGCGCTGGGTCAGCGCGTACCTCGAGGGGATGGGGGCTGACGTCGATGTCCGTCCCGACCCGAGCGGCCGTCACGGTGCGACCGTCGTCGGAACGTTCAGCGGCCCCGGAGGCGGCCCGAGAGTGCTCCTGATCGGGCACATGGACACCGTCTTCGACCCTGGGACCGCGGCAGCTCGTCCGTTCCGCATCGAGGACGGCGTTGCCTACGGGCCAGGCGTGACCGACATGAAGTCCGGCCTGCTCGCCGGGCTGTATGCGCTTAAGGCGATCCTGGCCGAGAGCCGCGAGCTCCCGTTCGAGCGGCTGATGTTCATCGCCAACCCCGACGAGGAGATCGGGTCGCCGACATCGTCCGAGCACATCCGCGCCGCAGCCGCCGATGCCGATGCCGCGCTTGTCCTCGAATGTGCGCGCGCCAACGGCGACATCGTCTCGTCACGCAAGGGCATCCTCGACACGCGGATCGCGATCAACGGCAGGGCGGCGCACGCCGGCGTCGAACCGGAGAAGGGGAGGAGCGCGATCCTCGAGGCGGCTCGCATCGTCCGAGAGCTGCACGCGCTCAACGGCCGCTGGGACGGCGTGACTGTCAACGTCGGCAAGATCGCCGGCGGGACGCGCCCGAACGTCGTCGCGGAGCGGTGCGATCTCGAGGTCGATGTCCGTTCGACCACCGCGGATGGCCTGCGCGACGTCGACGCTGCGATCCGCGACATCGCCGCCGCCACGGAGGTGCCTGACACGACGGCCGACGTGGAGGTCCGAGTCGGGTGGCTGCCGATGGAGAAGCTCGCGCGCTCCGGACGCCTCGTCGAGCACGCCAAGGCGATCGCCTCACGCCTGGGCTTCGAGGTGAACGACACCTCGACCGGCGGGGCCTCGGATGCGAACACGACATCGGGCATGGGCGTCCCGTCGCTCGACGGTCTCGGGCCGATCGGCGGGAACGACCATTCGCCGGCGGAATACCTGGACGTCGAGTCGATCGTGCCGCGGACGACGCTGCTTGCCGGGTTGCTGCTCGCGATCGCCCGCGACCCGCAGGTCCTCGCGTGGCGCGAGGATGACCCGCGGTTCGCCATATGACCCGTCGTCGGATCTCGTCCGGCGGGCCGTGGGAGTCGGTCGCCGGCTACAGCCGGGCGGTCGTCATCGGGGATAGCTGTTGGGTCGCCGGCACCACCGATGCCGGGCCGGACGGCGCGTCACTGCACCCCGACGATGTCTCGGGTCAGGCGCGCGCGATCTTCGAGATCATCGAGCGGGCGCTGATCGAGGGCGGGTTCACGCTGTTCGACGTCGTCCGGACGCGCATGTTCGTGACGGACATGGCGTTCTCTGACGAGCTGTCGGCGGTCCACGGCGAGGTGTTCCGCGACATCCGACCGGCGGCGACGATGGTCGCGGTCGCAGCTCTGATGCATCCGAGCCTGCTGGTCGAGATCGAGGTCGACGCACAGCGCGCCGTCAGCCACTAACGCGAACGGTCAGGCCGGGATCTCGGCGAACCCGAGGTTCCGCGCGATCACGACGATCGCGACCGCCACGATCAGCCCCATCAGCAGGTTCTTTCGCCACGCCGTGACTCCGAGGCAGGCGAGCACGGCGACCCACTCGACGCCGATATGGAACGTCGGCGCGCCGTTGTCCGACACGACGACCATCACCGAGACCGCAGCGAGCGCGGCCAGGATCGCCGGCCCGACGAGCTGGAGGTATTCGAACCCGACCCGCGGCAGCCGGTCGAGCCACGGCGTGAGGAGACCAAGCGCCCGGCTCGGGTAGGTGACGAGGAACATCAGGAATGCGAGCGGGATGAGGTCGGTGCTCATCGCGGCTCTTCCACGCTCGTCCCCGGACGTTCATCAACGGGCTGCTCGACGTGCGTGCCGGGCATGCCGAACGCCTTGGCCGAGGCGGTCGTTCCGAGCGGCGCCGTCTCGTGGGACGATCGTGCCGGGACCGCCAGCCCGACCGCCGGTCCGACCAGCCCGCCGACGATGATCCCGACCGCCGGGCTCGTGAGCAGCGCGACCGCGACGCCGACACCCGCCCCGACGATCGCCGCAACCACTTCGCGCCTGCCTGTCAGCAGCCCGACCGAGAGCCCGATCATCGCGGCCGGAAAGATGATGTCGATGCCAAGGCGGGCCGGGTCCGGGATCTGGCCGCCGAGGATCACTCCTGCGAGCGTCGCCAGCGTCCAGGGGATGAACGTCGAGACGATCGCCCCGATCCAGTAGCCCCACGCGTCGGTGTAGCCGAGGCGACGGAAGTGACCGATCGAGAGCGCGAACGCCTCGTCGGTCAGCAGGTGTGCCATGACCGCCCGACGACCGAACGGGACCTTCGAGAGCCAGGGCGCAAGCGCCGCGGAATAGAGCAGATGTCGTGCGTTGAGCAGGGCCGTCAGCAGGACGATGCCGGGCCACGCGAGGCCGCTCGCGACGTACCCGACGGCGGCGAACTGCGCGGCACCCCCGAAGACGAGGACGCTCATCGCCAGGACTTCGATCGGGGAGAAGCCGGCCTCGCGCGCCGACAGGCCGTACACGAAGCCGAAGCCGATCGCCGACACGGCGATCCCCATCGCGTCGACCAGGACGCGCCGACGACTCGCGGCGAGTGCTTCGGCTGATACGGCCGCGCCGGCCGGTCGCGAGCTCAGCGCAGGAAGGTCTTTCCGCAGGTCCCGTCGCAGACTACGAAGAGCGCGTGCTTGTCGGCCGCGTAGCCCGCGGTGTGCAACAGCCCGTCACATCCCTTGGTCGGACACTTCCAGACCCACCAGCGATCCTGGGCGTCGAGCGGCGTGGTTCCCGATTCGATCGTCGCCGCCAGCCCGTCACGCTCCGACACGAGGCGATGGATGGTGGCGGCGCGATCCGCTTCGCTCTCGCTCGTGTACGGGTAGCTCTGGGACACGTTCGACGTCACGGGCGACTCCGGCTTCGCTCGCTTGGCGGAAAGAGGCCGGTGACGACGTCGTGTGAGCGCTCGCCCGTCACCGGCGACCCGGAGTATCGCACACGCGTGCGAGCTCACCAGACTCCTGGAAGACCCTCGCTCCTTGGGTCGGTGGCGGCGATCAGCGATCCGTCCGCCGCGGGCCCGCCGTCGACGAGTTCGATCGCGTGCTCGTGTCCGACGTTGCTATCAAATGGGGCGGTCGGGATGAGATGGTGGCCGAGGGCGCGGAGATCGTCGGCGACGCCGGGTGCATGACGCGGCTCGAACGAGACATCGACCGCCGCGCTCAGGAGTTCGCGCGGCTGGATGAACCAGCGTGGTGCCGCGACGGCAGTCGCGATATCGACCGCACCATCGACCACGGCGCTGACGAACTGGGCGTGGATCTGCGGCTGCGCGTCCCCACCCATCGAGCCGACCACGATCCACGGGTCGGGCTGCCCGTCATGGAACAGCATCCCGGGGAGCAGCGTGTGGAGGGTCCGCTTGCGCGGCTCGAGCACGTTGGCGTGGTCGGGGTCAAGGCTGAAATAGCTCCCGCGGTTGTGATAGTGGATGCCCGTCTCCGGGTCGACGACGCCGGACCCGAAGCCGGCCCAGTTCGACTCGATCAGGCTCACCGCGTTGCCCTCTTCGTCGACGGTCGCCATGTAGACCGTGTCGCCGATCCCCGGGTTCACGGCCACCGGCGCATCCGCGGGTCGTGAGCTGTCGATCCGCGCCGCGACCTCGGCAAGGCGGGCCGGGTCGAGGAGGTCGGCGACCGGTACGTCGCGCGCCTCGGGATCGGTCAGATAGCGGTCACGGTCGGCGAGGGCGATCTTCGACGCTTCGAGGCCGGCATGGATCCACGTGGCATCCGTCATGCCATCCGGTCCGAAGGAGCCCCGGGGCGGCGGCTCGAGCTGTGCGAGGATGCCGAGGATCTCGAGGGCGATGACACCCGAGCTGTTCGGGGGGTGCGTCGTCGCGCGAACACCCCGGTAGTCGATGCTGATCGGGTCGCCCCAGGTCGACGTATGCTCGCGAAGGTCGGATGCGGAGATCAGGCAGCCGGCGGCGCGCAACGCACTCGCCTGGCGTACGCCGATGTCGCCGTCGTAGAAGGCATCGAAGCCGTCGCGTGCGAGCGTCTCGAGGGTCGCGGCGAGGGCCGGGAGCCGGACGCGTTCGCCGGGTCGCCAGGGCCGTCCGTGCGGCCGAAAGACGCGCTCGAAGCCGTCGCCGGCGACGCCACGGGCCAGGGGCGCCATCGCCTCCACGTCAGCGATGAAGTCGTCCGACGCCGGGAATCCATCCCGGGCCAGCTCGATGGCCGGGGCGAGCACGGCGTCCCGCGACAGGCGCCCGAAGCGAGCGTGTGCATCGCCCCAGGACCGGACGGCGCCCGGGACGCTGATCGTCATCGGCCCGAGGAACGGCACGCGCTCGTGACCGTCAGCGCGCAGCTTCGTCGCGTCCATGGCCGCGGCGCTCCGACCGGATCCATTCAGAGCGTGCTGCCGACGCGACGACGCGTCCCAGATCAACCAGAACGCATCGCCACCGATCCCGCAGTTCTGCGGTACGACCACGCCGAGCACGGCGTTCGTCGCGATGGCGGCATCGACGGCGGAACCGCCGCCCCGCAGCACTCCGAGGCCCGCCTCCGTCGCGAGATGATGCGGCGCCACGACGGCGCCGTGCGTGCCACGGGCGAGAGGCGCCGGGACGAGGGGTCGTTCGTTCATGCCGACGGACTGCCCGAGGCCGCGCCCGGTTGCGGAGGGAACGCGGACAGCTCCTCCTCGCCCCGACGGAGCTGGGCCAACGGCACGAGTGCAACGATCAGCAGGATCACGGTGGCGATGAGCATGCCATCGATGCCGCGGGCGTCGGCGGCGATCCCGCCGATCAGCGCGCCGACGATCTGGCCGATCGCGAGGAACACCGAGTAGAGGCCCATGATCGCGCCGCGGTCCCGCGGGAACCGCTCAGAGATATCGGCGAGGAGGCCGAGGGCGGCGGGCGTCGCGCCGGCGAGCACGAACAACCCGAACGCCGCGACGCCGACCGCGATGATCGGCAGGAGCGGCGGCATCCCTGTCGAATGGTTGATCACGATGCCGGCCGCGACCAGTGCGCCGCCGCCGAGGATCCCGTACAGGATGATCGTGGTGCGCCGGAGGTTCTTGAAGCGGTTGCCCCAGTACAGCAGGCCGGCGCCGAAGATCACGCCGATGACCACGGCGGCCGCCGAGATCTGGACGGCCGTGAACCCCTGCATCAGCACCTGGTCCGGGAAACGCGGGTTCGCCTGCGCGAACTGGAAGATCGACTGACTGAACCACAGTCCGATCGCCGCGTTGACCGCGATCCACGTCGGAGCGAGCAGCCACACGTGGCCGCTCCGCATGAGCTCGAGGTAGCGGCGGATCCCTACGTGATGCGGCTGGACCGACGCGGCCTCGCCGGCGGGGTCCTGGACCGTCCGGAAGATGAGGAACGAAACACCGTAGACGACGGCGTTCAGGAAGAACGCCACAGGACCGACCGTCGCGAACAGGATCGGGCCGATCGCGACGCCGGCGCCGAGCCCGAGCAGCGTCGCCCCCTCGAACCGGGCCGACATCTTGCCCCGGAGCAGCTCGTCGGCCGCGGTCGCGATCGCGATGAAGCCCAAGATCGACGGGACGCTCGCCGCGGTCGAGGCACCCTCCAGCCACCGCGTGCCACCGAGCACGATCAGGTTCGTCGTGAGACCCGTGAGGATCACGGCCACGCCGCCGAACGCCGGTCCGAGGAGCATCACGCGGTGGTGACCGACGCGGTCAGAGAGCACCCCGAAGAACGGAGAGAGGACGAGCTCAGCGACGTAGAACATCGCATGGAGGAGAGCGAGCGTCGTCGCGGTGACGGTTTCGCCACCGTGCTGGGGAAGCTGGGCGAGGTAGATCGCCAGCATGGCGCCCGTCAGGCCCGTGCTGAAACGCAGCGTGAACGTGCCGGCCAGCACGGCCTTCAACGAACGATCCATGCCCCGAAAGCCTAACGGAACGGGTGGACGCGGCTCGTATGATGCGCCGCAACGACCGGCCCAACGGTCGTCGGGAGGAGGAGTCCCACACGTGGCTCGTGTCGCGATCTTCACGGACTCGGCGTCCGATCTCGACCCCGCCGAAGCAACGGCATCCGGCATCCACGTCATCCCGCTGATCGTCAATTTCGGCGACAAGTCGTTCCGTGCCGGCGTCGATATGGACGGGACGGAGTTCTGGGCCCGGATGACGGCTCCCGACGCGCCGTTCCCGACGACCGCGGCCTCATCGCCCGGCGACTTCCGCGATGCCTACGAGTCGGCGTTCGCCGAGGGGGCCGAGGCGATCGTCGCGGTCCACGTCGCCGAGACGCTCTCAGGCGCCATCAAGAGCGCCCGGATCGCTCGGGACATGCTGCCCGATCGTGAGATCCACATCGTCGACTCGTTGAGCGCGTCGATGGCGATCGGCCTCCTCGCGCGGATGGGTGTCGAGCTCGCCGAAGCCGACGTACCGGCGGCGGAGATCGCCCACGAGCTCGAGGAGCGCGCCCTGGACCTGCGCATCTACTTTGCGCTCGAAACGCTCGAATACCTCAAGAAGGGCGGCCGGATCAGCGGGACACAGGCGGCCATCGGCACGCTGCTCTCGGTGAAGCCGGTGATCATGGTGAAGCACGGCGAGGTGACGACGGTCGACAAGGTCCGGACTCGATCCAAGGCGCGCGACCGGCTCATCGAGCTGACCGTCGAGAAGCCCGTCGAGCGGCTCGCGATCCTGCATTCGGTCACGCCGGATATCGACGCCTTCCGCGCCGAGCTCCTGACGCACCTGCCCGACATCGATCCGAATGCCGTGTCCGTCGAACTGGTCGGGGCGTCGGTCGGCCCGCACGTCGGACCGGGCTGCGTGGGCGCGGCGATCCTCTACCGCCCCAGCTGACAGAAGTGGGCCACCACCCGATCCGATAGGCATCTGCGACGCGCTCCGGGTTGCGAGACGGTTGCGAGAACCTTGCCGACCGGTACCATCGGGGAGGCGTCACCGGGGCTTCCGCGGCTATACTCCGCTCGCACATGAGTCGCGCGTTGCGGACACGGCCTTACGTGGCAGGTCCCGTCGATGCGCCCCGTGGGGTCGTCCGGGAGACGACCCAGACCGAGGCGGCGGCCCGGGGAGGCCGCCCCACACAGAGGTTCCTCCTTCGATGACCACCGAGCACGTCGCTGCG
Organism: Chloroflexota bacterium; assembly: GCA_046732155.1. GTDB lineage: Bacteria > Chloroflexota > Limnocylindria > Limnocylindrales > CSP1-4 > SPCO01. The sequence continues at coordinate 1,778 of JBKPMM010000110.1, read as the reverse complement.
CGCATCAATGCATGGGAGGTCGCGCAGCAACAGTTCGACCTCGCCGCTGAGCGCCTGAATCTTGATCCCGGGATGCGACTGGTCCTGCGCGAGCCGCGCCGCGAATTCACGGTCCACTTCCCCGTCCACATGGATGACGGCAGCGTCCAAGTCTTCACGGGCCATCGCGTCCAGCACAACCTGGGGCGCGGCCCGGCGAAGGGCGGCATCCGCTACCACCAGGACGTGTCCCTCGACGAGGTCAAGGCCCTCGCGATGTGGATGACCTGGAAATGCGCAGTGGTCGGCATCCCGTACGGTGGCGGCAAGGGCGGCGTCATCGTCGACCCCAAGAAGCTGAGCCAGAAGGAGCTCGAGGCGCTGACGCGACGCTACTTCACGGAGATCGAGGTCCTCGTCGGCCCGGAGAAGGACATCCCGGCGCCGGACGTGAACACGAACGCCCAGATCATGGCCTGGATGATGGACACGTACTCGATGCACGCGGGCTACACGGTGCCGGGTGTCGTCACGGGCAAGCCGATCAGCCTCGGCGGCTCGGAAGGCCGCAACGAAGCGACGGCGCGCGGCACGGTCTACTGCATCATCGAGGCGGCGCGGCACCTCGGCATCGAGCTTCCGAATGCGACCGTGTCCATCCAGGGCTTCGGCAACGCGGGATCGATCGCGGCTCGACTGATCAGTGAGGAGGGCGCGAAGGTCGTCGCTGTCTCCGACTCGACGGGTGGCATCCACGATCCCAACGGCCTCGACATCCCGAAAGTGATCGCGTGGAAGCAGGAGCACGGCACGGTCCAGGGCTTCCCGGGCGTGGAGGACATCAGCAACGCCGAGGTGCTCGAAGTCGAGTGCGACATCCTCATCCCGGCGGCGCTCGAGGGGCAGATCACCGCCGCCAACGCGGGCAACATCAAGGCCAAGCTCGTGGCTGAGGCTGCCAATGGCCCGACCACGCCAGAGGCTGACGAGATCCTCTTCAAGTCGTGGAAGACCTTCATGATCCCGGACATCCTGTGCAATGCCGGTGGCGTGACGGTCAGCTACTTCGAGTGGGTCCAGGACCTCAACCGCGACCACTGGTCGGAGAAGGTCGTCAACGAGAAGCTCAAGGAGATCATGGTCAAGGCCTTCCAGGAGGTCCTCGCCGTGGCTCGCCGCGAGCAGTGCGACATGCGGACGGCGGCCTATCTGCTGGCAGTCCGACGCGTTGCGGACGCCATGGAGATGCGAGGGCTGTACCCCTAAGTCGCCGCGCTATGGGACGGCTCCTCGAGTGCGACGACTCCGTCCTCATCGTCGTCGACGCGCAGCCGGGCTTCTTTGGCTCGGCTGATGTTGACGTCATCCCCCGGGTGGCATGGCTGGTGGGTATCGCCGCGGCGCTCGGCGTGCCGATCGTCGTGACCGAAGAGGAGCCCGACCGCAACGGGTTCACTGACGACCGCGTCGCGCAAGCACTTCCGCCGGGAACGTCCGTGCAGAGGAAGCCCGTCTTCGGGCTTGCCGACGTCCCAGACATCCTCGACGCCATCGACGCGACCGCTCGGCGCACAGCTGTCCTGGTCGGGGCCGAGACCGACGTCTGCATCGCCCATTCCGCGCTTGGGTTGCTCGACCACGGGTTTCGAGTCGCGGTCGTCGCGGACGCGACGTACTCGCCAGGCGTCATGCACGACCACGGCCTGCGACGGATCGCCGAGGCCGGCGGCGTGATCACGCACGCGAAGGGCGTGTACTACGAGTGGCTGCGCTCGGTCGAGGCCGCCGATGCATTCACG
>JBKPMM010000109.1:0-22354 GCA_046732155.1 Chloroflexota bacterium | reverse complement strand
AACCCACGCTCCGGAGCCACCGACCGTGGCCAGGTACGCACCGACGCCTCGAGGCGGAGCCCCTTTGCCTCCCGAGGCCGACAGCGTGGGCGTCGACGATGGAGGTGCGGCGCGAGGTGGCGCCGTCTGGGAAGCGTACGCCTCCGATCAAGGCACGTCCACGGTCGCTGGCTGCAGGTGAGGTCCGGACCGGACATCCGACGGCCGTCCGGTCTGCCCCTCGCCTGTGGCACCATCGGTCTCGACCATCGTCCGACGCACGCCGTCACGCCAGGAGCCTCACCCCGTGGACCGTTTCGAGCCGAACCTCCGCATCCCCGGCCCCACCGGATTGCCGCCGAGCGTCCGCACTGCGGGTGCTCGCCAGATGATCAACCACCGCGGGCCTGAGTTCGCGGCCATGCTCAAGGGGATCCTCGACGGCATCAAGCCGTTCTTCGGCACGACATCTGATGTCGCGATGCTCACGACGGCCGGGTCCGGGGGCCTCGAGGCCGCGATCGTGAATACGCTCTCGCCGGGCGACCGCGTCCTCGGCGTCAGCATCGGCTCGTTCGGTGACCGCTTCGCGAAGATCGCCGGCATCTATGGGGCCGACGTCATGAAGCTCGACGCGGAGTGGGGCTACGCGGCCGCAGCCGACGAGATCCGGGAGCGGCTTCGCGGGATGCGCGATACCAAGGCCGTCCTGCTGACCCACAACGAGACGTCGACCGGCGTCATGAACCCGATCCCCGAGCTGGCGGCGGCGATCCGCGAGGAGGCCCCGGACGCGCTGATCCTCGTCGACAGCGTGTCTGGTCTCGGTGCGGTGCCGTTCGAGATGGACGCCTGGGGCGTCGACGTCGTCGTCACGGGCTCGCAGAAGGCGTGGATGGCTGCCCCCGGGCTATCGATGATCGCGGCGTCGCCGCGTGGATGGGCGGCGATGGAGCAGGCGAAGATGCCGCGCTTCTATCTCGATCTCCGGGCCCACCGCGAGGCCGCGGCGGACGGAGAGACGCCGTTCACCCCGGCCATCGCGGTCGTCTTCCAGGTCGCCGAGGGGCTGCGGCTGATGCATGAGGAGGGCGCCGAGGCGATCTTCGCGCGCCACGAGGCGTGCGCCGCCGCGTCGCGAGCGGGTCTCACCGCCCTCGGTTTCGAGCTGTTCGCCGATGAGCGCCACTACTCCCGGACCGTGACGGCCGCCAACGTGCCCGACGGCCTCGACTGGAAAGCCTTCAACGGCACGCTCAAGGAGGGCGGCCTCGTCCTCGCGGGCGGGCAGGGCAAGCTCAAGGGCCGGATCTTCCGCCTCGGCCATCTCGGTTCGGTGACCGTCGAGGAGATCCTTGGCGCGATCGGCACGCTCGAGGCTGTGTCGATCGAGTTCGGCCGTCCGGTCGAGCCTGGGGTTGGCGTCGCCGCTGCCCAGCGCGCGGCGCTCGCATCCAAGGGGATCCTCAGCATGTCGGTGGCCGGGACCACCGCATGAAGGTCCTCGTGGCGGAGCGTGTCGCGCGCGAGGGCGTCGATCTCCTCGCCGCACACCACGAGGTCGACGAGCGCATCGGCTGCACCCGCGAGGAGCTCGCGGCGATCCTGCCGGAATACGACGCGCTGATCGTCCGCAGCCAGGTCCAGGTCGACGCCGAGCTGATCTCGGCCGGCGCGCGGCTCGTCGTCATCGGGCGCGCCGGGGTCGGGGTCGACAACGTCGATCTCGATGCCGCGACGCGAGCCGGCATCACGGTCGTCAATGCTCCGACCGGCAATACGATCGCCGCGGCCGAGCACACGCTGGCGCTCCTGTACGGGGTCGCGCGCAGGACCGCGGCAGCCGACGCGAGCCTGCGACGCGGCGAGTGGAAGCGCAACGAGTTCACGGGGCTCGAACTCCGGGGCCGGACGCTCGGGATCGTCGGTCTCGGCAAGATCGGCCAGGCGATCGCGGTCCGGGCGCGGGCGATGGAGATGGTGGTCCTCGGCAGTGACCCGTACCTGACCGAGGAGCAAGCCGCCAACCACGGCGTCGAGCTGGTCGATCTGCCGACGCTGCTCGACCGATCGGACGTCGTGACGGTCCACGTCCCGCTGACGCGTGCGACCCGCGGCATCATCGGCAAGAAGGAGATCGCCCGGCTCAAGCCCGGTTCGATCGTGCTCAACGTGGCGCGTGGCGGCATCGTCGACGAGGCCGCGGTCGCGGCCGCGCTCGAGAGCGGTCACCTGGCGGGTGCCGGGTTCGACGTCTTCGAGAGCGAGCCGCCGACCGATTCGCCCCTGCTGTCCGCCCCGAACACCCTCCTCACGCCACATCTCGGGGCGTCCACGGCCGAGGCCCAGGTCCTCGTTGCGGAGGAGGTCGCGGGCCAGGTCCTCGACGTCCTCGAGGGACGGAGCGCGCGATATGCCGTCAATGCGCCGCTGCTCACGCCGGAGACCGCCCGGGTCATCGGGCCGTACCTGCCGCTTGCCGAGATCCTCGGGCGGTTCTTCGCCCAGTTTTCGCGTGGCGGGGTCCGAACGCTCACGCTCGAGATCGCCGGCGAGCTCGCGGAGCACGACGGCTCACCGCTGACCGCCGCCGTGCTGCGAGGCCTCCTCGAGACCGTCACGACCGAGCGGGTCAACCTCGTCAATGCCGGTGCCCTTGCCAAGGCCCGTGGCATCTCGCTGGTCGAGCGCAAGACGCGCGACGCCGGTGCGTACGCCACCCAGCTGACACTCTCGAGCGATGGATCGCCCGGCGGCCGCGGCATCACGGTCGGTGGCACGGTCGCCGGCGGCGAGGCACGGATCACGAGGCTCGGTGGCTATCGGCTCGACATGGAGCCGACCGACGTGATGCTGATCACCCGGCATACCGACAAACCCGGGATGGTCGGGCGGGTCGGCGCGATGCTCGGCGAGGCCGACGTGAACATCAGCGCGATGCACCTCGCGCGCACACGACCGCGCGAGGACGCGTTGATGATCCTCGCGCTCGATGACGACGTGGCGCCCGAGGTGGAGGCCGCGATCCGCGATCTCGATGCGGTCCTCGACCTGTGGACGATCCGGCTCGGCCGGGACCGCTGAAGAGCGCACGAGGCGATGACCGCGCCGCTCATCCCGAAGCTACTCGACGCGACGCTCGTCCTCGTCCGCCACGGAGAATCCGAGTTCATCGTCCAGGGCCGGTTCCAGGGTCACGCCGAGACACCGTTGTCGCCGACCGGCCTTCGCCAGGCCGCACTCGCCGCCGAGCGACTCGCGCATCCGCAGGATCCGCCGGCGCTGCCGGTGCCCCTCGGGCCACTCCGGGAGGTCGTCCATTCGCCGCTGCGCCGAACGACCCAGACCGCCGAGGCGATCGTCGCGCAGATGGCCGCCTCGCCGCCGTTGCGCCCCGAACCGGGCTTGCTCGAGATCGCCCAGGGCGAATGGGAGGGACTCCACCGCGACGAAGTGCAGGCACGGTACGGCGACATCCTTGCGGCCTGGCGACGCTCCCCGACGACCGCGTGGGCGCCCGGCGGGGAGTCACTCAATGAGGTCCAGGAACGGGTCCGACCCGCGCTCGCGCGCGTGCTTGCCAAGCTCGCCGAGGGTGGCGTCCCAGGATCGCTCGACCGCTCACAGGTCTCGGGCTACGTGGACGAGCTGCCGACACATCCCTGGTCGATCGCGGTCGCGCACGACGGTGTCTTCAAGATCGCGCTGCTGACCCTGTTCGACCTGCCACTCGAGCGTTTCTGGATGTGGATGATGGATCTTGCCGCGATCACGGTCGTGGAGTTCCGCGCCGGCCGCCCCGTCCTGCGGGCCCACAACCTGACCGGGCACCTCGCGCCGCTCCTGGACGAGGCGGCGCAGGAGGAACAGGAGGAACGCAGCCGGAGCGGCGCGCTCTAGGACGGTCTGGGAGAACCGGCCGGGTCGCTACCGACGCCGGATGCCACGGGCCTTCCGGCGACGACGGCGCGGCACGAGCCTGAAAAGCTGGACCCGCAGCCGGCGGTGGGCGGCCCGCAGCGCCGCCAACCGGTCGTCGCCCAGTGTTCGACCGCCGTAGGCGACCTCGACCTTCGCGTGGGCCACGGTCTCGAGTTCCGGACGGATCATGGGTAGCTCGTCGGCCAGGGCACCCGCGTACTCGTAGACGGTCTGATTCGGGCGTGGCGCGAAGCCGAGGCGCGTCGCGAGCCGGGACACCGAGCCGTACACGTCGTTGGGCGAGACCGGGCCGCGTGGTGAGCGACGCCAGGCGACCGCTGCGATCGACCCGACGATGACCGCCAGGAGCACCGCGATCCCGATGAACAGGCCGGCGCCCGGACCGCCACCGCGATTGACTGGCCCTGCCCCACCGCCGCCCGGTTGGGGGTCGCTCCGTTCCGGTCGCTCCGGGATGAGCGACGCGCCGCCCGACGGCTTCGCCGAGCCGCTCGGTACGGGCGCACCCGACGGGATCGGGGCGAGCTGCGGGCGCGTGTCGACCGGACCGCCGGTCGGGTCGAAATCGATCCAGCCGTAGCCCGGGAAGTAGGCCTGGACCCAGGCGTGTGAGTCGCTCGACCGGACGATCCGTGTGTTGCCGGTCGCGTCCGGGTCACCCGGCAGGAACCCTTGGACATATCGCGCGGGGATGCCCAGCTCGCGCAGGAACACGGTCATCATCGACGCGTAGTACTGGCAGAAGCCGTGGCGGGTGATCGCGAAGCACTCGACGACCGACTGGTTGTCGCACCGGTTGTCCGTGAGGTCCGTGTCGTAGATGAACTGCTTCGGGTCACGCAGCGTTCGCTCGATCGCGGTCGCGAGGTCATACGGATCCTGGTTCGGCGTGTTGGCGACGATCTGCCGGAGGATCTCCTGGGACTCCGGGCCCATCGCGTCGGGCGGGAGTGCGGCTTTTCCGTAGAGGCTCATGATGTCTTCCGGGTAGGCATCGCCGGCCGCGCGCAGCTGTCCCTCGGTCGTCCCGCCCTGTGCCTCGGAAGCAGCCACCAGCGTCGTCACGGTGTACGGGGCGTCGCTGAGGTCGCGGTCGATAGCCGTCAAGTACCCCGCATCGCCGGTCAGGTGGACGCGGACCGGGGAGCTGATGCTCGTCGGCAGACCTGGCGTGAAGATCTCACTCCTCGGAGTCAGCGGCGTGATCTGGGCGACGAGCGACCGGCGACCTTGGAGGGAAACGTCGTCGGCCGTCCCGGCGAGCACGTCGTCGCTCGAATCGGGGGCGACCTCGACTCCCTCGGTACTGCTCCACGCCCGCAGCTGGAACGTGTCGTAGTACCGCGCGGCCAGGAACGGTGGGAAGTCCTCCTTGACCGGGAAGTCGACGCGTAACTGTTCCGCTGGGTTCGTGCTCCAGGTCGACGTGACGGTCGAGCTGTCACCGAATGTCGGCATGACCCCCCTGGCGTCCGGCGTCACCGGCAGGTAGCGCTGGAGGAACTGGCCCCAGTCGACGACACGCGCCGCGACTCCCGTCCACGCACCCGCGAGAGGCGCCGAAGACGCCCCCGCCGTCAGCGCCAGCGATGCGCTGATCGCGCCGATGATGAACACCGTCCCACCGCGCAGGTAGAGCGCAGAGATCGCCGTCGGGTCGCCGATGCGACGCCGGAGCCAATCGGCCTGCTCGTCGAGCGTGTGGAAGCGGACGAGGAGGAAGAGGCTCGCGATCGAGAAGATGACCATGTAGGTGAGCTGCCCGCGGACGGTCAGCGACATGTTCGCGATGAGCAGCAATCCGATCACGACGACGGCATTGATCGGACGCCGGTGCCCGAACGTGGCGTAGCTCGCGAACTGGGCGGTACCCCATGTGATCAGCCCGAGCACCAGCAGGTGATGACCGAACGCGGGCGTGAACAGCAGTTGCGCGACGATGAGGTCGGAGAACGCCTTGACGACCTCATCGGTCGTCGTCTGGAACAGGTAGCCGAGCGATCCGCCGTCCGGCTGCATCGCCCAACCCACGAGGAGCGGCACGAGGAGCGCTGCGAAGAAGGCGCCGACCGCATGCGTCGTCCAGCGGCCCCAGCCGACGAGCGGACCGATCAGGCCGACCGCGGCACCGCCCATCGCGGCCCAGAACAGGAAGTCCGTGAGCTGGTCCTGACCGAGTACGAGCAGCGCGTCGTCGAGCGACCACGCGAGCGTCGCGCAGACGAGCAGGACGAGCCCGATCGTGAACCAGCCGTCAGCTCGTTTCAGCGAGTCGAGCAGCGCCCGGTTATCGCGGTTGCTCATGAGAACAGGATCTCCCCGAGCGGACGGTTCGGCTCGATCGTGTGGGCCTTCAGCTCGTACTCAGCGAGCGCGTGGTTGATCGCCCGCCGCCGTTTGGCAGTCGTCTCATCGGCCGCCTCGTCGTGGCGTACCTCGCCACCGGTCGCCTCGGCCTTCACGGCCGCCTCGTACGCCGCGTAGCGGGCTGCATCGGCGAGGACGACGACACAGCCGATCCCACGCGTGCGAAGCGATGCGAGCGGCCGGATCCACGCGGCGTCCGTCGAGGCGGTGATGACGACCGCGGTCATCCCCCGCCGAAGCCGCCCGATCGACGAGATCAGGGTCTCGACCAGCGGCGTGCTCGAGTCGGCGTCCACGGCGGCGAGCAGCTGCATGACCTTCTGATGCTGGCGACCACCGCGATCAGCTGGGAGGTACGCCGTCCGTCCCGCGTTGACGGTCATACCCACCGCGCGGTTCTCCGTCAGTGCCTTGTCGGCGATCGACGCCGCCGCGCGGATCATCGCCTCGGTGGTCGACTCCTCGCCGCGTCCAGCCTGGATGCCCCGCTGGAGGTCGAGGATGATCCATGCATCGGCTGTCTGTTCGAGATCGAACTCCTTGACCTGGATCTCGCCGTGCCGCGCGGTCGAACGCCAGTGGATGCGGTTCATGCTGTCGCCCGGCGCGTAGGGGCGCACCGTCGTCGCGAGTGGCGTCGTCTGGAGCGTCCGTTCGGGCGACGCGTGACTGCCTTCGAGGCTCGCGGCCGGCAGGCGCCACATCGGCAGCGGCTCGAGTCGGGGATAGACCACCACGCTGATGCCCTGGCCGACGGTCGCTGCGGCCTCGAAGAACCCGAAGGGGTCAGCGGTCCGGATGTGCAACGGCTCGATCCGGAAGTGCCCACGGCGCGTGAGCGGCGCGCGGATGAGCCAGGACCGTTCGGCGTGGCCACCGAGCGTGATCGCGCGACCGGGCAGACCACCGGGCAGCGTCGTCGGGTTGTGGATCTCGAGCCACGGCTTCGGCAGCCGGCTGCTGTTGCGCAGCGTGTACGTCACCCGCATCCGGTCGCCGACGTGCCCGTGCAACTGGCTGACGGCGTACCCGGCCTCGAGATCGGACAGACCGAGCCGAACGAGCACGTACGACCCGCCGACCACGAGGATCCCCAGATAGAGCAGGTAGAAGAGGAAATCGGAGCCGGTCGAGAATGCCGCGACCACGAGGATGGTCGCGAGAGCGATGGCCTGGAGTCGTCGGAACATCGGCCGCCCGCTGAGGAGAGTCGTCGCGGGCGCTAGGCGGCCGGGCCGGTCTTGACGGTCGGCGTCGTCGGCCGGATCTCGGTCGGCCCGCCACCCGTCGGGCGGATACCCTCGATCGCGGTGCTGTCGAGGATCTCTCGCACGACCTGGGCCGCCTGGACGTCATGGATGGATGAGCTCGTCTTGATGATCAGCCGATGCGCGAGTGCGGCCTCGGCGAGCGCTTTGACGTCATCGGGGATCACGTAATCGCGACCGAGCAGACCCGCCAGCGCCTGACCGGCGCGATACAACGCGATCGAACCGCGTGGCGAGGCGCCGAGGTAGACGTCGGGGTGGGTCCGGGTGGCATTGACGATCCGCACGATGTAGTCAGCGACCGTCGAGTCGACGTAGATCTCGCGAACGGCTTCCTGCAGTGCACGCAGCTCCTCGACACCGAGGACCTCTTCGAGCTCCTCGAGCGGGTGCGTTCGCTTCTGCTCGTCGAGGATGACGATCTCCTCGAGTGGCTGGGGATAGCCGAGCCGGATCCGGAGCATGAACCGGTCGAGCTGCGCCTCAGGCAGCGCGAAGGTGCCCTCGTATTCGATCGGGTTCTGCGTCGCGATGACGAGGAAGGGGTCGGGCATCTGGTGGGTCACGCCATCGATCGTGGACTGGCGCTCTTCCATGCACTCGAGCAGGCTTGACTGGGTCTTGGGCGTTGCGCGGTTGATCTCGTCGGCGAGCACGACCTGGCTCATGATCGGCCCCGGCCTGAACTCGAATTCCTGGGTCTTCTGGTTGTAGATCGACAGCCCTGTGACGTCCGACGGAAGCAGGTCCGGCGTGAACTGGATGCGCCGGAACGAGCAGCCGAGGCTCCGGGCGATCGCCTTCGCCATCACGGTCTTGCCCGTGCCCGGGACATCCTCGATCAGCAGGTGTCCGCGGCACAGGAGAGCGACGAGCGCCAGCCGGACTTCATGGTGCTTCCCGACGATGACGTGCTCGACGTTGGCGAGGACCTTGTCCCCGGTCTCCTGGATCTTCGACATGAGCCTCTCTCACGGAACGGTGGGTGCGGGGACACCCGCCTTGTTCGGGACACTGGGGAAAGGGAGTGACGGGCCCCTCGGGACGCGAGGTGGTGTCAGGGCATAGTACGTCGGCTCCGTCAAATCGGTTCCGGACGGCCTGGGCGGGCCGACCCCTCTGTCGTATAGGCGTCGCAGAACGCGGAATCGTTCGAACCTGGCTTCCACCCGCCTCGTTCGGCCTCGTCAGCCGCGCAAGACGGTCATCCCGCCGACCCACGCCGTCATGAGACAGCCGACCGCACCCATCACCGCGAGGAACACCTCGCCGCCGACCCACGCAGCCACGGCCACGCCACCGAATGCCGCAGCCATCACGAGCGCGATGAGCGCCAAGCCGATCCGTTCGATCATCGGCCGCGGTTGACGCGGCTCCTCGTCGACTCCGTCCGTGACGGATCCGTCGGACCCTTCGGGGTCGGCGATCGGATCGCTCATCGCTGCGTCTCGAGCGCCTGAGCGAGGAGCCGCCCCGCGATCGGCGCGGCCACCTCCGCGCCTCGTCCGGCCTGTTCCACTAACACGGCGATCGCGACCGTCGGCGACTCGGCGGGAGCGAAGCCGATGAACCACGAATGCGGCTCCCCGCGCCCGCCGAGCTCGGCCGTACCGGATTTACCTGCAGTGGTCACGCCGGGGACCTTCGCGCCGGTCGTGAACTGTCGACCGAGGGGCCCCTCCACCGCCTGGACCATGGCCCGGTTGATGGCTGCGGCCTCGTTCGGCGCGAGGACATGCGCCATCGTGGACGGACCCATCTGCCGACTGCCATCGCGCCCGCTGATCGACGTCACGATGCGCGGCTTCATGAGGTCACCACCGTTCGCGATGGTCGACGCGACGAGCGCCATCTGGAACGGCGTCACGAACGTCTCGCCCTGGCCGTATGCAGCGTTCGCCAGCTCGACGTCGTCGACGAAACCCCCTGGCGCGGAACCAGACCCGTTGGTGACCTGCGAAGGCGCGATCGGGAGATCGAACGGGATGGACGCGCCGAACCCGAGCCTGTCGGCATACGCGACGAGCTGCTCGCCGCCGGTTTCGAGGCCGGTCAGGGCATACCAGATGTTGCACGAGACCTCGGTAGCGGACGTGAGGTCGAGGAGCTCGTTGCCCGTCTGTGGGTGATGACCGTCGCGGATGCGAAAGCCCTCGACGAGCAGCCCGTCCTTCTCGGCCGGTGGCTGCTCCTTGTACGTCGTCTCCGGCGTGATCGCGCGGGAGCCGAGGCCCGCGATCGCCGTCACGATCTTGAAGACGGAACCCGGCACGTACCGTCCGAGGGTCGCACGCGGCAACAGCGGCTGAGCGGGGTCAGCGCGCAGCGCGTCGAACGCTCGATCCGCCGTCGCAGGGTTCGTGATCGCGGAGGCGTCATACGTCGGTGTCGAGGCGAGGGCGAGCACCTCACCGTTGCGCGGATCGAGCATCACCACGGCGCCCCGATGGCTGCCCAAAGCGCTGACGGCCGCGCGCTGGAGATCCCATGACATCGACAGGTGGAGATCTTTCGGGTCGTACGGGTTCGTGCCGAACTTCCGGAGCGCGTCGGCAAGGGGATCGCCGGCCAGGCCGGAGAGCTCCGCGTCGTACGCCAGCTCGAGGCCGACTCGTCCGTAGCGCGGCGATGCATAGCCGACGACGTGGCTGATCTCGTCGCCGCTGTAGCTGCGATACAGCTCGCCGTTCGCGTCCTTCTCGTTATGCGTCAGCACGTTCCCGTCGCGGTCGATGATGTCGCCCCGCGGCACCCGCCGGGTCGCGGCGATGACCGCCGGGTCGTAGGGCGACTGCGACAGGTCGCTCGAGCGGACGACGGCCCAGTACCCGCCGGCGCCTGCAAGGACGCCGAAGGCGAGTGCGAGCATGACCGCGACGTGCACGATCGTGCGCCCGAGCGGCCGTTTGCGCGTTCCCGTTACGAGCATCAGCGGGCCCGGCGAGGTCGAAGCCGATCACGCCACCGACGGACCTCGCTCGGCGGTGGCGGTGGCTCGACGCCGCGATCCGACAGCGCGAGAAGCAGCCCGACGACGATGGCGTTGACCAGCAAGGAGGAGCCGCCGTAGCTCACGAAGGGCAGCGTCACGCCCGTGAGCGGCAGGACCTTGAGGTTGCCCGCCGCGATGATGAACGCCTGGACGCCGATGACCAGCGCGAGGCCGGTCGCCAGGATCGCCCGGAAGTCGTCGGCAGCGGACGCCCCGATGCGCAGGCCGCGTTCGATCACGACGAAGAACAGCCCGAGGATCGCGATCACGCCGACGAGCCCGAGCTCCTCGCCGAGCGCCGCGAGTGGGAAGTCCGTGTGGACCTCGGGGATCGGTGGCCGACCGCCGACCGTCGGCAGCCCCTCCCCCAGACCGACGCCGATCAGACCGCCACGCGCGAAGGCGAGGAGCGATTGGACGATCTGGTAGCCGGAGCCCAGCGGGTCGGCGAAGGGATCGAGCCAGATGTCGATACGGTCGCGGACGTGCGGGAAGATGTTCGCCATCAATGCCGAGCCCGCGAAGAACAGGATCGCGCCGATGACGACGAGGCTGATCCGGCCCGTCGCCGCGTAGACGAGGGCCAGGAACACCGCGAAGAAGAGGAGCGCCGCACCAAGGTCGCGTTGGACCACCACGATCAGCAGCGCGATCGCCCACATCGCGACCATCGGCGCCAGATACGGGAGGGGCGGCAGCCTGATCGGGCCGATGCGCGTGTCCTGCTCGATCAGGAGGGGTCGGTTCTCCGACAGGTAGCCAGCTAGGAACACGACGAGGATCACCTTGAGCAGCTCGGACGGCTGGCCGGCGAATGGGCCGATCCTGAGCGACAGGCGCTGACCGGCGACGTCGGTGCCGAACACGAACGTGAGCAGGAGCAGCGCGATCCCGGCCGCTGCCCAGGTGTACTTGTACTGGCGCAGCCAACTGTCCGACCGGACCACGATGCCCAGCGTCGTCGCGACGATGATGGAAAGGACGAGCCAGATCAGCTGGACCGCGCCGAGCCCGAGCGTCGAGCCGGCGACATCGATGGTGACGAGGTCCTGCGGCAGCCGCTGCATCAGGAGCAGCGAGATGCCGCCGAGCAATCCGACGACCGGCATGAGCACCTCGTCGGAGCGACGGCCGGCCAACACATTCGCGACGTGTGCTCCAGCGAGCGTCACGAGGTAGATCACCAGCAGGGTCGGCTCGTACGGCGCGAGACGACCGGTCAGTCCGGCACCTAGCGAGATGCTGCCGACGACCAGGGCCACGCCGACCACGAGCAGCAGACGGGCCTCCGTCCAGCGCGGCCGCGGGTGGATGTCGCCGAGGATTCGCGGCAGCTCGACGGGTCGTGGCACAGCCGGCCGACTGGCCCCCGTCACGCCGACCGGGCCCGTTCGAGTCGCAGCCTGACCTGCCCGATCGAAACCTCGTCCCCGAACCCGAGCGGTGCGACCGAGGCGATCGCGCGGCCGTTCACGAACGTCCCGTTGGTGCTCCCGAGGTCCTCGACGTACCAGCCGCGTCCGCGATAGGTCAGAACGGCGTGCTCGGCAGAGGCGAACGGGTCCTCCACGACGATCGCGTTGTTGACGTCTCGCCCGAGTGTCGTGATCGCATCGAGGTCGAACGACCGACCGGCCTCAGGGTCGCCACTCGGCGAGTCCACGACGATCAGCCGACCGAGCGACGCACCCGGTTGGCGCGCCGCCGCCCGGAGGTCGGTCAGCAGCGACCGGACGACGCGAGCGAGGAAGACGTACAGGAGCGCCAGGAAGAGCAGCCTGACGACCCACACCATTAGGAGCGGGGCGTCCATCAGCCGACGTCCCCGGCCACCTCGACCATGATCACGGTGTCGCCGAGCTCGATGCGGTCGCCGGCGCCGAGGACCAGCTCGCCCACCTGGACCCCGTTGACCCGCGAGCCGTTCGTGCTGCCCAGGTCGGCGTAGACCAGCGTCCCGCGGCGCCCCGCGATCCGGGCGTGATGGCGCGAGACCCGGCTATCGGCGAGGACGAGATCGTTGTCGGCGGCGCGGCCGATCGTTAGCTGCGATCCATCGAATTCCTGGACGTGCTCGGCACCGTCGCGGTCGATGACCCGCAACCGCGCCGCGGGCGCCCTCGGCCGCGGCACCGTGAAGACCATCGTGTCGCCGTGCACGCCCACGCTCGGCCCGGCGTCGCGCGACCCCTCGATCGGGCTCGCAGGGCCCTGGCTCCCGGCGATCGGATCGGCGAACCGGGCAGTGACCCGGATGTCGGTGCGTTCGACGTTCGGGTCGGCGAACAGCGTCACCCGCGGTCGATCGACGAGGGTGTAGCGACGTGCGCGGGCAAAGACGAGCGCGCCGTCGGCGAGCTCGGATGCGAGCGACGCGGTCATGTCGCCGAACCCGTCGAGGTCGTCGGGGTTGAGATGCACGACGAACCGATTCGGGACGAGCGTCCGATCGGCCGTCGCCAGCCGCTCCGCCTCCATCGCGCGTTCGATGCGCCGCTGCAGCTGGACGGGCTGGAGACGCGCCCGAAAGAGTCGGGCGGAGGGACGTTCGAAAAGACGTTCGAAGAACCGCTCGATGGCGGCGAACGGCGGCATGGTCCGTCGCAGACTAGCAGAGGGTCCCGGACCGGCCCTTCGCCCGATACCGGACCATCCGCGCGCACATCGGAGTACCCCCGGCCGAGGGGCGCCCGGGACCCTACGCTATACTCTCGCCCCGCTTGACGGTACGTCCGTCCGAGCTTGTCACGCGTACATCCGGGGACCCATGGCGGAGATCCTGACCGAATCATTCTGTGAACGGTGTGGCACGCGCTACACCTTCGAATCCGCCGCGCCCAAGGCCAGGCTCAAGGGTCTCAAGGTGATGTCGCGCGGGTTCCGCAATTTCGTCCTGTCCGACGACACGTCGATGGACGAGGCGATGGCTGCGGCGCGGAACGAGACCGACCGCGAGCAGACGTCGCAGCAGCTGGACGCGTTCCACAAGACGTTCAACTTCTGCATGAGCTGCCGGCAATACACGTGCGGCAACTGCTGGAACGAGGTCGAGGGCCGCTGCCTATCGTGCGCGCCGAACCTCGGCCACGATGTCATGCCGGCGCCGTTCGCGAACGCCGCTGCCGCGGGCATGATCGGTCTCGAGGACGCCGGACCGGCGACCGTTCAGGACCGCAACGTCTACGACCTTGCCTCCGCCCCCGTCGAGCCGCTCGCATGGCCGACGTCGGACCTCATGCGCGAAGCGGAAGCCGGCCCGCCGGAGGTCGCGTTCGAACCCAGCTCTCCGGATGGTGCGTTCGACGCGGCGATCGCCGCCGCCGCGGCCGAGCCCGGATACGCCGCTGACCTGCCACGAACCGACGATGCGGCGCAGGTCGGCGACGCGGAGCAACTCGACGACGAGACGCTCCCCGAGGACGAGAGCTTCGACTTCGCGGCTCGATTCGCGGCTGTGACCGCGACAGCGGCCATGGTCACGGATCAGGAACCCAGCGCAGAGGCGGAGGTAGCAGGGCCGGAGGTCCCAGGGCCTGAGGTTGCCGGGCCTGAGGTTGCCGCGCCCGAGGCCGAGGAGCGGGTCGCGGCAGCCACCGAGTCCGCACCCGCCGAGGCCGCACCTGCCCAGGCCGCAGCCGTGTCGGACGAGGGCATGGACCATCCCGCCGCCGCTGCCGCTGCAGCTGCCGCAGCTGCCGCTGCGGCGGCGAAGACGACTGATCTGTTCCAGCGCTTCCGGCCCGGCCAGAGTCTCGACGACGAGATCGAGGCGTACGAACGGGAGCGCGCCGCCGACGAGGCAGCAGACGCCGCTGCTGCCGCAGCCGCAGCCGCGGCGATGTCCGAGCCCGAGCACGTGGTGGCAGAACCTCCCGCACCGATCGCGGCGACTGCCGCGCCGCAGCCCACGTATCCCGAACCAGGACCGGTCTATCCGGAACCGGAGCCCGCCCCGGTCGAGACCTTCGAACCGGAACCCGTCGCTGCCGCCGAACCCGAACCAGCCCGGGCCTGGCCCGAGCCTGTCGCGGCCGATGCCGTCGAGGCGGAACCGGCCGTCCCCGGGGGGGACCCTCGCATCGACTACGTACCGCAACCGACGTGGCAGATCGTCGCGCCGGAAGCGCCGGCCACCAACGGCGTCCCGACAGCGCCGTACCAGCAGCCCACCCAGCCGCCCGCCGATGCGATCGCAGCCAGCGGCGAGCCCCGATGGCCGGACCGCGACGCGGCAGCCGGGCTTCCCTTCCTGGGACGACCCGCAGCGGCGACGGGCGGCATCGACGCGTTGTGGGCCGCCTCCGCGCACGAAGTCTCGAGCGTCAGCCAGGTGCCGCAGATCGGCGCTCCGGCTGTCAAGCCTGGCGGTGTCCAGCCGTGCGTGAGCTGCGGACTGTCGCTGTCGGCGAACGCGCGGTTCTGCCGGCGCTGCGGCACGCGTCAGGGATGACGAGCGCCTAGACCGTCTTCGACGGGACTCCCCTCGACGCCTGACCGCCGGTCATCGCGTCGTCGCGGACGCGGACCCACGCCGCGCCGTAGAGCAGGCCCTGGTATGAGAACGACAGCCAGGCGAGGGCGATGAAGGCCGTCGCGAGAGGACCCGCGAGCGCAGCCGCCCCCACGATCCGTGGCGCGGCAAAGAGGAACAGCTGTCCGAGCACGAAGATCGCCAGTCCGGCGACGACGGCGGGCAGGACAGCAGCGCGAAGCACCGGACGGCGAGGCGGCACGAGCTGGTACACGCCGAGCACGACGAGCACGGTGATGAGAGCGACCATCGGCGGCGACGAGACGATCCTGCCGAAGGCCGTCAGCCACGTCGACGTGGTCGGGAGCAGCGCCTCGGCGGCCGTCGCGAGGGCACCGGCGACGATCAACGCCACGACGACGGCGATCAGTCCGGCGACCCACACGAACCCGCGTCCCATCCGTCGGAGCACGTCGCGCTCCGGTCGGTCCGTGAATATCCGGGAGAACGCGACGTCGAGCGTCACGTAGAACTGGCTCACCGTCCAGACCAACCCGACGAGGCCGACCAACGAGGTCACCGCCGCACCCTGCGACATCGACACGAGCGCGCCCTGGATCAGGTCCTGGAGGGGCGGCACCAGAGCGGACAGCGCCGTGGCCAGTTGCTGTTGTACCTCAGGATCCTTGACCAAGAGCCCAGCCACACCGAGCGTCACGAGCGCGATCGGAACGACCGCGAACAGGGTCGTGAACGCGAGTCCATTGGCCAACAGCCCGCCCGGGGCGAGGGCGTAGATCTCCAGCACGCGACGGCCGACCGTGACCGCCGGCCGGTCCATGAGCCGTTCGAGCACCGCCGGGATCTTCATCCGGCGGTCGGGTCAGTCGCTCGTGGACGAGGACGACGTCGACTTGGACGACGTCGACGGCGACGATGATCCCGCGTCACCGCTTGAGCTCGTGTCGCCCGCCGCAGCAGTGGTGCTCTTCTCGCCGCTACCGCTGTCGTCGGTCGCCTTCTTGCCGCCAGCGCCGCTCGAGCGGCGTTCCTTCTTCGCCCAGCCCGAGCCCTTGAAGACGATGGCCGGCGGTGCGAAGGCCTTGCGGATCGGGCCCGATCCACACAGCGGGCACGCCTCCGGCGCCGGATCGTTGACGCCGTGGATGACCTCGAAGCGTCGCCCGCACGCGGCGCAGATGTAGTCGTAGAGCGGCACGGTCGCGAGGTCGGATCAGCCGCGGAGGAGACGCATGCCGCACTTCGGGCAGTAGAACGCCCGCTCGTGGGCCGATGCGAACCCGCAGTGCGCGCAGACGAGGCCGCCCCGACCCGCGGCGGGTACGGGCCGCTCGATCGCGGTCAAGCCGACCGCGTGCTGGTTCGCGAGGATGTTCGTGAGGAGCCCCGCGAGGAGCTTGTTCCCGATCCTGTCCGTATCGCCGCGCACGCCACGTCCGCCCCAGCCGACGACAGCTCGGCAGATCATGTCGCCGGTCGCCTCGTCCCAGTGCGCCGCGACGCCACCGACGATGGCGTTGTACTCGGGGTACCCGCTCGTATCGATCTCGCCGTCGAGCAGCGAGCACACGAACGTGTCGAACGCGAGGTCGATCGCGTCGATCGATTCGAGGACCACGAGGGCGTGCCGGGTGATCGGCGAATGGATGTGGTGAGCGTTGAGCCACTGCATCGCTTCGGATGGACGCGCGATGGTGGGCGTGGCCTGGCTGAACTCGATGGGTAGCGGCTCGACGACCTCGATCTCGGCCTTGGCCAGGCCGACCAGCATCGACGGCAGCTCGGCCATCGCCTTTGGTCCGGTCTGCATCCGGACGCCCTCGCTCGTCTTGCCGGCGTAGTAGAGCTTGAGCTGGAAATCCTGGGCGACGACCTCCTCCGGGAGCATCGTCGACCCCGTCATCGCCGGTGCGGGAGCCGAGGCCGGCTGCCCATCGGGTTCGGGCGTGTTCTTGCGCTTCAGGAAATCGAGCGGCACCTGGCGACCTCCCCGGTCGGATCGAGCGTCATGCGCCCGGCATCCTAGCAGCGCCTGCCGGGTGCGCCTCACTGCGCCTGAAGGACAACCGCCTCGAGCGGACGGAGCGTGAGCTGTGCGGCCGTATTCGGCGCGCTCGGCTCGACATGCGAGCCACCGACCGGGCGGAACACCTGCCCGTCGCGGTTCGGGAGCGTCACGTCACGCTCCTCGTCGGCGAAGTTCACGACGATCAGCATCTCCTCACCGGGTACCTCTCGGTGCCAGCCGAGGACGTCCGCTGTTCCGAGCGACGCGAGATGCAGCGCGCCGGAACGGAGCGCCTCGGACTCGCGACGGAGCGCGATCAGCCGCCGGTATGTGTTCAGCACCGAGCCCTCATCCGCTTCCTGCGCCGCGACGTTGCGTCGGTCCGCATCGCTCCCGAATGGCAGCCATGGCCGGCCGCTCGTGAAGCCGTGTCCGGGCCCGGGCGACCACGGCATCGGGGTCCGACACTGGTCGCGGTTCCACCACTCGAAATCGGGGTCGATGAGCGCCCGGCGGGCGGGCGGGTCGATGATCTCCTCGGTCGGGATCGGCACGTCGAGCATCCCGATCTCCTCGCCGTAGTACATGTACGGCGTGCCGCGGATCGTGAGGAGGACGACGGCCGCTGCTCGGGCGACGGCGTCCGTGTCCGTGATGCCGGCGGAAGCCGACAGCCGGCTCGCCTGACGCGGCTGGTCGTGGTTCGACAGGACATTGGCCAGCCACCGGTCGCGCCCGAACAGCTTCTCGCGCAGCCAGATCGCGTCGTTGAACGCGTCCGCCGCCCAGGGCGCTTGCAGGAGCGCCCAGTCGAAGACCATGTGCCGCTCGGTGGTCAGCGCGACGGCTCGTTCGGCCTCGCTCGCGAACAGCTCACCGACGGACATGTGACCCGGCGCCTCGTCGAGGATCGCGCGGAAGCGGCCGATGAGCTCGGGAAAGTCGGGCTGATCACGGTCGTAGAGATGTTGCTGACGGGCCCACAGGGTCGCGCCCTCGATCTCGGGGTTCGCCAGCAGCTCAGGGTGCTTCAAGAACGCGTTGAAGACGTCGAGCCGGAACCCGTCCACGCCGCGCTCGAGCCAGCCGCGGACCATCGCGAACTGCGCTGCCTCGACCGCAGGATTGCGCCAGTTCAGTTCGGGCTGCTCCACGAGGAAGGTGTGCATGTAGAACTGCTCGCGGCACTCGTCCCACTCCCAGGCCGAGCCGCCGAACCACGACAGCCAATTGTTTGGCGGGATCGGCCTGCCCGCAGCGTCGAATCCGGCCGGGTCGCGCCACAGATACCAGTCGGCGTATTCGTTGTCGCGTGACGACCGGCTCGCCTTGAACCAGGCGTGCTCGCTGCTCGTGTGGTTCATCACGAGATCGAGCACGACGCGCAGTCCACGCTTGTGGGCCTCGGCGACGAACCGATCGAATGCCTCGTCGCCGCCGTACAGCGGGTCGACGCTCGTATGGTCACTGACGTCGTACCCGACGTCGCGCCCCGGCGACGGGTAGATCGGCGAGAGCCAGATCGCGTCGATGCCGAGGTCGCGCAGGTAGTCGAGCTTGGTGATGATGCCGGGGAGGTCGCCGAAGCCGTCGCCATCGCTGTCGGCGAAGCTGCGCGGGTAGATCTGGTACGTGACCCCGTGCTGCCACCACTCGTCGCCGAACCTGGCGC
The DNA here is from genome assembly GCA_046732155.1 of Chloroflexota bacterium. GTDB lineage: Bacteria > Chloroflexota > Limnocylindria > Limnocylindrales > CSP1-4 > SPCO01. Next base: position 3,634 of record JBKPMM010000109.1, on the reverse strand, counting down.
CGACGAGGCCTGAGGGTTCCTCGCGAACGACCATCTGCTTCGTCATGGGCGACAGCCTACGGTACCGGCGACCCTCGATATACTCGCTCGCGATGACCTCCCAGCCACCCGCCGGCCGGCCGGCTGACCGCGTCCGGCTCGGGATCGCTGGGCTCGGTGCCGTCGCCCAGGCCGTCCATCTCCCACTGATCGAACGGCTCCGCGACGCCTACACGATCGCCGCCATCGCCGACCTCTCCCCGACCCTGACGAACGCCGTCGGCGAGCGCTATCGCGTGGACGCGCGACGTCGATTCGGCACGGTCCAGGAGATGCTCGCCGCCCCGGGCCTGGACGCCCTCGCGATCCTGACATCGGGCTCGCACGCGCCCGCTGTCAACGCTGCCCTCGACGCCGGCCTGCCCGTCTTCGTCGAGAAGCCGCTCGCGTTCACCCAGGGGGAGGTGGACGGCATCGATCAGCGACTCGCGACCCCGACCGACCCCCGCCTCGACCTGGGCTACATGAAGCTGTACGACCCGGCTGTGCTGCACGCGCTCGAGCTCGCTACGGAACGGGGATACGGCGCTCCCCGTGCCATCGAGGTGACCGTCCTCCACCCGACGGGCGAGTCGCAGCTCGACTTCGCGCGTCTGCTGCCGGTCCCGGGAGACATACCGCAGGCCGTGCGCGATCGGCTGATCGAGACGACGCGGGCCCTCCAGCGCGAGGCCCTCGCCCAGGCCGCCGCGGACGCGTTCGGCCGTCTCTACACGGACATCCTGCTCGGCAGCGTCGTCCACGAGCTCGCCCTGGTCCGCGCCTTCGCGGGCGACCCGACGGCAGTCGACGGATCGTGGATGTGGCCCGACGGGGCCTGGCCACCGTCGTTCGAGATGACGGGCGTGTTGCCGGCGGACGGCCGGGTCTCGATCCGATGGCACTACCTGCCGGAATACGCCGCGTACCGCGAACTGGTCCGGGTCGTGTACGAGCGGGTCACGATCGAGCTCGAGTTCCCATCGCCATACCTGCTGCACCGGCCGACGGTCCTGCGCATCACGTCACCCGACGGCGAGGGACGCAACGACGAGGTGTGGACGTCGATCGACGAGGCCTTCGAGACCGAGCTCATCGGCTTCCACGCGATGGTGGTGTCGGGGGCGACGCCGGCCGCCGGCTCGACCGAGGGGCGCGCCGACATCGTCACCTGTCAGCGGGCGATCGCGGCTCTTGCGCAGAGCCGCGGTGTCGAGATCGGGGGCGAGGCCGGGGCGTGACCGATCGCGCCGTCATCCATCTGGTCCCGCACACCCATTGGGATCGGGAGTGGTACGAGCCGTTCCAGGTGTTCCGCATGCGGCTCGTCGATCTCATCGACCAGTTGCTGGAGCGCATGGCGGCCGATCCGCGTCTACGGTTCACCCTCGACGGCCAGACCGCGACGGTCGACGACTATCTCGAGATCCGGCCCGAGGCGGAACCGCTCATCCGGCAGCTCATCGCCGAGGGCCGGCTGGCGATCGGGCCGTGGATGATCCTCCTCGACGAGTTCCTCGTTTCGGGCGAGACGATCGTCCGCAACCTCGAGATGGGCTGGGCTCGCGCGGAGGCGCTCGGCGGGTCGATGCGGGTCGGCTACCTGCCCGACATGTTCGGGCACATCGCCCAGATGCCGCAGATCCTGCGGCGCGCCGGCATCGATCGCGCGGTCGTATGGCGCGGCGTCCCGGCCTCGATCGATCGCCATCACTTCTTGTGGCGCTCGCCGGATGGCTCGGTCGTCGATACCGAGTACCTGGTCGGCGGCTACGGCAACGGCGCATACCTGTTCGACGTCCCGGACCGACTCGGCGCGAAGCTCGGCGAGTACCGGCGCGACAACGCCCTTACGTATGGCGATCGCTCACTGCTCGCTATGTACGGGACGGACCATGCCGTCCCCTCGCCGAAGCTCGCCGACCTCGTCGAGCTCGTGAACGCGAGCGGAGGCGACGTGGAGGTGCGCCTCGCGACGCTGACCGAGTACCTCGATCGTGATCGAGCGCAGCATCCGGGCCCCGCCGGCGATGCCCCGACCTGGGAGGGCGAGCTCCGGTCCGGAGCGCGCGCGAACATCCTGATGAACGTCATCTCGGCACGGGTCGATCTCAAGGCAGCGGCGGCTCGCGCCGAACGGCGGCTCGAGCGGTACGCCGAGCCGTTGGCCGCGCTTCACGGGACGACCTGGCCGGCACGTTTGCTGGAGCTCGCCTGGCGCCGCCTCGTCGAGAACTCCGCGCACGATTCGATCTGCGGCTGCTCGCACGATGAGGTCGTGGCGCAGGTCATCGGGCGGTACGCAGAAGCCGAGCAGATCGCATCCGGACTCGTGGCATCGGTCGTGCGCAGCATCGCCGGGCGCCTCCCGGCCGGCGGGTGGGCCGTCGTGAACCCGTCACCGTTCGACCGCCACGACATCGTGGAGCTCGACATCGCCGTGCCATCCGAATGGCCGGCGGTCGCGGTCAGGGTCGGCGACGAGCTCGTCCCGACCCAGGAACTCGTCCGGGAGGGCGCCGCACAGGGCGAGTACCGCGTCCGGGGCGCGGACCTCGAGGAGTTCTTCTACCGCCGCCGGCACGGTCGCGAGCTGCTTGGCCGGTTCATCAACGCGTCCGAGATCGATGCGGCCTCGAGCCCGCCACGGGTCACCGTGCACCTCGATCGGGTCGCCGACCCACCGGAGCTGGACGTCGACGAGCTGATCGCCGCCATCGAGCTCGCAGGTCAGGAACGTCCCGACGAGGTGTGGGACGTCACGATCGACGTCACGAAGCGGCGCCGGGTCCTGGCGCGCCTCCCCGCGCCCGCGCTTGGGTACGCGTGGGCGACGGAGGAGGCGAGCGAAGCCGGCGCCGCGGTCATCCCGAACCCCGTCGAGGGCGCAGACCGGACATTGCGGAACGGCCTTGTCGAGGTCGAGGTCAGAGATGACGGCACGTTCCGTCTATCGGGCGGCGGCGTCACCCTGGACCGTGTCGGCCGGATCGTGGACGGCGGGGATGCGGGCGACAGCTACAACTACGGGCCGCCAGCGACCGACTCGATCGTCGAGGTGCCGGCGTCGATCGACGTCCGGATCGGCCAGCATGGCCCGCTGCGCGGTGAGCTGACGATCGTGAGGGCCTTCGCGTGGCCCCATGCGTTGACCGCGGACGCGACCGCCCGGGCGCCGCAAACGGTCTTGACCACGGTGACGACGACGCTCGAGCTCCGCGCCGACGAGCCGTTCGTCCGTGTCGCCGTCGCCTTCGATAACGACTCCACGGATCACCGCGTTCGGTTCCACGTGCCGCTCCCGGCGCCCGTCGGCGGTTCCTCCGCGGAGGGCCAATTCGCGGTCGTCGAACGAGGGCTCGAGGTGGAGGCAGGGCACGGTGAGGTCCCGGTCCCGACGTTCCCCGCCGTGGCTTTCACGAGCGTCGCCGGCTGCAGCGTCCTGCTCGACCAGGTCACCGAGTACGAGGTGGTCGGCGGGCGGGAGATCGCCCTCACGCTCCTGCGGTCGTTCGGGCTGATCAGCCGGAACGCGAACCCGTACCGCGAGGACCCCGCCGGTCCGGAAGTACCCGTGCCCGCGGCGCAGTTGCTCGGCGCCCGTTCATTCCGATTC
>JBKPMM010000108.1:0-9073 GCA_046732155.1 Chloroflexota bacterium | reverse complement strand
CCGACCTACCTGTACGCGTTCCAATTCCCCGTGAACACGGCGCCCCGTCCGGCGACGCCGTTGCTCAGCCCGGTCCCGATCGCGCTTACGCTGGCGCTCGGTCTGACCTGTCTGGTCGTCGCCTACTCGGCGTCGGTCTGGCGGCTGGCGCTCGCGGAGTCGCGGGCGAACGCCGCCTCACGTTCCGGGCGGTCGTCCGGCCCGTCGGGCCCGTCGTCTTCGGCGCCCAGCGGCGGTCTGGACGACCTCGCTCGGACCGGCGAGGGCGCCTGAGGGATCTCCGCCCGAAAGCCGTCAGGCAGCGCGCCGGACGCCGCTAGTCGGCGGATGACGAACCCGTAGTAATCCTCGACCTTGGCGGTCACCCGTGGCCATGAGAAGTCCTCGGCGCGTTGGCGGCCGGCCGCGCCCATCCGGGCGCGGAGCTCGGGATCATCGAGGAGCGTGTCGATCGCTGCGGCGAGCTCCCGCGGCTGGCGCGGCGGGACGAGCAGTCCCTCGCGGCCGCGCCGAACTACCCCTTTGTAGCCGTGGATGTCGGAACAGACGATCGGGGTCCCCGCGGCCATCGCCTCGAGCAGGACGATCCCGAACGACTCGCCACCGGTCGCCGGCGAGACGTAGACATCGGCGGTCTTGTAGAGCTGCGCCTTCTCAGCGTCCGACACGCGGCCGAGGAACTCGACGCCCTTGAGACCACGCGTCGCGACATAGCGCCGGGCTTCGCGCTCCTGCGGACCGGACCCGACGATGAGGAGGCGGGAGCGCTCGCCCGACCGGCGCAGCACGCGGTGGGCCTTGAGCAAGTCGAGCAGCCCCTTGCGCGGCTCATGGCGGCCGACGAAGAGCACGTTCGGCGTCCCGTCCTGCCAGCGCGCGATCGGGACGGCATTCGCGAAGCGCGCGACATCGACGCCGTTCGGGATCACCTTGTAGTCGCCCGGGAAGTAGCGGTCGATGAAGTGCCGGGCAGCGGCGCTCACCGCGATCCGGCCGTGAAGGCGAGCGGCGTACGCCCGCAGCGCGCGACTCCCGAACTCGTACGACGGCGAGAAGCCCGCATAAGCGTGGAAGGTGGCGACGTTCACGCTCGTCGACTCGCGCAGCAGGAAGAGCGACAGGAACGGCACGAACGGCTCGTGGAAATGGAGAAGGTCGAACCGCTCGCGTTCGAGCATGTCGTCGATCTGGGTCAGGTAGCGCGGGGAGAACGTCAGGGTCCCGACCGACGCATTGATCGGGACCGAGAAGCCGACCCCGAGCCGGATGATGTCGCCCTCCGACGCGCGCTGCGGCCCGTGGCTCGCGGTGAGGATGCGCACGTCGTGCCCGCGCTGACGGAGACCCTCGTACAGGAACCCGACGTGCTGGGCGACGCCGCCGCTGGCGGGGTAGATGTACGGGCAGACGAGGCCGATCTTCACGACGCATCCGGTCCGTCGTACCGCGGTGGCCGAGCCCGGCCCCCGGGATAACCGTGATCGCGTCCCGTGCCCGAGCGCCGGATCCGGCCGCCCAGCTCGTCGCGCGCGTCGACCGCCCGCTTGCGTACCTGCTGGCCGAAGACGCCGACCTGTCCGACCGTCCCGTGGAAGGACCCCCCGTGATCGGTCGTGCGGTCCTCGATCGCGGTTCGGAGCTCCGCTGCCGTCGTGCCGGGGAACGAGGTCCAGCCGGCCCCGACGGCGTCGAGCGCATGGGCATCGCTGTTGCCGATGCGGGCGAGTGCGTGGTCGTCGGCGAAGCGCACCGCTCGATCGTGCCACGGTCGCCCGAGCGCCGTCGGGTTGAACGTCTCGAGCCCGTCCGGCCGGACCGCATCATCGGGGTCGTCGAGGAGGCGCCGCAGGACCCAGCCCTGCGCGCAGAGCGGGTATGGCACGAGGGGATGAGCCGGGATGGCGAGCCCGCCCGCCTCGTGGATGTCGGCGATCGTCCGGCCGAGCGTGCGATACGGCTTGATGCGGCGGTCGATGAACAGTCCGAGGAGATGGCCGCCGAGCGTCGTCACCTCCTCGCCGACGATGACGTCGATCGGAAGACCGCGGTCCCGCGCGATCGCCCTGCCGGCGACGGCAGCATCGATCCGTTCGTGGTCGGTCACCGCGATGACATCGAGCTCGCCCCGGCGCACGACGTCGTCGATGATCGAGACGACGTCGGCGAGGCCGTCGGACGCGACCGTGTGGATGTGCAGATCCGCTCGGCCGGACCGGTCGCTGTCAGCCATCGCCGCCCTCCAGGTCGGGCCAGATCGGAAAGAAGACCGCCCACCATTGTTCGGGTGCGTCCTCGACGATGCGCTCGAACGCGCGAGCGATCGAGGCGGTCGTGGTCGTGGCACGCTCGCGGCGCGACCCCTCGGATGCGACGTCGACGCGCTCGAGGCGACCGAGGTAGCGACCAGGTGTCGTGCGCCGGACGCCCATGACGTATGGCGGTGCACCAGTCTCGATCGCGAGGAGCGCCGGGCCGAGTGGAAGACGGGCCGGGGCGCCGAACAGGTCCGTGAGTGTCCCGCCGCCTGTGAGGTCGCGGTCCCCGACCAGACCCACGTAGCGCCCCTCGCGGAGCGCTGCGGTGAGCTCTCGCCGGGCCTCGCGGACGCCGACGATCCTGATCCCGACCGAGCCGCGCGAGCGGATGAACCAGGCCTGGAGTTCCGCGTCGTCGAGCGTCTCCATCGGCGCGACGGCTTCGCCCACGCGCGACGCAAGCAGCAGGGCCGGTAGCTCGATGGCACCGAAATGCAGCCCGACGAAGATCGCCGGGCGACCGGGCGTGAAGGCCTCCTCCACCACGTCGGGCGTCTCGACGGTGAGCCGCCGTGGGACCTCGTCGCCACCCATCCCTGGCGTCCGAGCGACCTCAAGGTAATAGCGTGCGGCGTGCCGGTAAGCGAGTCGGACCAGGCGCTCGAGGGCGCGCGGATCGTGGGCGGCCGCACGGGCGAGGGGCGTCCCGCGGTCGTTGGCCGCCAACCACTCGGCCACGCGTCCGAGGTTGCGCCGTGCCTGCGCGGCGCGGTCGGGCGTCCGTCGATACCAGAGGTCGCCGGCGAGCTCGGCGAGCGCGATCTGCGGCCGCTCGGGAAGCCGGCACGCGAGCCACGACGCGGCCTGGAGGGCGCGCCGCCGCAGGCTGCGCCCGACGCGTCGCACCCTCAGGCGTACTCCGGGGCCGGACCGGGGTCCGGGACGTTCGCCTGCATCAGCGCCGCGCGTCGCTCGAGGTCGGCCGCTTCCGCGGACGTCGACGGCCAGATCGGCTTGAAGCTGTACCACTGGTCGGGCGCGGCGGCGATCGTCGCGGCGAGGGCATCGGCGACGGCCTGGGTCGCCCGCTGGAGGTCGGCGGGATCTGCGGACGGCACCTCGATCGGCGACGACCACGAGACGTGGAATGAGTCGTCCGGCTGGCGCCGGATCGTGATCGGCAGGATCAGCGAGCGCGTCTTGGCTGCGAGCGTGGCGGGACCCGCCGGAAGCGCCGTCCACTGCCCGAACAGCCGCACCGGGATCCCGTCAGAGCGATAGCCCCAGTCGACCAGGAGTCCGAGGATCTCGCGACGGCGCAACACGCCGAAGATGTCGCGCAGGTTCCGCCACGGGATGAGCTTCACTCCCCAGCCCTCGCGCTGACGCCGCAGGATCTCGTAGATCTCCGGGAACGCGGAATCATCGGCCACGACGCTGATCGGCATGCCGTGATGGGCGATCGCCGCCGCGACCGCCTCGTTGCTCCCGACGTGCCCGACGGTCATGATCAGCCCGCCCGGCGAACGCTCCCAGATCCCACGGACCTCATCGACGTCGAGGACCGGGATAAGGCGCGCGATGTCCTCCGACGGCAGGCTCGGCAGGCGCATGAGCTCGACGAGATAGCGGCCATAGCCCTTGTAGGCGCCGAGCGCCGCCTCACGCACCCGCCGGTGGTCTGGCGGCAGGCCGAGTACGTTGGCGAAGTTGTGGTTCGACCAACGCCGCTTGGTCGGCCAGAGCAGGTACGACGCCTGCGACAGACCCCCGATGATCGCGGCCGCCGGTTCGGGCGGCACCGTGGCCAGCAGCCATGACGTCGCGCGATACGCGAGCACCGCCGTCCGCTCGACGATGCGCGGGCTCGACCCGGCCCGCCGGTGCGGAGCCTCGAGACGGCGGTCGACGCGGGCAGCCTTGGCTGGCGGTCCCGCGTGCGAGTGATCGCCCGCCGTCATGAACCGGCGGTCGTTGCCGTCCTCGAGCGGGACGCGGCGAGCGTCCGAAGTGCGCGAGTCGGCGCTTTCTCCGTGCCGACCAGGGTCTCCGAGTCGTCACCGCGGATGAACGCTTCCACACGCTCACGAGCGACGTCGTCAGGGATCTGGCGCGGTGGGCTCTTCATGAAGTAGGCCGAGGGTGCGACGAGGGTGCCCTTCAGGCCGCGATCGAGCCCGAGCTTCAGGCAGCGGATCGCGTCGGTGATCACACCAGCTGAGTTGGGTGAGTCCCAGACCTCGAGCTTCAGTTCCGCGTTGAGCGGCACATCGCCGTAGGTCGTGCCCTCCATCCGGATGTAGCACCACTTGCGATCCTGGAGCCACGGCACGTGGTCCGACGGCCCGACATGGACGTCATCGGGATCGAGCTCGTAATCGAGCATGCTCGTCACCGCGTTGGTCTTCGAGATCTTCTTGGACTCGAGCCGCTCGCGCTCGAGCATGTTCAGAAAGTCGGTGTTGCCACCGAAGTTGAGCTGGTACGTCCGATCGAGGCGGACGCCGCGGTCCATGAACAAGCGCGTCAGGACGCGGTGACTGATCGTCGCACCGACCTGGCTCTTGATGTCGTCGCCGATGACCGGCAGACCCTCCTCGGCGAACCGCCGCTGCCAGTACGGTTCGCGACCGATGAACACCGGGATGGCGTTGACGAAGCCGACGCCGGCGCGGAGCGCCTGCTCGGCATACCACTTGGTCGCCTCTTCGCTTCCGACCGGGAGGTACGACACCATCACGTCGACCTCGCGCTCCTTGAGGATGCCGACGATGTCGACGGTCGGACCAGGCGCCTTCTCGATCACTTGCGACAGGTACTTGCCGAGGCCGTCGTGGGTCATCCCGCGCTGGACCTCGACCCCCAGCTTGCCGGTCTGATGGAAGACGAAGGTGTTGTTCGGCTTGACATAGATCGCCTCGCCGAGGTCCTTCCCGACCTTGTTCTTGTCGATGTCGAAGGCGGCCACGAACTCGATATCGCGGACGTGGTACCCGCCCAGGTTCACGTGCATCAGCCCCGGGACGAAGTCCTCGTCGCTCGCGGTCTCGTAGTAGTACCGACCTTGGACGAGACTGCTCGCACAGTTGCCGACGCCGACGATCGCGACGCGGACCTTGCCGTCACCGCGCCGGCCGGCGCCTGCCCACGTATTCGACGGGCTCGTGCCATCGCTCCCATTTCCGTTGCCGTTCCTGCCGTTGGTGCTCACATCTGCTCCTGTTCGGTCGGTTGGCTCGCAGCCGTGGCCTTCGCCTGGCGACGGACATCGAGGATCCGCTGGATGACCGTGAGTGTCGCGCCGATCGCGATGATCGCGAGCGTCGGTTCGAGTGGCTTGATGTTTGGGGCGTCCGCGAAGACCAATCCGATCGAGAGGATCACGAGCCGGATTTCTCTGGGCATCAGGCCGACGGCCGCCATGCCCTTGCCCGGGGAGAACCCAAGACCCTCAGCCCGCGCGCGGACGTAGCTGACCATGAAGGCGGCAGCCAACGCACTGGTCGCCAGGATCGGGACGCGGGTGTGCTCCTCGACCGCGGCGCCGAACACGATCCCGATGTAGACGATCGCCTCGCCGCCGCGGTCGAAGACCGAGTCGAGGAATGCGCCCCAGCGCGAGACGCGGCCGGTCGCCCTCGCGAGGGTGCCGTCGAACATGTCGAAGGCACCGCCGATGAAGACGACGATGCCCCCGATGGTCCAGTGCTGTAGGGCGACGAGGACGGCACCGGTCGTCGTGATCGCGAATCCGATGAGGGTCAGCGCGTCCGGGGTCAGCCCCGCACGACCCATCGCGAGCGCGACCGGCTCGAAGATGGCCTTGACGGCGTCGCGAGACCGGTTGGAGATCGTCAACTCGCGATCCCGAGGATCTCGCGCTCACGAGCCGCGACCTCGCCGAAGGCCTCGGGTCGGAGCGTGCAGATGGTCTCTCGGCCGACGCGCCGGGTCGCGACCAGCCCCGCGACTCGGAGTCGCTTGAGGTGGTGGCTCACGAGCGGCTGGGACAACCCGACGTGGGCGATCAGCTCGGCGACGCTCGCCTCGCCATCCGCCAGCCGCCGGACGATCCGCAAGCGATTCACATCGGCGAGCGCCTTGTGGAAGGTGCGCAGGTCGCGCAGGTCCTCGGGTTGGAGGACGATCGACGCGATCGTGGAGCGGAACCGGGCGGGGGTCGGCACGGGAAGCGGGCGTCTCCTGGGGAGCCAATGCGGGCCGAACGTATCAACGACCGTTGATATCAACGGGCGTTGATGCTATGAGCGCGCCCGCGGCGTGTCAAGCGGACGGCGATGGGCAGGTCGTCATCGTCCTGACCGCATTCGGCATACTCGACGCTCGGAAGGACGAGCCGGCCTGCGCGACTAGACTCCTCGACCATGGACCGCGGGACCCGCCTCGTGCTGCTCGCCGTCTTCGGGGTGGGCGTTTTCCTCGCTGGGCTCGAACTGATGATCACGGCCGTCGCCCTGCCGTCGATCCTGGCGGATCTCGTTCAGGCCAACGGCACATCGGCGTGGACTCAGCTGCGCAAGGCCAGCTGGATCATCAACGGGTACCTGCTGGTCTACATCCTGATGATGCCGCTCGCGGGTCGTCTCGCCGACCTGTGGGGCGCACGGCGGGTGTCGATGATCGCCCTGCTCATCTTCACGCTGGGCTCGCTCGTTGCGGGGATGGCCCAGGACCTGGACCAGCTGATCGGCGCGCGTCTGGTCCAGGCGGTGGGTGGCGGCGTCCTCGTGCCCGTCGGGACGGCCGCCGCGGCGCACCTCTACGAGGCGCACGGCCGGCCCCGGGCGCTCGGTGTCATCGGTGCACTCACGTTCCTCGGGATGGCTGCAGGGCCGTTCCTGGGCGCCGCGATCCTTTCTGCGATCCACCCCGGTTCCGTCCTCGAGAGCGCACGTCTCACCGGCGGCCCGCTCGAAGCCATGCTCGTCCCGGCATGGCGCTGGATCTTCTACGCCAACATCCCGATCGCCATCACAGCGCTTGTGCTTGGGTGGGCCGCAGCACCCGGTTGGGAGACGCCGAGGCGACCCGGTCGTATCGACCTCGCCGGTGCGACGATCTTCGGGGTCGCGCTCACGAGCGGTCTCGTGGCGCTGACCCTCGTCGGTGCCGCCGACGACGCCGCGAGCCCATTCACACCTGAGCGACTGTCGCTCGCGCTCGCCGTGGTCGCGATCATCGCGACCGCGCTGGCGGTCCTTCGCGCCACCCGCGTCGCCGATCCCTTCCTCGATGTCCGCCTGTTCCGGCGTCCGGGGTTCAGCGCGGCGACCCTGGTCTCCCTTCTCACGGGCTACGCGTTCGCGACGGCGATCATCGGCGGCGCGGTGTTCGTCGATCGCGTCCTCTACGGCGGACCCGACGAACAGCGCCTGGCGCTCGGCGCACTCGCGGCTGCGACCGCCGTCGGCGCGCTCGCGTCCGGGTTTGCGGTCCGTATCGCGAGCTATCGGCTGGTGACGCTCGTCGGACTCGGGGCCTCGATCGTGGCGCTTATCGTGATGTCCCGCTGGTCAACGGCGACGACGACCGCCGAGGCTGCGGCGGCGCTGGGACTGTTCGGGCTCGGGTTCGGCCTGTCGGTGACGCCGCGGTCGACAGCCGCGGTCGAAGCCGCCGGTCAGGCCTCCTTCGGTGCCGCGTCTTCCGTCGTCACCGTAGCTCGGATGCTCGGCATGGCTGTCGGCCTGGCCGTCCTGACGGCCTACGGCTCGACGACGATCGACCGCTTATCCGCGCAGGTCTACGCCGCGCCGGATGCCTACCTCCAGTACATCCCGGAGAACCTGCGCGACCGCCCCCTCAAGGACCCGCTCGTGGTCGAGGCACTCGAGTCCTGGGCCTCTCGCGAAGCGGCATCGATCATGGTCGGCTTGTATCTGGTGGCGGCTGTCGTCCTCGTCGTCGCGGTCCCGCCCGCGCTCGCGCTCGGTGGGACGGCGCGGCGGAGGCAGGCCGCGCGTATGCTGCCGAACGATGGCGCTCCAGACCCCGGTCTCATCCTCTGATCCGCCGGTCGATCCCGCCGGGGAACCGGTCGCCCGGCGTCGATCACCGACCTCGTCCGACGGGCCGGGCCGGATCGCCGTCACGGGACGTCTGAACGGAGCCTTCCGCGACCTCGATGGCGATGCTGCGCTCGAAGCGCTGCCGCAGATGCTCGCCGAGCCCGAGCCGTGCGTGTGGGTGGACCTGGCCGGGCCGTCGCCCGAGCGCGTGGAGACCGTCGCTCGGGTGCTCGGGCTTCATCCGCTCATCATCGAGGACGTCCTCGAGGGCAACCAGCGCGCCAAGATCGAAGCGACCGACGGTCTCGTCCACATCGTCCTCTTTGCTCTCGATCGCGATACGTCGAATGTTGCGAACGAGATCGACCTCGTCCTTGGCAAGGGCTATCTGTTCACCGTCCACGACACCGCATGGGACCCGCGCGTGTCGCATCACCTGCGCGATGGCGCCGAGCCGATCCTTGCCGAGGGCGCGGACCATCTCCTCTGGGCGATCGGCGACGACATCGTCGACGGCTACTTCCCCTACGCAGATCGGCTCGGCGAAGCCATCGACGAGGTCCAGGACGCTGTGATCCGGACCGCGAACCCCGAGACGCTCGAGCGTCTGTTCGAGTTGAAGCGCGAGCTGATCCTGGTCCGTCGCGCGGCCAGCCCGACGCGCGAGGTATTCAACCAGCTCACGAACCGTGAACAGACGTTGATCGACCCGAAAGAGATCATCTACTTCCGCGACATCTACGACCACGTCATCCGCTTGACGGACGAGCTCGACAACTACCGCGAGCT
>JBKPMM010000107.1:0-12456 GCA_046732155.1 Chloroflexota bacterium | reverse complement strand
CGTCAATACCGCCCGCGGACACCACCGCACCGCACACGCTCGTGGTGTCGCCGGAACTACAACCTCTGAGCGAAGTTACCGTCCTGCGCCGGCATCCGGTATCGTCGGCGGGCCCGGGGGGACGGTCGATCGGCTGGACCGGGGCGAGCGATGACGAAGCGGAGTGAGCGTGGCGCCCAGCGCGGACGATTCCAGGGGGATCCCTTCGACCTACGACCCGGCGGGGGTCGACGACCCGAGCATCAACGCAGCCGCCGACGGCGCCTCCGACCCCGGAAAGGACGCTAACCGCAAACAGATCCGCGGATCGAGCCTGCTGCTCGTCGGCCGTGTCATCGGTCTTGGGCTCGACTTCGTGACCCAGGTCATCATCGTCCGCTACCTGACCAAGGAAGACTACGGGGCGTTCGCGCTCGCCCTCTCGATTGTCGCAATCGGGACGACCGTCTGCTTGCTCGGGCTCGAGCGGACCGTGGGCCGGTTCGCACCGATCTATCACGAACAGCGCGACTACGGCCGGATGTGGGGCACGCTAGCGGTCGTCGTCGGGACCGTCATCAGCATGGGGCTCGCGGTCGTCCTCGGCCTGTACGTCTTCCAGGGCCTGTTGGGCGGCTTCGTCGACAACAAGGTCGCCCTGGGGATCCTCCTGTTGATGATCGTCCTGGCTCCGATCCAGGCGCTCGACACGCTGCTGATCTCGCTGTTCGCGACCTTCGGCTCGGCCCGTTCGATCTTCTTCCGACGCTACGTCCTCGCGCCGGTGCTCCAGCTCGGCATCGTCGCCGCCCTCATCTACGCCGGAAAGGATGTGTACGCGCTCGCGCTCGGCTACGTGGTGGCCGCTTCGCTCGGTCTCGTCATCTACTCATTCGTGCTCCTGCGGTTGCTCCACATGGAGGGCCTGATCAAGGAGCTCCGCCGCGAGACGCTACGGTTCCCGACTCGCGAGATCTTCACGTTCAGCGTGCCACTGCTGACCTCGGACCTCGCCATGGTCCTGCGCGGGTCGCTGACCGTGATCCTGATCCAGGTCTTCAGCACGACCTCGCAAGTGGCCGAGTTCCGTGCCGTCATGCCGATCGCGATCCAGAATCTGTTCGTCGCGACGAGCTTCCGATTCATCTTCACGCCGGGTGCATCGCGTCATTACGCCCGTGGGGATCGAGTCGCGCTCAACAACCTGTACTGGCAGACGGCCGCATGGATCGCGATCCTCGCCTTCCCGCTCTTCGCCCTGTGCATCGGGTTCCCGGAGCAGCTGTCCGTGCTGATCTTCGGTGAGCCGTACCGCGCCTCTGGCGTGATCCTCGGGATCCTGTGCATCGGCTACTACGTGAACGGCGCGATGGGCTTCAACTCGCTGACGCTCCGCGTGTTCAATCGCGTGCGCTTCCTGGCGATCACCGACCTGTCGACCGCGGCCCTCAACCTGGTGCTCGCGATCGTCCTGATCCAGCGGTTCGGCGCGGTCGGAGCGGCCATCGCGACGTCTGGCACGTTCGTCCTGCAGAACCTCATCTACCAGTGGGGTCTCAAGACGCAGACTTGGGTCCATGCCCTCGACCGCCGCTACGTCCGGCCCTACGCCTCGATCGTCATCGGGTCGATCGCGATCGTCGCGATCTCGCAGATCCTTCGACCGCCGTTGCTGATCGGCATGATCGTGGCCGGCGTGGTGTCGTTGCTGGTGTTCGGAATCAATCGCCACTCGCTCCAGATCGTCGACACCTACCCCGAACTCGGCAGGTTCCGGGTCATGCGGCGTATCTTCGGTGACCCATCGACGACATGACGGAACCGCTGCGGCGGTCGCGCGTCCCGCCACCCTTCCCCGCTCTCGCCTACCTCTACCGCCCGGCTGATCCCTCGATCGAGACGGCGATCGTCGAGGCCGACGATCGCTGGTCACTGCCTGAGCGACCGGCGAGCGAGGTCGACGTGCTGTTGTGGGGTCGCCTCCCGCTCAACCGGCGTCCATCGGCGCGCTCGATCGGGTACGCCTCGGCACGGGAGCTCGCGATCCGCAGGCTCCGGGCTCGACCACCGAGCGGGTTCCGCATCGTCGACCTCCACCGCCTGCCGCCGGTCCGGCGTCCCGGTGCCGTCCGCCGGCACGTGCGGACGGTGAGCCTCGGTGGCGTCTTTGCGGAGCTGCTTCGTTCGGACGTGTTCGACGGCGAGCGGCCGACACGCGTCATCGACGCGGTCGTCGAAGCAGCCGGATCCACCAGGCTGCAGCCGCGGGTCCGTCCCAGTGGCGACGGCTCAGCGCTCGTGCGCCTGACGTTGGCGGACGGCGTGCGCGCGGAGCTACGGGTCGCCAAGGCCGGCCATCCTAAGGACCTGGCGCGCGGCTATGCCGCGCTGCGCGCGCTGGCGGATGCCGGCGTCGACCTCGTCCCCCGCCCGCTCGGGCTTGGGAAGACCGCGGGCGCCGCGTGGTCGACAGAGACCGTCGTCCCGGGCCGGCACGTGCTGGCGTTGACCACAGCGCTGCTCGACGACGTGATCTCGTTCCTCGCCACGATGCCGGCGGGCGCGCCTCACTGCAGCGCGATCGAAGACCACCTCACCGAGGTCATCGACTTCTTCCCCGAACACGCCGCCGCCCTGCGCGACGTCATCGCGGCGAGCCGCCGCTGGTGTGCGGGACTTCGCCCCATCCTGATCCACGGCGATCTCTGGCTGAACAACATCTTCACGGTGGATGGGCGACTGTCGGCAGTCTTCGATTGGGACACGTGGCACCCTGCTGGGCTGCCAGGCACTGACCTCCTGACACTGCTCGCCGCAGACGCGCGGTCTCGCGGCCATGGCGACGTCGGCGATCTGTTGTCGAGCGACTTCTGGCGCCGCCCCGAGGTCGCCGATGCATTCGGCGCGTACTTCCGCGCGCGGGGCGAACCCGTCCCGGACGCGGCAGGCCAGGTGGCGATCGCCACCGGGTGGTGGGCGAGTCGGATGGCGGGGGCGCTGCACCGCGGTCTCCGGTTCATCGACGACCCCGCGTGGGTGCGGCGGAACATGGATGACGCCCTGCCACGCTTCGAGCAGCTCGCCGAGGAACTGGGGTAGCGCAACGGCACCGCGCGAGCCCCGAAAATCTCGGAGAATCTATGTAAATCTTGGTTGATCGTGGTCATCTGCAGCCACGTGATTGGTGCAGATTGACTATTGAGGGTGGTCAGGGGCAAGACCACGATGCGGCCGAGGGGACCCGGGATCGGACCGCGGGGGCGGCCGGTGCCGGGTGCGGCGACAGGAGGTGGTCGCTGAGCCGCGAAGGGGCGGCACTCATCGCTCGCCCGGCGGGTCGCCGGGGCCGAGGAGGGACGGTTCCGTCATGCGTGCCATCGTGTCCTGGAGCCTTCGATACCGGCTGATCGTGCTCGGCATCGCGGCTGTACTCATGCTCGTGGGCTACACGCTGCTTTCGCGCGCGTCGTTCGACACGCTGCCGGAGTTCGGACCGCCGCGCGTCGAGGTCCAGACCGAGGCGCTCGGACTCTCCGCCCAGGAGGTCGAGCAGCTGATCACGGTCCCGCTCGAGGCTGACCTCCTCCAGGGTGTCGCCTTCCTCGACACGATCACGTCCCAGTCGATGCCCGGTCTTTCGTCGATCGTCATGTACTTCGACCCTGGCACGGACGTGCTCCGCGCCCGGCAGATGGTCGCCGAGCGGTTGACGCAGGCACACGCGCTTCCCAACGTCTCGAAGTCACCGGCCATGCTCCAACCGCTGTCGTCCGCGAACCGCGTCATGGTCGTGGGCATGTCCTCCACCGACGTGTCGCTGATCGACATGTCGGTCCTCGCGCATTGGACAATCCGGCCGAGGCTCCTTAGCGTTCCTGGGGTCGCCAATGTCGCCGTCTGGGGCCAGCGAGAGCGCCAGCTCCAGGTCCAGGTCGACCCGGAGCGGATGCGTCAGAACAATGTGAAGCTCGACGATGTCATCCAGACCGTGGGCAACGCCTTGTGGGTCTCGCCATTGACGTTCCTCGACGCATCGACGCCGGGGACCGGCGGGTTCATCGACACGACGAACCAGCGGCTCGGCATCCAGCACATCTTCCCGATCCACTCGCCCGACGACCTCGCGAAGGTCGCAGTCGAGGACGGAAAGACCGTGACCGGCCAGCAACTGACACTCGGGGACGTCGCGACCGTCGTCCAGGATCACCAGCCGCTGATCGGCGACGCGGTCGTCGAGGACGCTCCCGGTCTGGTCCTGGTCGTCGAGAAGTTCCCGAACGCCGACACGGTCCAGGTCAGCAAGGACGTGCAGGAAGCGCTCGATGCGATGCAGCCGGGCCTGACCGGCATCAAGGTCGACACCTCCTTGTTCCGACCTGCGGATTACGTCCAGACGTCCATCGTCGACATCGCGCTGGCGCTCCTCATCGCGCTCGCGCTGGTCGTTTTGACGATCGGCGTGCTGCTAGGCGACGTGCGGGCGGCGCTCATCGCGCTCGTGACGATCCCGCTGTCGATCGCAGCCGGCGGCATCGTCCTCCTGGTCGCCGGCGCGACCATCAATGCCATCGTCGTGGCGGGTCTCGTCCTTGCGATCGGCATCCTCGTCGATGACGCCGTCGTGGCCTACTCGGCCATCGAAGCCCGCGCGCGCGAGCAGAACGCCGAGGACCGGAAGGCCGGGATCGCCCCGATCATCCTCGACGCCACGGTGGCGACCCGGGGCCCATTGACCGTCGCGACCCTCGTCGTCGCCTGCGCGATCGTCCCGATCCTGCTCGCTGGCGGCATCGTGGGCGCGTTCGCGCCATCGATGATCGCCGCGTTCATCGCGTCGGTGATCGTGTCGATGGTCGTCGCCCTCACCGTCGCACCCGCCCTGTGCGTCCTGCTGCGGGCTGACCCGGAACGACTCGGTCGCGGATCTGACCGCGCGCGCCGCTTCCGGGCAGGCTACTCGCGACTGCTGTCGCGGGTCATCGATCGCACGCGACCCGTTGTGGCGATCGTAGCCATCGCCTCGTTCGCTGCCATCGTCCTATTCGGGACGACGATCCTGCCCAAGGCGGCGGGCTCCCCGCTCCCGGCCTTCCGTGACCCCGACATCCTCGTCCACTTCGACGCCGCTCCGGGAACGTCGGCCCAGGAGATGGACCGCATCGTCGCCAAGGTCACCCACGAGCTTCGAGCCGTACCCGGCGTCCAGGATGTGGCGGGCCACGTCGGACGTGCCGTCCTCTCCGACCAGGTCGCCGACGTCGATTCGGGCGAGCTGTGGCTGGGCCTCGACCCGAACGGGGACTACGACAAGCAGATCGACGCAGTCCACGCCGTGGTCGCCGGCTATCCCGGCATCCACAGCGAGATCAGGACATACGCGTCAGAGCGCGTCTCGGCGCTCCTGCCCCAGCCGACGTCGGACCTGGTGGTCCGCGTGTATGGCCAGGATCTCGACACCCTGCAAGAGCGAGCCGGCGCCGTCCGTGAGGCCGTCGCCGGCGTCCCGAACGTCAAGAGTGCCGATGTCGTCGGGGTCACGCAGGAACCGACCATCAAGATCCAGGTCGATCTGGCCGCCGCCGATCGCTACGGTCTCAAGCCGGGCGAAGTCCGCCGGAATGCAACGAGCCTGCTGTCGGGCATCGTCGTCGGCAGCTTGTTCGAGGACGAGAAGGTCTTCGAGGTCGTCGTGTGGACTCCGCCGGAGATGCGCAAGGACATCGCCGCGATCGAGAAGCTACCGATCGACCTCCCGAAGCGCGGCCACATCACGCTCGGCCAGGTCGCAAAGATCGCCGTGGCGGCGTCACCGACGGTCGTCCGACGTGAGGGCGTGTTCCGCTACGTCGATGTGGCCGTCGATGTCGCTGGTGGCGACATCGCGAAGACCGCGAACGACATCCATAGCGCCGTGAAGTCGCTCACGATGCCGCTCGAGTACCGCGCGGAGGTCCTCGGCGACTACGCCGACCGCGCGGCCGCCCAGACGCGCTGGATCGTCGCGGCCATCGCCGCCGCGATCGCGATGTTCCTCCTGTTCCAAGCCGTCTTCCAGAGCTGGCGCGCCGCCTCGATGGTGTTCCTGTCGCTCCCCGCTGCCATCCTCGGCGGCGCGCTGGCCGCAGCAGCGACGGGCGGCGTGACGCTCGGGTCGATCTGTGGCTTCCTGACGGTCCTGGCGATCACCGCGCGTAGCGGGATCTTGTTGATCCGGGACGCGCAACGCCTCGAACGCGCAGGCGAGATCACCGGGCAGGCAGCGATCCTGCACGCCTCTACCGAGCGGCTGCTGCCGCTCCTGACGACCGTCGTCGCCACGACCGCCGCCTTCGCGCCGTTCCTCCTGCTGGGCGACCGTCCGGGCTACGAGCTGATTCGACCGATGGCGATCGTCCTCATCGGGGGCCTGATCACTGCCAGCGCGCTCGTCCTCTTCGCCGTTCCCACCATGTACCAGCGTGTCGCATCTCGCCCGACCGGCGAGGCCGAACCCGAGCTCGTCATCGACACGCCGGCCTTCGAACCGACCACGGCCTAGGAGCGCAAAGATGTCCAGAACCGATCGCTGGGTCCTCGTCTTCTTCACGACGCTGGCCGTGCTGGTCAGCGCGTGCGCCCAGTCCACCGAGCCGGAGACGACGGCCGACGAAGGCCTCGCTCGGATCGAGGACATCGCCGGGTCGGACGTGAAGAAGATCACGTTGACCGACGAGGCCGCTGAGCGGATCGGCGTCGAGACCGTGCCAGTCGCGGCCGCGGATGGCGGCCGTATCCAGGTGCCGAGCGCGACCGTCCTGTACGACCAGCAAGGCCGGACCTGGGTCTTCACCGAGCCCGAGCACGACGTCTTCGTTCGGGAGCAGGTCGAGGTCATCGGCACGAACGGCGAGGACATGATCCTGTCCACCGGCCCTGCTGCCGATACCCCTGTGGTCACCGTCGGTGTCCCGGAGCTGTATGGCACCGAGCTCGGCGTCGGCGACCCGGAGTAAGCGAACAGTAGGCGGCTGACCATGCTTCGCCGGATCGTCGCATCGAGCCTTCGCTACCGGTTCATCGTCGTCGCGATCGCGGCCGGGACGATGCTCTTCGGGGTGCAGGAGCTACGCAACGCACCCGTCGACGTCTTCCCGGAATTCGCGCCGCCACGCGTCGAGATCCAGACGGCCGCCCTGGGCCTGTCGGCGAGCGATGTCGAGGCGTTCGTCACCGTTCCGCTGGAGCAGGCCCTCGCGGGCCTCCCCTCCCTCGACATCCTGCGTTCGAACTCGGTCTCGCAGCTGTCGCAGATCGAGCTGATCTTCAAGCCGGACGCCGATCTGATGCACTCGCGCCAGCTCGTGCAGGAACGGATCGAGAGTGTCACGCCGTCCCTACCGACATGGGCCGCTCCGCCGTTCATGATGCCCCCGGTCTCGGCCACGAGCCGCGTCATGAAGATCGGCATGTCGTCCAAGTCGATGTCCGTCATGGACATGTCGTTGATCACCTACTGGACGATCCGGTCGAGATTGCTCAGCGTCCCGGGCGTTGCCAACATCCCGATCTGGGGCGAGCAGCTGAACCAGCTGCACGTGAAGGTCATCCCCGAGAAGATGCAGGCCGCAGGCATCACCCTGAACCAGGTGATGGAGGGGACCGCTGACTCGCTCGACGCGGGCATCCTCACGTTCTCCGAGGCGCACGCGATCGGCACCGGCGGGTTCGTCGATACCGCGAACCAGCGCTTCCCGATCGAGCACGTGCCCGCCATCGTCACCCCGGATCAGCTCCAGAAGGTCGTGCTGATCAACGCGAAGGGCGAGCCGGTCCATCTCAGCGACATCGCGGAGGTCGTGAAGGACCACCAGCCGCTCTTCGGTGACGCCATCGTCAACGATGGCCCGGGCCTGCTGCTCGTCGTCGAGAAGTTCCCGTGGGCGAATACGCTGGACGTGACGCGCGGCGTCGAGCAGGCGCTCGAAGAGATGAAGCCGGGCCTGCCCGGCATCGATTTCGACACCACGATCTTCCGCCCCGCGTCGTTCATCGAGACGGCCCTCAGCAACCTGTCATCGGCGCTCGCGCTGGGTTGCCTCCTGGTCGTCGCGGTGCTGCTCGCCTTCCTGTTCGAATGGCGCACCGCAGTCATCAGCCTCATCGCGATCCCGTTGTCGCTGCTCGCGGCGGGCCTCGTCCTGCACGCGCGTGGCACGACCATCAATACGATGATCCTGGCGGGGCTGGTCATATCCGTCGGGGTGGTGGTCGATGACGCGATCATCGACGTTGAGAACATCGTCCGGCGCCTGCGTCAACACCGGCTCGAGAACAGTCCGAAGTCGACGGCGCAGGTCATCCTCGAGTCGTCGCTCGAGGTCCGGAGCGCGATCATCTACGCAACGCTGATCGATGTCGTCGCGATCACGCCGGTCCTGTTCGTCCAGGGTGTGTCGGGCGCCTTCTTCCAACCGCTGGTGCTGTCCTACGGCTTGGCCGTGCTCGCCTCGATGCTGGTCGCGCTCACCGTGACACCCGCCTTGGCCCTGATCCTGCTGCGCGGCTCGGCCATCGAGAGCCGGCAATCGCCGATCGCCGCACGACTACAGCGGGCGTATTCCGGCGTCCTGTCCCGCCTCCTGCGGTTCCGCCGCCCCGCGTTCGCCGGTGTAGCGGCGATCGCCTTCGCCGGGGCAGTGATCGCGCCGCAGCTGGGGCAGTCGCTGTTCCCCGAGTTCAAGGAACGCGACTTCCTGATGCATTTCGTCACGACGCCGGGCACGTCGCTGACCGAAGAGGACCGGATCATCCTGTCCGCGAGCCGCGAGCTGCGGGCGATCCCAGGCGTCCGCAACTTCGGGTCGCATATCGGGCAGGCGCTGCTCGGCGAGGAGATCGCCGGCGTCGAATTCGGGGAGAACTGGATCAGCATCGACCCGAACGCCGACTACGCCTCGACGCTCGAGGAGGTCGAAGGTGTGGCCGATGCCTATCCGGGCATGTTCCACAACGTCGAGACGTACCTGAACGAACGCATCGATGAGGTGCTCACGGGCTCCAGCGACCAGATCGCGGTCCGCATCTACGGCTCGGACCTCGCCGAGCTACGGGAGTTGCAGGACGAGGTCGCCTCGAAGCTCGCCCACATCGACGGCGTCGTCGACGTCCACCCCGAGCTGCAGGCCGACGTACCGCAGATCCAGGTCGAGGTCAACCTCGCCGAGGCCCAGGCAGACGGCATCAAGCCCGGCGACGTCCGGCGCGCCGCCGCGACGCTCGTCTCGAGCGAAGAGGTCGGCGACATCTTCAAGTCCGGCAAGGCGTATGACGTCCACGTCTGGAGCGACGCCGGAACCCGTGCGACGGTCGAGTCGGTCAAGCACTTGCCGATCGACACGCCGCGAAAGGGGCCGGTGCCGCTCAGCGCGCTTGCGGACGTCCAGGTCGTCCCGACGCCGAATCACATCAAGCACGAGAACCTCGCTCGCCTGGTCACCATCGGTGCCAACGTCGACGAGCGCGATCTTGGCGCGGCCGTCCGTGACGTCGAGGAAGCCCTCAAGACCGTCGACTTTCCGCAGGGCTATCACCCGGAGTTGCTGGGTGAGTTCGCGGAGCGCCAGTCCGCGCAGAACAACCTGCTCCTGTTCGCGATCGCCGCGGCGATCGGGGTCTTCCTGTTGCTGCAGGCGTCGTTCGCCTCCACACGGCTCGCGCTGATCTCGTTCCTTGCGCTGCCATCGGCGCTCGTGGGTGGCGTGATCGCGGCGTATCTGAGCGGTGGCGTTCTCTCCCTCGGATCGCTGATCGGCTTCTTCACGGTGCTCGGGATCGCCGCCCGGAACGGGATCATGATGATCAACCACTTCCAGCACCTGGAACGGTTCGAGGGCGAAGAGTTCGGGCCGGCCCTGGTCCTCCGTGGCGCACGCGAGCGGCTCTCGCCGATCCTCATGACCGCGCTCGCGACCGGTCTCGCGCTCGTGCCGCTCGTCATCGCCGGCGAGCTGCCCGGTGCCGAGATCGAGCACCCGATGGCCATCGTGATCCTCGGTGGCCTGCTCACCTCGACGCTATTGAACCTGTTCATCCTGCCGGTGCTGTACCTGCGCTTCGGGCGCGGCGGCCGCACGGCCGAGAAGGCGTTGGCCGGGGCGACGGCCTAGACCCGACGGCGCCGCGCACCGGCGACCCCGGTCAGTCGATGACGAGGTCGGCCGGGACGTCGTCCGCTACCGGCGGGTATCGGGGCTTCAGGTCGTCGATCGTGTCCGCGAGGATCGTCGAGACGGCGAGGTCCCGGAACCACTTGCGGTTCGCCGGGATGACATACCAGGGCGCGATGTCGGTCGAGGTCTTGTCGAGCATGTCGTCGAAGGCTTCCTGGTAGGCGTCCCAGAGCTTCCGCTCGGCGAGGTCGCCCATCGAGAACTTCCAGCGCTTCGTCGGGTCGTCGTAGCGCGCCTGGAAGCGCTCGCGCTGCTCGTCCTTGTCGATGGCGAGGAAGAACTTCACGACGGTCGTGCCGGTCTCGACGAGCAGGCGCTCGAAGTCGTTGATGAGCTCGTAGCGCCTCGACCACACGGACTTGGGCACGAGGTCATGGACGCGTACGACAAGGACCTCCTCGTAGTGCGACCGGTTGAAGATGCCGATCTCGCCCTTGCGCGGCACGGCCTTGTGGACGCGCCACAGGAAGTCGTGGGCGAGCTCCTCGGTGGTCGGGACCTTGAACGCGGTCACGGGTGAGCCTTGCGGATTGAACGCCGTCATCACCTTCTTGATCGTGCCGTCCTTACCTGCCGCGTCGATGCCCTGCAGGACGACGAGCACGGCGTGCTTCGCCTCGGCCCACAGTCGATCCTGGAGCTCGGCCAGACGCTCGAGCTCCCTGGCGATCTGTCCCTCTGCGCGGTCCTTGTCCCAACCGGACGTGTCACCAAGGTCACGCTTCTCGAGCCGGATGTGGGCGCCGGGCTCGACCCGGAGGGCGTCACGGAAGTCCGTCATCGCCGTATCGTCGCACGGCACGCTCGGTCCGAAGGGAGGACCCCTGCGAACGAGCGGGGTACCATCGGAGGACATCCGAGCCTGTTGCCATGCGCCGAGGAGCGCTCCCATGACCGTCGCCACCGGAACCAAGCCGCATCCCATCTATCTCGCCGGCCGCTGGGTCGATTCGCCGGACGTCCTCGACGTCAGCAACCCGGCCGATCCCGACAACCCGGCGGGCTCCACGTACCACGCGACCAGCGATCAGTACGAGGAGGCGGTGAGCGCTGCCGTCGACGCGTTCGAGGAGACGCGCAAGCTGCCCGCGTACGAGCGCGGCCGCATCCTGCGCGAGATCTCGGCAGGCATCAAGGCGCGCCGTGAGGAGCTCGGGCGACTGCTTTCGCTGGAGGCCGGCAAGCCGATCCGCGACGCGCTGGTCGAGGTCGACCGCGCGACGTTGACGTTCCGCCTCGGCGCCGAGGAAGCGGAGCGGATCACCGGCGAGCTGATCCCGCTCGATCTGATGCCCGCCTCGAAGGACCGGGTCGGCATCACGCGGCGCTTCCCGATCGGACCGATCGCCGGCATCTCCCCGTTCAACTTCCCGCTCAACCTCGCCGCGCACAAACTCGCGCCGGCCATCGCCAGCGGCAATCCGATCGTCCTCAAGCCGCCGTCCAAGGACCCGCTGACGATGCTCACGGTGGCCGAGATCGTCGAATCGACCGGCCTCCCACACGGTGCGGTCAGCATCCTGCCGATGACCCGAGAGTTGGGCGACCGGATGGTCGAAGACGATCGGTTCAAGCTGCTGACCTTCACCGGGTCACCGTCCGTCGGCTGGCGGATGAAGGAGCGCGCGGGCAAGAAGAAGGTCGTGCTCGAGCTCGGCGGGAACGCCGGTGTGATCGTCGACAAGTCGGCCGATCTCGACTGGGCCGTCAAGAGGACCCTCGTCGGTGGCTACGGCTATGCAGGCCAGGTGTGCATCAGTGTGCAGCGGATGTTCGTGCACGAGGCGATCTGGGACACGTTCATGGACAAGTTCCTGGCGGGCGTGAAGAACCTGAAGGTCGGCGATCCGCTCGACACGACGACCGACGTCGGACCGATGGTCGACGAGCACCAGGCCGCGCGCACCCAGCGCTGGGTCGACGAGGCCGTCGCCATGGGCGGCAAGGTCCTGGCCGGCGGCAAGGCCGATCGCAACTTCTTCCCGCCGACCGTCCTGACCGACGTCCCGACCAGCGCGCAGGTCTGCAGCAACGAAGCGTTCGCGCCGCTCGTGGTCGCGTTCCCGTTCTCGGACCTGGGTGACGCGATCGCACGCGTGAACGACTCGATGTTCGGGCTTCAGACCGGCGTCTTCACGAACGACCTGATGGGCGCGTGGCAGGCGTTCAACGACCTCGAGGTCGGCGGGGTGATCGTCAACGACATCCCGACCTACCGGATCGACCACATGCCGTATGGCGGCGTCAAGGACTCCGGTCTCGGCCGGGA
>JBKPMM010000106.1:0-12214 GCA_046732155.1 Chloroflexota bacterium | reverse complement strand
TGGCTGATCCGCGGTCCGCGCGATGTTGCGGATCGGCTGATCCTCCAGATGGGTGGTCTCGAGCGCGAGGAGCTGCGCGTCGTGATCCTCGACACGAAGAACCACGTCCTCCGCGTCGCGACCGTGTACCAGGGCAATGTCTCAGCGTCGCTTGTGCGGGTCGGCGAGCTGTTTCGGGACGCCGTCAGGCTCAATGCGGCCGGGGTGATCCTCGTCCACAACCACCCATCGGGCGACCCGACACCGAGCCCTGATGATCTTCACCTGACGTCCGAGGCGCTGGCGGCCGGGCGCCTGCTCGACATCGCCCTGCTCGACCATCTCGTCATCGGTCACGACGCTTTCGTGTCGCTGCGCGACCGAGGCGTCGCGTTCGACCGGCCCACACCCGCTCGGGACACGACGGTCATCGGCTAGCGTTCGCGCCGTCATGCTCCAGGCGTTCGCTCTTGGCGCGATCGCGCAGGCGTCGCTGCTCCTCAGCGGCCTCGTGCCCTTCTTCCTGCGCATCCCCGACAGGTTCGTGGGGGTACTGGCGGGCGTCGGCGCCGGAGCCCTCATCGGTGCCGTCGCCTTCGACCTCGTCCCGGAGGCGATCTCGAGCGCTGAGGTCGCACTCTGGTTCATCGTTGGTGCTGGCATATTCCTGATCCTCGACAAGATCATCGAGGACCGCTTCGGTGGCGGGACCGATGAGGAGGGTGGGGACGGCGGCGGAGCCGGTGGACCACTCGGCATCGTCCTG
Organism: Chloroflexota bacterium; assembly: GCA_046732155.1. Taxonomy (GTDB): domain Bacteria; phylum Chloroflexota; class Limnocylindria; order Limnocylindrales; family CSP1-4; genus SPCO01. The sequence goes on along the minus strand of JBKPMM010000106.1, from coordinate 11,469 downwards.
GGCTCGGTGGTCGATGGCGTCCCCGAGTCGGTGATCTTCGGGATCCAGCTCGCGGCCGGCATGCCGATCAGCATCGCGTTCCTCGCCGCCGTGTTCATCTCCAACATCCCGCAGGCCCTGGCGCCGTCGGCCGACCTCGTCCGGTCCGGCTGGAAAGCCGGACGGATGATCGCCATGTGGGGAGCCGTCGTCCTCGCATGCGGGATCGCGTCCGCGCTCGGCTGGTTGGCGGCGTCGAACGTGGACACCATCACCGGCGCACGGACGGCCGCGATCGCCGCGGGTGGGCTGCTCGCGATGCTCACGGCGTCGCTCGTGCCGTTCGCGTATCAGAAGGGCGGTGCGTGGGCGGCATTGGGAACCGTCGTCGGCTTCTGTGGGGCGTTGGCCGGCACCTGACCGCCGGGGCCGGCTGTCAGGCGCCCTCGTGCGCCGCGCTTGGCGACCGGCAGTCGCGCGTTCCCGGCCTGAACAGGGTCCTCTGGTAGACTGCGCGGCCTAACTGCCCCGGACGGGGCGCAGATCCGGCCCATCTCCCGGCACGATGCGACCTTCAGGCGGGCTGGCCAGTTCGCCGCTCGCTGTCGCGCCCGACCCCCACGGCGACCCAGAGGACCCTTCCCGGAACATGCTCGACCGCCTGCTCGGCCTCTTCTCGCGCGACATCGGCATCGACCTCGGCACCGCCAACACCCTGGTCCACGTCCGTGACCGCGGGATCGTGATGAGCGAGCCGTCGGTCGTGGCGATCGACGCCAAGACGAAGCGCGTGCTCGCCATCGGCGCCGAGGCGAAGCGGATGGTCGGCCGGACCCCGGCCAACATCGTCGCGGTCCGCCCGCTCCGTGACGGCGTCATCAGCGATTTCGACGTCACCGAGCAGATGATCAAGTACTTCGTGAACCGGGTCCACGACCGGATCGGGCTCATCCCGCGGCCGCGGATGCTCCTCGGCATCCCGTCCGGTGTCACCGAGGTCGAGAAGCGGGCCGTCCGTGACGCCGCGCTCAACGCTGGCGCGCGGTGGGCCCGCCTCATCGAGGAGCCGATGGCGGCCGCGATCGGTGCCGGGCTCCCGGTCAGTGAACCGTCGGGCAGCCTCATCGTCGACATCGGCGGCGGGACGACCGAGGTCGCCGTCATCTCGCTGGGCGGGATCGTCGTCAGCCGCTCGATCCGCATCGGCGGCGATGAGATGGACCAGGACATCGTCACGTTCGCCCGGCGCGAGTACAACCTGTTCCTCGGCGAGCGGACGGCGGAAGACATCAAGATCGCGATCGGGTCGTCGTACCCGGGCGAGTGGGACGCCCAGCGCGTCACACTTCGTGGACGCGACCTGCTTACGGGTCTGCCTCGCAGCGTCGAGGTGGGTGCCGATCAGATCCGCGAGGCGATCGAGCCGTCCGTCGCCCAGATCATCGACACGGTGAAGGACACGATCGAGGAGACACCACCGGAGCTCGTCGCCGACATCATGGATCAGGGCATCGTCGTGGCGGGTGGCGGTGCGCTGCTGGCAGGACTCGACCGGCGGATCGCCGAGGCGACCCAGATGCCCGTCCACATCGCCGACGACCCGCTGACGTGCGTCGCGCGCGGCACCGGCGTCGTGCTCGAGGCGCTCGACGAGATGGACCGTGTGCTCGTCGCCGAGACGTACTCGCGCCCGCCGCGCTGAGAGACTGGCCGGCGGTTGACCGTCGGCCGATGATTCGACTTCCCCGATGGCTACCGTCCCGACCGAACGCATCAACCGCCGCCGCACCGTCGCCTTCACGATCCTCGTGGCCGTGAGCATGGTGCTGATGGCGTTCTCGTCGAACCCGTATGTGCGTGAGGTCCAGAACGGCGTCGGCTTCGCGTTCCGTCCGATCCAGGGCGCACTCGACAACGTGGCCGGGACCGTCGCATCGATCGGCGCGTCGATCGCGGAGATCGACCGCTTACGCGTCGACAACGGGACGCTGCGCGAAGAGAACGAGCGGCTGAACGTCGAGAACACCCGGCTCCAGGAGATCGCGCGCGAGAACGAGCAGCTCACCGATCTGCTGCAGCTCCGCGCCGGCTTCGACTACAAGACCGCCGCCGCCGCGGTCATCTCGCGCGATTCGTCCGAGTTCCGGCGCGTCATCGGCATCGACAAGGGCTCGAACGCCGGGATCAAGGAAGGCGACGTCGTCGTTGCTGGCGGTGGCGCGCTGGCGGGACGCGTGACCAACGTCGGGCCGGATAGCGCGTCGATCGTCCTGCTGACCGATGGCTCGTCGACCGTGATCGGCCAGCTCGTCTCAAATGCCGCGGCGGGCCGCGTCATCGGACAGCTCGGCGGCGTGCTCGTGATGGACCAGATCGACTCGGGCGAGAAGATCTCCATCGGCGACGAGGTCGTGTCCGCGGGCATCGAGCTCGGCAGCGGTGTCCGGTCGCCCTACCCGAAGGGACTCCTGATCGGGCAGGTGGTCGACGTCCGGCGTGACGCGAACGCCGTCGTCCAGACGGCCTACCTCCAGCCCGCGGCCGATTTCGACAAGCTCGAGTTCGTGCTCGTCGTCCTCGATTACCAGGGCGGGTTGCCACCGGTCGAGGAGCAGCCCGTCGACTGCAACCCTGGCAGTGGTGGTGGGACCTTGCCCGAGGGCGAGCAGCCCTGCCTGACGTCGCCGCGTCCCTCGGCCAGCCCGCGCTGAGCGCTGGCGGTCGCGCCCACCGCTGCTACGCTTCCGCGCCATGAAGGGCATCGTGCTTGCGGGCGGGACTGCGACCCGGCTGTTCCCGCTGACGATCGTCACGAACAAGCACCTGCTGCCGATCTACGACCGGCCGATGATCTACTACCCGATCGAGACGCTGGCCGGCATGGGCATCCGCGAGGTGCTGGTCATCGTCGGTGGCAAGAGCGTCGGCGACGTGGTCGAGCTGCTCGGCGACGGGTCGCACTTCGGACTCGACCTCACCTACCGCTACCAGGCTGGCGCCTATGGCATCGCCCACGCGATCGGTCTGGCGCGCGACTTCGTCGGGGCCGAGGCGTTCTGCTGCGTCCTCGGCGACAACATCCTGCGCGGTCCGGAGCTTGCCGACGTCGCGACCGAGTTCGAGGCGAGTGACTTCGGCGCCGGCTCGTTGCTGTACCGAGTCCAGGACCCGGAGCGGTTCGGTGTGGCCGAATTCGACGCCGACGGTCGCGTCATCGGGTTCGAGGAGAAGCCGCAGCAGCCCAAGAGCGATCTGATCCCGATCGGCGTGTACTTCCTCCGCCGGGATGCCTTCGGCGTCATCGATCGGCTCGCGCCGTCGGGCCGCGGCGAGTTCGAGATCACTGACGTCCTCAACCACTACATCCCGGAAGGCCGGCTCTTCACGCGGATCTACGAGGGCCACTGGACAGACGCGGGGACCGTCCCTTCGCTGCTCCGCGCCGCCGAGCTCGCCCGCGACGACGATGCGTCGGGCCGTCTCGCGCCGCCCGTGGAGCGCCCGCTCGGGTGACCGGCGCGCGGCGCGCGTGATGGCGATCGACCCGAAGCGGCTGCTGGTCACCGGCGGCGCCGGCTTCATCGGCTCGTGCTACGTGCGCGACCTCCTCGCGCGGCGGGACGGGACCGAGATCACGGTCCTGGACAAGCTGACGTACGCCGGCAACGAGGCGAACCTGGCTCCCATCCGGGACGACCCTGAGATGACGGCTCGGTTCCGGTTCGCCCGGGGAGACATCGCCGACCCCGACGTGGTGGGGCCGCTCGTCGCGGACGCAGATGCGGTCGTCAACTTCGCCGCGGAATCACACGTCGATCGATCGATCCTCGACCCGGAGGCGTTCCTCCGGACCGGGGTCATCGGCGTCCACGTGCTGCTCGAGGCCGTTCGTTCCGCGTCTCGGCCGGTGCGCTTCCTGCAGGTCTCGACCGATGAGGTCTACGGCTCGGTCGAGGACGGCTATTCGCGAGAGGACGATCCGCTTCGGCCGAGGTCGCCGTACGCCGCGGCCAAGGCCGCCGGCGAGCTGCTCGTCCGGAGCTACGTGGTGACCCATGGCGTCGACGCGGTCGTCACCCGAGGGTCCAACACCTACGGCCCGTATCACCACCCGGAGAAGCTCATCCCGCTGTTCGTCACCAACGCGATCGACGAACAGCCACTACCGCTCTACGGCGACGGACTCCAGCGGCGCGACTGGCTGTACGTCGCGGATCATGCGGCCGGGGTCGACCACGTCCTGCGGCACGGCGTCAGCGGCGAGACCTACAACATCCCCGGCGGGGTCGAGATGACGAACCGCGACGTCGTGCGCTTGCTGCTCGACCGACTCGGCAAGCCCTGGTCGCTCGTCCGCCATGTCGAGGACCGACCGGGACACGACCGCCGCTATGCGATGGACGGCTCCAGGCTTGCCGACCTCGGGTGGCGGCCCCGTACGTCGTTCGAGGACGGGCTCGCCGAGACCGTCGACTGGTTCGTCGCCAACGAGCCGTGGTGGCGGGCCGCACGCTCGGGCGATTGGGACGCCTACTACGAGCGCCAATACGGATCGCGTCTTCGGTCGGCCGGCTGATGCGGGTCGCCGTCACTGGCGCGGCCGGTCGGTTGGGCAGCGCTCTCGTCACCGCCCTCGGCGATGCGCCGTTCACCGGGCCCGCGGGCCCGATCGCGTGGACCCGCGCCGACTTCGATCTTGACGCACCGGAGTCGATCGGACGGCTCCTCGACCGTGACCGGCCGGAGGTCGTCGTCCATGCCGCCGCCTGGACGGATGTCGATGGGTGCGCGCGCGATCCCGGACTGGCCATGAGGCGAAATGCGGACGCCGTCGGGGTCGTCGCACGGGAGGCGGCGTCACGCGAGATCGATCTGATCCATATCAGCACCAACGAAGTGTTCGACGGTCGTCCTCCGACCGACCCCCCCGGTCGCGGATATCGCCCCGCTGACGCGCCCGAGCCGATCAATCCGTACGGCCGCTCGAAGCTGGCCGGCGAGCGCTACGCAGAGGCGGTGTATGAGGGATCGAGCAGAGCGCTCTGCATCGTCCGGACGGCATGGCTATTCGGCCCTCCCAAAGCCGATTTCCCGACGAAGATCCTCGCTGCCGCGGAACGGGCGAAAGCGCGAGGGGAGAGCTTGCGGCTCGTGGCCGACGAACTCGGGTCGCCGTCGTACGCCGCCGATGTCGCCGAGGCGATCATCGAGCTGATCGCCGAGGACTCCGCGGCGGGGGTCTGCCACGTCGTCAACGCTGGCGCCGCATCGCGGATGGACTTCGCCGAGGAAGTGCTGCGGCAGGCCGGGATCCACGTCCAGACAGAGGCCGTCATGGCGGCCGACTGGTCCCGCCTATCGACACCGCCCGTCTGGGGCGTCCTCGAACCCACGCCGCTGCCGTCCGGGGAGCCATTGCGGGCATGGCAAGGAGCCTTGGCCGAGTACATGCCGACGCTCCGTCGACAGGTAGCGGCGGCCACGTGAGTCGTTCCCGGATCCCCGGCGTCCGATACGGGACCGTCGAGCGGCACGCCGATGAGCGCGGCGCGTTCCGGGAACTGTGGCGCGCATCGACCGTCGGCCCCATAGACCCCGCCGATGCCGGTGCTGCGCCTGGGGCGACACCGAGCTTCGTCCAGGCGAACCTCTCGACCTCCGCGCCCGGTGTCATCCGAGGCCTGCATCTCCATCGTCATCAGCTTGACCGGTGGGTCATCGGATCCGGTCGCGCCTTCATCGCCCTCGTCGACACGCGCCCGATGCTTGCCGGCGGCCCGACGCCGGTCGTCGAGACGCGCCTCCTCGGCGCGGACGATTGGGTCCAGATCCCTGCCGGCGTCGCGCACGGGTTCATGGCGCTCGAACCCGTCGAGCTCGTCTACCTCGTGACCACCGAGTACGACGGCCAGGACGAACGCGGCTTCGCGTGGGATGACCCACTCGCCGCGGTCCCGTGGCCGTTGCCCGCTCCCACTCCCGACGGGCGGCCGATCCTGTCGGACCGGGACCGCTCGAATCCGTCGCTGGCGGAGCTCGTCTCACAGCTTCGCACCCGCGATTGACGCGGGGCTGACCTCACCGCACGGCACCTTCTCGCCCCGCACCATTCGTCTCAGCGCTCCGATGTGGCTAGGCCCCAGTGGACCTTGCCGCGATGGAGTCGGGGCTTCGCTGACGCGACGCTTCCTGGGTCCGTCACCCCCATGTCAGCGGAGCCCTCGTGCGTCGATCCCTTGCCATCGCCGTGCTCGCGTTCGTCGGCAGCTTTGCCGCACTCGGCAACGCGCCCGCGACGAATGCCGCCAGCGCCCGCACGCCGGCGAAGGTAGTGATCGTCGTCGGCGCGACCCATGGCACGACACCGACCTATCGCAAGTACGCGGACGCCGCCTACGCCGAGGCGATCAAGTACACGCCGAACGTCGTCAAGGTCTACAGCCCGAACGCGACGTGGTCGCGGGTGAAGGCTGCGGCCGTCGGCGCCTCGATCCTCATCTACTTCGGTCACGGCAACGGCTGGCCGAGTCCGTACACCTATGACCCGCAGTACACCACGAAGGACGGCATGGGTCTCAACGCCGACCTCAACGGCGACGGGAAGCTTTCCGACTACGAGAACAAGTACTACGGCGAGCCGTACATGAAGTCGCTCGACCTCGCCCCGAACGCGATCGTGCTGCTGCATAACCTCTGCTATGCGTCGGGGAACTCGGAGCCGGGCAACCCGCAGCCGACCGTCGGTGTCGCGCGCCAGCGGATCAGCAACTACGCGGCGGGCTTCCTCGCCTCGAACGCCCAGGCGGTCATCGCCGATGGACACCACGGCCCGGCCGACTACATCCGGGCGCTGTTCACGACCGATCAGACGATCGAGCGGCTGTGGCGGACCGCGCCCGACAACAACGGCCACGTCAGCAGCTTCACGTCGACGCGGACGAGCGGCGTCCGCGCGCTGATGGACCCTGAGGGCACCTCGAGCGGCTTCTATCGGTCGCTCGTCACCCAGCCGACATTGACGACGAGGATGGTCGTCGGGACGGTCGACACGGGCCGCGATCCCGCGACCCTCCAGGTCCCGGGCAGGGCGTCCGCTCGTGTCGCCGACGCGCCGCTATGGCCGGATCTCGACGCGGCCGTCGCCGGTATCCCTGAAGCGGCCACCCCCCAGGCGATCGACAGCCGCTTCGCGACGATCTCACGCCCGACGCAGACCGGCCCGGCCGGCGTGGCGCTCATCGAGGTCGCGCGGCTCGACGATGCGACCGTCCACGGGTTCGTGCGGGCGACCGACCTCACGCCACGTGACAGCCTCCCGCCGCGGGTCCTCGCGGTCGACCCTGCCGCCCCCGTCCTGTCACCGAACGGCGATGGTGTCGCCGACACGACCACGATCAGCGCAGCGCTTTCCGAGTCTGCGACGTGGCGGATCCGCTTCCGCGACGCGGACGGTGCGACCCTGTATGAGGCGACCGGAGACGGCGCCGACCCGAAGGCGACCTGGGACGGGGTCGTCGACGGCACCCCGGTCCCAGACGGCGTGTACAGCTACCGGATCGACACGACCGACGGCTGGTCGAACGCGAGCTACAAGACAGGCACCGTCCGGGTCGACCTTACGGGTCCGACCCTGTCGGGCGTGACGCCGGCAGCTGACACGGATACATGGATCGCCCCGAATGGCGACAGCGTGCGCGAGTCGGTGGCGTTCGCGGGCAGCATGTCCGAAGCAGGATCCATGGCGGCCTACGTTCGTGACGCCGGCGGGACGCTCGTCCGCTCGTTCAGTGTCCCGGCCGGGACGGCGGCCGCGCTGACGTGGGATGGCAAGGCCAACGACGGATCGGTCGTGCCCGATGGGACCTACGACGTCCGACTCATCCCTCGCGATGCCGTCGGCAACGCGGGCACGTCGGTGACGCGCTCCGTCACGGTCGCCGCGTTCCTCGGTTCGGTGACCTCGTCCAAGGCCGTGTTCTATCCGCAGGACCGCGACCCGCTCTCGACGGGGACGCGTCTGTCATTCGCGCTCCAGCACCCGGCGACCGTGACCTGGACCATCCGGAACGCCGCTGGGACCGTGGTCGCGACCCTGCTCGATGGTGTGGACACGACCGCCGGTACGACCGCCCTCAGCTGGTACGCCCTGAACGATGCCGGCGCCATGCTCCCGACCGGCCGCTACACCTCGGTCGTTTCGGCCACCGACGGGGCGCTGACCGCGCTGCAGACCGTCGGATTCGAGATGAATGCCTTCGGCATCCGGCCGTCCGCGTCGACCGCGACACGGGGCCGGTCGATCTCGATCAGCGTGACCTCCGCGGAGGCTCTCTCGACCGCCCCGCGCGTGCATGTCAGCGAGCCCGGGCTCGCCACCTGGGCCGTGACGCTGACACGAACGTCGGCTGGCACGTACACGGCGACGCTCACCATGCGGACCGGCGGGGCAGCCGGGACTGCCAAGCTCACGGTCAAGGCGGCGGATTCGGGTGGCCGCTGGCAGTCGACGACCCTGTCACTCCCCCTCCGCTAGGGACCTGTCCGCAGCCCACCGGACCACACCGTACCGGTCGGCCTCGGGACCTTCGGAGCCTTGTCCGCCCAAGCCGCGCGCGCGTACGGTCGCGCTCCCAGAAGCGGAGGTCCGTCTTGCCCGTCCCGTCCTCGCGCCGTACCGGTCGGTCCCCACGACGCCTCCTCCTCAGCGGTGCCGTTGCGACGCTTCTCCTGGGCCAGATCGGGGCCTCCGCCTCGGCCTCTGCAGGGACCACGTCGTCGGTGGGAATCACCCCGACGGCGATGGCACAGCCGCTCGATGCGACGGCCGGTCTGCAGCCGTCGATCCAGTGGGAAGAGGCCCAAGCGCACGAGCACGACCGGATCACGTTCAAGGCGGGTGGCCGTGTCACGGTCCCGTTCCAGCCGCGCGCGACCGACCGATGGACCGTCGGTGGGGTGAAGGCGCGGGCGTTACCGGCGGGACGCGTCGACGGCGTCACCATGCGGAAAGCCGATGCCGCGACACCTCCGCAGATCGACCAGCCGGTCATCGACCCGTCCCACGTGATCCAAGCGCGCGCGGCCATCGCGTCCGGGCCCGCGACCTCACCTGATGGTGTCCTCGAACCGCAGGCGCGTGTCGACCCGGGCGCGCTCCGGCGCGAGGTCTTCGGGTTCCTGCCGTACTGGCAGATCAACAGCAGCTCCCTCCGGATCCAGTACGACAAGATCTCCACGATCGCCTATTTCGGGATCGGCGCTGACGGCGCCGGCAATCTCCAGAAGCGCAACACCGACGGCACGATCACGACGGGTTGGTCGGGCTGGACCAGCTCGGCGATGACGTCGATCATCAACCAGGCCCATGCGACGCGAACCCGCGTCGTCCTGACCGTCCAGAGCTTTGCCTGGAACGGCACGGGCAGGGCCCGCCAGAAGGCGATGCTGACCAGTTGGACCGCGCGAGATCGGCTGGCCGGCCAGATCGCGGCTGCGATCCGGGACCGCGGAGCTGACGGCGTGAACCTCGACTTCGAGCCCCTCGTGTCGGGGATGGAAGGGCAGTTCGTCGCGCTGATCAAGCAGATCCGGACCCGGCTCGACTCGATCTCGCGTGGATATCAGATCACGTTCGACACGCTCGGTCGGATCGGCAACTACCCCATCGAGCGCGCGGTCGCCTCGGGCGCTGACGCGATGTTCGTCATGGGCTACGACTACCGGACGGCATCGAGCAGCCCGGTCGGCAGTGTCGCACCGCTCACGAGTGGCGGCTACGACATCCGCGATACCGTCGCGGCGTATACGAGCCGCGTGTCGCCGTCGAGGGTCATCCTCGGTGTGCCGTACTACGGTCGCGCGTGGTCGACCGACAGCAACCTCGTCCATGCCAGGAACATCAGCGGCACCAAGTATGGCGCGTCGGCCTCCGTGACGTACATGAACGCGCTGCCGTACTTCACGGCCCACGGCAAGCAGTACGACACGACGGAGGCCGTCGCCTGGACGGTCTACCGACGCCAGAACTGCACGACGACCTACGGCTGCGTCAACCCGTATCGGCAGCTGTATCTCGACGACGCGCGAGCACTCGGCCGCAAGTACGACCTCGTGAATGCCTACGGCCTGCGTGGCGCCGGGATCTGGGCGCTCGGCTACGACGGCACCCAGCCCGAGCTCTGGAACATGCTCAAGGCGAAGTTCATCACCGACTCGGTCCCGCCGACGATCAGCGGTGGTTCCGTCACGGCCCAGTCATTCTCGCCGAACGGTGACGGGATGCTCGACACGACCACGGCACGGATGACCGCGACCGGTCTCGTCCGCTGGGGCTACATCGTCCAGGCGGTCCAGGGCACGACCCTCGGCCCGAAGCTCCGGACCGGCACCGTCGCGAGCAAGAGCCCGGCCTTCACCTGGAACGGCAAGGACTCCACGCCAGCGGTGGTCGCGCCGGGCCGCTACCGCATCACGTTGTGGGCCGAGGACGTCTCCGCCAACCGCTCGCAGCGTGCATTCGATGTCGTCGTCGACCTGACGCGGCCGCGCATCTCGCAATCGACGCCGCGAACGTTCCTCACCCCCGATGGCGACGGGCGGACCGACACGCTCGCGCTGTCGTGGTCGTCGCCCGACCGAGTGTCGGGTGTCGTGCGTGTCCGCGACCACACGGGCGCCGTCCAGCGATCGTGGGCATTCTCGTCGAGAACGAGCGGAACGCTGACCTGGGATGGCCGCCGACCCGGCGCGGTCGTGGCCGACGGCCGGTACCGCTTCGAGGTCGACGCCCGCGACGCAGCCGGCAACCGAACGGTCGCCACGCGCCAGGTCCTGGTCGATCGGACGATCCGGTCAGTCACCTGGAGCGACAGCTCCTTCGATCCGCGAGCGGGTCAGAAGAGCCGCGCGTCGATCGTCCTTCGCCGGGCGGCCGTCGTCACGGTCGGCATCTACCGGGGCACGACGCTCGTGGGACGTGTGTGGATCGGCAGGTCGGTCCCTGCCGGGACCTACACATACACGTGGGACGGCCATACGGCGACCGGTGCGTACGCGACGCCGGGCACCTATCGGATCCTCGTGCACGCGACCAGCTGGGTCGGAACGACCTGGTATTCGCGCACCGTCGCGATCGAGTCGCATTGACCGTGTCGACCGCGGCGAACCGCCGATATCCTTGCCGCTGATGGAAGGCGACCGCGGACGGGGGGCGGGGACGTGGGTCGTCCTGCCGACGTACGACGAGGCCGACAACGTCGGCCCGATCACTGCTGCCATCCTGCTGGCGCTGCCCGAGGCCCACATCCTCGTCGTCGACGATGACTCACCCGACGGGACCGGCCGCATCGCGGATGAGCTGGCGGCCCATGACCCGCGCATCCGGGTCCGTCATCGCGCCGCCAAGCAAGGTCTCGGCCGCGCCTACCTCGACGGCTTCGCGATCGCCCTCGAGAGCGGCGCGTCCGTCGTCGTCCAGATGGACGCCGATTT
>JBKPMM010000105.1:0-7942 GCA_046732155.1 Chloroflexota bacterium | reverse complement strand
GTGTCCAGCCGCGTGAGGGCCGCGGAGGCGGCGGCAAGCGACTCATCGGAGTAGTCGAGCCCGGCTCGATAGTGAACGGCAAGCAACGCGTAGCGGAGCGCCCTGGGCGACACCCCGGACCCGAGGACATCCGCGACCCGTGCGATGTTGCCAGTCGACTTCGCCATCTTCGAGCCGCTGGACCGGAGATGCGCGCAGTGGAGCCATGTTTGGACGAACTGCTGCGCCGTCGCGGCCTCGCTCTGGGCGATCTCATCCTCGTGGTGCGGGAAGATGAGATCGACACCGCCCGTGTGGATGTCGAATGACGGACCCAGCTGTTCCATGCTCATGGCCGAGCATTCGATGTGCCAGCCGGGCCTGCCCTCGCCGATCGACGTCGACCACGACGGCTCGCCTGGCTTGGCGGCCTTCCAGAGGGCGAAATCACGAATGTCATCCTTGGCGTACTCGTCGGCCTCCACCCGTTCGCCGACCCGCATCTGCTCGGGATCGAGGCGAGCCAACCGACCGTAGGACGGCCATGACGCGATCCGGAAGAAGATCGACCCGTCATCGGTCCGGTACGCGTGGCCTCGCTCGATCAATGTCTTGATCAGGCTGACGATCGGCTCGATGTGCTCGGTGGCCCGTGGCAGCACGTCGGGGCGGGTCATCCGGAGCGTCTCGGCGTCCTCGAGGAATCGCGCAAGGTACCGATCGGCCAGGTCGCGCGTCGACTCGCCCGCCGCAGTCGCGCCCTTGATGATCTTGTCGTCGATATCGGTGATGTTCATCACCCAGCGGACCTCGTACCCCCGCCACCGGAGGTAGCGCACGAGCAGGTCCGCGAACAGGAATGAGCGGAAATTGCCGATATGCGCCGGCCCATAGACCGTCGGCCCACATGAGTAGATGCGGACGGTCTTGGCGTCGAGCGGGACGAGCGGACGTGTCTCCCCGGACAGGGTGTCGAGGAGCCGGACGTCGGTCATCGGGCTGCCTCGATCGTCGCGATCGCGAGCGCGGAGATCGCGCGTCCGCCGCCCTCGGCCCCTTCGAGGTTGCCCGTCGACGCCTTGACGCCGACCGCCTCGACTGGAAGCCCGACGGCGCCGGCGATCGCCGACCTCATCGCGTCGAGATACCCGCCGAGGCGTGGCCGCCCAGCCACGATGGTGAGGTCGATCGACGCAGGTCGCCAGCCCGCGTCACGGACGCGGACCACGACCGCCTCAAGGAGCGAGCCGCTGTCCACACCGGCCGGCGTCCGGGCACCGGCCGGGAACAGCCGTCCGAGATCACCCAGCGATGCGGCACCGAGGAGCGCATCGGCGACCGCGTGGAGCGCGACATCGCCGTCGGAATGGCCATGAAGCCGCGGCGCTCCGGCGATCTCGACGCCACCGAGTCGAAGTGGCTCGCCGGGACCGAAGGGATGGACGTCGTGACCGATGCCGGTCCGCCGAGTCCCGGAACCAACGAGAAGCGACGCGGCTCGGTCGAGGTCGGCTGGGACCGTCACCTTGAGGTTGGCGGGATCGCCGGGCACGACATGGACCGCGATTCTACAGGCCTCCAGCAGGGCGGCCTCATCGGTCCACGTCCCGTCTCTGGCATGGCTCGACGCCAGGGCATCTCGGAACAGCGCGCGGCGCACACCCTGGGGGGTCTGGGCCGCCACCAGGTCGGTCCGGTCCACCGTCGCGTCGATCCGGCTGCCGATGACGCGCTTCAGCGTCTCGCCGACGGGTAGGCCCGGGATCGCCGCGCCGTGGCGTCGAGCCGCCGCGACCACTGCATCGACCAGTGCGCGCGAAGTGGCCGGCCGTGCGCCGTCATGGATGAGGACGACTCGTTCACCGGTCGGGTCAGGAGTCGCGCGTTCGAGCGCGTCGAACCCGGCTCGGACCGAATCCTGTCGTCGCGCGCCGCCCCCGACGAACGAGGTCCGCTCGGGAAGCCAGCCACCCGCCATGAGCGCGTCGCGTCGTTCATCGGTCGTGACGACGACGATCGACCCGACCGCCCGGCTGGCCGCGAGCGCCAGGACGGCATGCGCGAGCAGCGGTCGATCGCCGATCGGGGCAAGCAGTTTGTCGATGCCCGCCATGCGCGTCGACGCGCCGGCAGCGACGACGATCGCGTCGGCTGGCGTGCCCGTTGGCGAAGCCATCAGCCGGAGGAGTCGAGCCGCGGCTGCGCGAAGATCATCCGGCCGGCGACGGTCTGCAGGACCCGTGTGACGGAGACATCGAGGTCCTTGTCGATGTGCCGCGCACCGCCTTCGACGACGATCATCGTCCCGTCATCGAGGAACCCGACACCCTGACCGGCTTCCTTGCCTTCCTGGATCACCCGGACCCGCAACTCCTCGCCCGGGAGGACCGCTGGCTTCACGGCATTGGCGAGCGAGTTGATGTTCATAACCCGGACGCCCTGCAGCTCGGCGACGCGATTCAGGTTGAAGTCGTTCGTCAGGATGACGCCGCTGCGCGCTCGCGCAAGGGCGACGAGCTTGGCATCGACCTCGGACTCCGACGGCACGGCGTCCTCGACGATCTCGACGGGCGTACCCGGTTCCTTCTGCATCCGGTTGAGGATCTCCAGGCCGCGACGGCCCCGGTTGCGCCGAAGGGTGTCCGAGCTGTCCGCGATGTGCTGGAGCTCATCGAGCACGAACCGCGGCACGACGAGCGTGCCGTAGATGAATCCCGACTCGACGATCTCGGCGATCCGGCCATCGATGATCGCGGACGTGTCGACCACGATCCGTGGCTCGCCGCTGCGCGCCTCGTTGCGCCCTTCGCCTCCACGCTGGAGGAACCCGACGGCCTGGGCCGCGACGATGAGATCGCGGCGTTTGGCGACCGTGAGCCCGAGCATCCCGAGTCCAAGGAACAGCGACACGCCGAGCGGGAGGACGTCGCCCCACGGCGCCGGGAGGTTGGCAAGTGGGACGCCGAGGAGAAGCCCCATCAGGAGGCCGAGTGTCAAGCCGATCACCGCGGTCACGAACTCGGCGGTCGAGAGGTCCTCGACGCGCGAGATCAGCCACTGTGCCGGCACGAGCGTGAGATACGGCAGGATCGCGAATCCGACGACGACCCAGGCGACGACCCACGCGGCCAGCAGGAAGCCGGCGTAGGCGGCATCCTGGAAGAGGCCACCACCCGTTGTCGCGAGCACCAGCCCGACCAGGCCGCCGAGCGCAGCGCCCAAAAGACGGATATAGCGAATCAAACAGCCGACCTCGGTGGATGTTCCCGGTCGTCCACGTGGAGGGTCGTCCGGACGGCTCGTCAGCCTAGCATCGCGGGAACGGCGTCGCCACGAGTGCGAGACCCGTCACCGAGGCCCAGGCCGATCGCATCGCGAAGGGTGGCAGCCTCGACGATCTCCAGCCCGGGAACGTCCGGCGAACGACCGCCGCGCCCCGGCCGCGGCACGATCGCGGTCGAGAAGCCGAGGCGCGCGGCCTCCCGCAATCGCCGCTCGAGACCCGGGACGGAGCGCAGCTCGCCCAGCAGCCCGACCTCGCCGATGGCGACCGCGCCGCCGACGACGGGACGGTCACGCAGCGACGACGCCAACGCGAGGGCGACGGGCAGGTCGAGGCCAGGCTCCGCAACCGCGAGGCCGCCGGCGAGGTTCGCGTAGACGTCGTGTCCGGCGAGGCCGATGCCGGCGCGTCGCCCGAGCACGGCGACGAGCAGTCCGAGGCGATTGGGATCGATGCCGCTCGCCTTCCTCGCAGGCGTCCCGTAACCGGCCGCCGACACCAGCGCCTGCACCTCGACGAGTAGCGGCCGGCTACCCTCCATCGTCGGCGCGACAACGCTCCCAGGTGCGGCCTCCGCATGATCGGCGAGGAACGCGCGCGCGGGATCGGCGACCTCGCGAAGTCCATCGCCGGCCATCTCGAACACACCGACCTCGTCGGTCGACCCGAAGCGGTTCTTCGTCGAGCGAACCAGTCGAAGCGCCGCGAACCGCTCCCCTTCCAACGTCACGACCGCGTCGACGAGGTGCTCCATCGTCTTCGGGCCGGCGATCGAGCCCTCCTTCGTCACATGTCCCACGAGGACGACCGCGGTCCCCTCGCCCTTCGCGAATTCCATGAACCGGACGGTCGATTCGCGGACCTGGCCGACGCTTCCGGCCGCACCGTCGAGCTCGTCGATGGTCGCGGTCTGGATGGAGTCGACCACAAGCAGCATCGGTCGGGCGGAGCGTGCCACCTCGACGATCCGGCTGACATCGCGCTCGGCGAGGACTTCGATCTCCGAACCCGCCGGCGCATCGAGCAAGCCGAGGCGCTCGGCGCGAAGGCGGACCTGCGACGCGGATTCCTCGCCGGTGGCGTAGACGACAGGGCCGCCGGCGCCGGCCGCTGCCTGGAGGAGCAGCGTCGACTTGCCGATCCCGGGCTCGCCGCCGAGGAGGATCAGCGATCCTGGGACGATGCCGCCGCCCAGGACTCGATCCAGCTCGCCGATCGAGGTCGGAAGGCGCGGGATCGAGGCCTCGCCGATGTCTCGCAGCTTGACCGGATCCGCGCCGGATGTAGCCCGTGAACGGCCATCCACGGCTGACGCGCTCTTGGCGCGAACGACGGTCTCGACGAGGCTGTTCCAGTCACCGCACGCCCGGCACTGCCCTTCCCAGCGGAGGAAGATCTCTCCGCAGCGTTGACAGACGTACCGACTCGTGGCCTTGGCCACGGGAGGTCAGTGTGCCTCGACCGGCGTCCGGGACTCGGCGGCGTGGATGTCCAGGCC
This sequence comes from Chloroflexota bacterium, assembly GCA_046732155.1. Taxonomy (GTDB): domain Bacteria; phylum Chloroflexota; class Limnocylindria; order Limnocylindrales; family CSP1-4; genus SPCO01. The sequence goes on along the minus strand of JBKPMM010000105.1, from coordinate 3,182 downwards.
GGCCTCCGGGTCCTTGTCGACGACGATCGTCGTGCCCGGTTCGTAGCGGCCCAGCAGCAGTTGCTCTGCGAGGACGTCCTCGATCATGTTCTGGATGACGCGGCGGAGCGGTCGAGCGCCGTAGGCGACGTCGTAGCCCAGCTTGATGATGTGCTCCTTGGCCTCCTGGGTGACCTCGAGCGACATCTGCTGCGCGCGGAGCTGATCGCGCACCCGCGCCAGCATCAGATCGACGATCTGCGCCATCTCGTCGATGGTCAGGGACCGGAAGACGACCGTCGCATCGATGCGGTTGAGGAACTCGGGCCGGAAGCTGTTCTTCAGCTCAGCGGCGACCTTCTCCTTCATGAGCTCGTACGAGCTCTCGGCACGCGACGCCTCGTCCGTGCCCTGCGGCCGGAAGCCGAGGCTGGAATTCGTCTGGAGCTGCTTCGCCCCGAGGTTCGAGGTCATGATGATGATGCAGTTCCGGAAATCCACCCGGCGGCCCTTGGCGTCCGACAGGTGCCCGTCCTCCAGGATCTGGAGGAGGATGTTGAACACCTCGGGATGCGCCTTCTCCACCTCGTCGAGGAGCACGACCGCGTAGTTCTTGCGGCGGACGGCCTCGGTGAGCTGACCACCCTCGTCGAACCCGACGTAGCCTGGGGGCGCGCCGACGAGGCGGCTCACGTTGTGGCGCTCCATGAACTCGCTCATGTCGATCTTGATCAGCGCGTCCTCGCTGCCGAACATGAACTCGGCGAGCGCCTTGGCGAGCTCCGTCTTTCCGACGCCCGTCGGGCCCAGGAAGATGAACGAGCCGATGGGTCGCTTCGGATCCTTGAGACCGGCACGGGCTCGGCGGACGGCCTTGGAGATGATGTCGATGGCTTCCTGCTGACCGATGACGCGGTTGTGGAGCGCGTCCTCCATGTGGAGCAGCCGCTCGGACTCCTCCTGGGCGATGCGCGTGACGGGGATGCCGGTCCACATCGCGACGACTTGGGCGATCTCCTCATCCCCGACGGTCGGCTGATCGCCCGACACCGTGGACTGCCACTCACCGCGGAGCATGTCGACGGTTTCCTTAGCGGTCGCCTCGGCCTCGCGCAGCGACGCGGCCTCCTCGTACTCCTGGTTGTTGATCGCCGCGTCCTTCTCCTTGGTGATGCGGTCGAGCTCGCGCTGGGCCTCTCGGAGGGCAGGCGGCGCCGATGCATGCCGCAGCCGGACGCGCGACGCGGCCTCGTCGATCAGGTCGATGGCCTTGTCCGGAAGGTGCCGGTCGGTGATGTAACGGATCGAGAGGTCGGCAGCGGCACGCACGGCATCGTCGGTGATCGTGACCTTGTGGTGCTGCTCGTAGCGCTCGCGGATACCAAGCAGGATGTCAACGGTCTGCTCCATCGTCGGCTCCTCGACCATCACCGGCTGGAACCGGCGCTCGAGGGCCGCGTCGCGCTCGATGTACTTGCGGTATTCATCGAGCGTCGTGGCACCGATGCACTGGAGCTCGCCGCGCGACAGCGGCGGCTTGAGGATGTTGGCGGCGTCGATGGCGCCCTCGGCGGCGCCTGCCCCGACGAGCGTGTGCAGCTCGTCGATGAACAGGACCGCGTCGTTCGTGTTGCGCAGCTCTTCGATGATCTTCTTGAGCCGCTCCTCGAACTCGCCGCGGTACTTCGTCCCGGCGACAAGCGATCCGATATCGAGCGTCAGCACCCGCTTGTTGAGCAGGATGTCTGGAACGTCGCCCGCGATGATGCGATGCGCGAGGCCCTCGGCGATCGCCGTCTTCCCGACGCCCGGCTCGCCGATCAGGGCAGGGTTGTTCTTCGTCTTGCGACCGAGGATCTGGATGACTCGCTCGATCTCCTTCTCACGGCCGATCACCGGATCGAGCTTTCCGGCGCGAGCAGCCTCCGTCAGGTTGATACCGAGCTGGTCGACCGTCGGAGTCTTGCTGGCCCGCTTCGTCTCCTGGGCGCTCGGCCCGGCCGACGAGCTCTGCGACAGGACGCGGATCACCTCGTGGCGAACCTTGTCCAGATTGACGCCCAGCGACTCCAAGACGCCGGCCGCGATCCCCTCGCCCTCACGGACGAGACCAAGCAGCAGGTGCTCTGTGCCGATGTAGTTGTGCCCGAGTCGGCGCGCTTCGTCGATCGCGAGCTCGATCACCCGCTTTGCGCGCGGTGTGAGCCCGACCTCACCAACGACGGGTCGATCACCGCGGCCGATGATGAACTCGACCGCCGTGCGGACCTTCGGCAGCTCGACATTCATGTTCTCGAGCACGCGCGCCGCCACACCCTCGCCCTCGCGGACGAGACCGAGGAGCAGATGCTCCGTCCCGATGTAGTTGTGGTTGAACCGCTGCGCCTCGTCCTGGGCAAGCGTCAGCACCTTGCGCGCGCGGTCAGTGAATTTGTCGAAGCGGTCCATTCAGTCGAACGCCTGTTCCCTTTGTCGGCCCCTCCAGGTGCCGACCTGAAACCCATGCTAGCACGACGTTCGCGCTAACAGACCGGTGCCATGAGTACCGGTCCATGTAGATGGATTCGTTCGTCGGCATCCGAGCGGATGCCTTTCTGTACGGTGAGAGATCGTGAAGTCATGCAAACGACCCGCCGGGCTTCCGGCGGGTCGAGCGCGTTGGTCGCGGGGGCGGGACGAGTGGCTTTACGTCTTGGTCTCGTCCTCGGTCGCAGGCGCGCCAGCGGTGGCTTCCGCCTCCGCGACGGGCTGCTCGTCTTCTGGGCTAACGGCCTCGGCCGTTGTCGCGGCGGACGCCGCATCACCTTCAGTCGCAGGTTCGTCCGTCGCGATCGGCTCGGTCGCCGCCTCGGCCACGACGCCCTCGCCGGCGCTCGCCGCCGGTCGCGGTGTCATGAGCGCGGCTTCCGGCTGGCTGGCCGGCGGCTCCTCGCCCTCGACCGACGTTTCGGCCACCGGCGCGTCGGCACCGGTTTCAGCCGGTTCCGCTGTCGCGGTCGGCGGCTCGTCGGCCTCCGCTGTGCCAGTCGGGGGCTCCTCGGCGTCGGCGGTGGCCGTCGAGGGTTCCTCGGCGTCGGCGGTGGCAGTCGAGGGTTCGTCACCGTCGGCGGTCGCAGCCGTCTCCGGCTCTGCGCCTGCCGTCGCATCCGTCGTGGGCTCGGCCGCGGACTCCGCGGGTGGGGCACCCTCGGCCTCGGCGAGCT
>JBKPMM010000104.1:0-5780 GCA_046732155.1 Chloroflexota bacterium | reverse complement strand
TCGCAACCGGCGAATCGGTGAATGCGTCGTTGGCGAGCGTCGCCGCCCTCCGGCGCGGGACGGCGTCGGGTGCCATCGTGATGCGGACTTCACGAGTGGACGGGGTCCTGGATCGGAGGGTCGCGATAAGAGCCGCCCCCGCTGCGATCCCGAGGATCAGTCCTATCGCCAGGAAGGCGATCTCGGTCCCTGTCACCCCGTGGCCGACTCCATCCGATCGCGCTCCTCACCGAACGCGGGCGGTTCCCCCCATCCACCAGCGTAGCTGCCGATCGGCGCGAGCGTCAACCTTCCTGCACGACGACTGCGTGCGCGCGGCGCTGTTCTGGACCAGCCGCTCGAGTACGCCTTCGAGCGCCGTCAAGGCCGCACGCATCTCTTTGCAGCCCCTTCGAGCCCGATGGTAGATTCGCCATGTCGGCGCACCGCCGATGTCTTCGTGGCGCCCCCTCCCCACCGGAAAGGCAAACGCCGACTTGGCCATCGACCCCGCCCAGGAATTCCTCGTCCAACCTGTCGACGCCTCCTGGCTGCAGTGCAACATCGAGTGCCAGGAAGCCTGTCCGGTCGGGACCAATTGCCGCGGATACCTCAACCTCGCCGCCGAGGGGCGGTTCGAGGAGGGGTACATCCTGTCGCGCGAGCCGAACCCGGTCGCCGCCATGTGCTCGTACGTGTGTTCTGCGCCGTGCGAGCGTGCGTGCCGGCGGGGTGACATCGACCGACCGCTCGCGATCCGCGCGATGAAGCGGTTCCTCGTCGAGTGGCATGAGGCGTCCGGCATACCGGACGTGATGCCGGAGATCACTCCGCGCGAGGAATGCGTCGCAGTGGTCGGCGCCGGACCGTCCGGCCTGGCGGTCGCGCGTGAGCTGGCGGTCAAGGGCTACAAGGTGACCGTCTTCGATAGCCTCCCGTATGGCGGCGGCACGATGCTCATCGGCGTCCCGGCGTTCCGTCTCCCGCGCGAGGCCATCGAGATGGACGTGCGGCTCGTCGAACGCCTCGGGGTCCAGTTCGTCTACGACACGACGATCGGGCAGGACATCCAGTTCGAGGATCTTCAGCGCGATTACGACGCGATCGCGATCACGGCCGGCGCGATGGACCCGGTCGCACTCGACATCCCGGGCGCCGAGCTCGATGGCGTCGACTACGGCGTCGACTTCATGAAGCGCGCGAACCTCGGGCAGGAGATCGAGGTCGGGAACGACGTCGTCGTCATCGGCGGTGGCTACACCGCGATGGACTGTTCACGGACGAGCCTTCGCCACGGCGCGGAGAACGTCACGATCGCCTACCGGCGGACCCGGTCCGAGCTCGTGGTCGACGAGGAGGAGCTCGGCGAGACCGAGCGCGAGGGCGTTCGGATGGAGTTCCTCGCAAGCCCGATCGAGGTGCTCGGCGAGGACGGCAAGGTCACCGGCGTCAAGTTCATCCGCAACCGCCTCGGCGAACCGGACGCCTCAGGCCGTCGGTCGCCGATCCCGATCGAGGGCTCGGAGTTCATCGTCCCCGCGCAGACCGTCATCCCGGCGGTGTCCCAGGCCGCCGACCTGACGTTCCTGCCGGTCGAGGCGAGCTTCGAGATCAACCGCGGTCGCGTGAAGGTCGACCCAGCGACATACGCGACGAACGTTCGCGGCGTGTTCGCCTGTGGTGACTTCGTGACCGGCCCGACGACGCTCATCGAGGCCGCCGGACACGGCAAGAAGGCCGCGTACGCGATCGATCGCTATCTCGCCGGTCGCACCGACGTCTCCGTCACACCGAACGTCAAGATCACCAGCTCGTGGCGGCACGACATGCCAGAGCTGTACGACGTCCTGCCCCGCCAGCACATCCCCATGGTGCCGCTCCAGGCGCGGATGCCCTCGACCGATCCCGTCGTCAACTTCAATACGCCGGTCGAGCTCGGCTTCGACGCGACGGGTGCCGTCGCCGAGTCCACGCGCTGCCTGATGTGCAACTACAACATCTGGTTCGACCCGTTCCGGTGCGTCCTCTGCGGCGCCTGCGCGGACGTCTGCCCCGAGGGCGTCATCCACATGATCGACATCAACACGATGAAGTCGGAGGCCCTTCTGCCGGAGCTCGAGGAGGCGTACGGCTGGGAGCAGGGCGGGGCGATGGTGCTCGATGAGGAGCGCTGTATCCGCTGCGCACTGTGCGTCAAGCGCTGCCCGTTCGACGCCATTACGATGGAGCGGTTCGAGTTGCAGGAGATCTCGACCGACGGTCGGCTCTATAAGGAGTCGTACCGGGATGCGCAGCTGGCCGGCACCCCCGGCGTGGCAGGAGGAGCCCGGTGAGTTTCCTGGAGCGGGTCGACCAGACGATCCGGCGCAGCCCGGTCTGGCGGTCCCTGTTCCGGCAGCCCTACCCGCGCGACGAGCGCTCGCGCGCGTACGCCGTCATGAACAACGTGTTCCTGCACATCCACCCGGTCCGGGTCCGCCAGCACGCGGTCAAGTTCGCCTACACGTTCTGCCTCGGCGGTCTGTCGTTCTTCCTGTTCCTGGTGCTGACCGTGACCGGCGTCTACCTGATGTTCTTCTACGTCCCGTCGGCCACCCTGGCGTACACCAACATCCTCGAGATCCAGAGCCAGGTCACGTTCGGGTTGCTGACCCGCAACGTCCATCGGTGGGGCGCCCACCTGATGGTGTTCTTCGTGTTCCTGCACATGATGCGGGTGTTCTATCACGGCGCCTACAAGCCGCCGCGCGAGTTCAACTGGGTGGTCGGCGTGGTGCTCCTGTTCCTGACCATCATGCTGAGCTTCACGGGCTACCTGCTGCCGTGGGACCAGATCGCCTACTGGGCGATCACGATCGGCACGAACATGGGCGGCTACGCGCCGCTGCTCAACACGCCGGTGTCGCGCATCCTGTTGGGCGGCGTCGAAGTCGGCCAGAACACGCTCCTCCGCTTCTACGTCGGCCACGTCGTCTTCCTGCCACTCATCGCCGCGATCTTCCTTACGGTCCACTTCTGGCGGATCCGCAAGGACGGCGGCATCTCCGGGCCCCTGTGATCGATGACTGACACGAAGGATCCGACCGAGACGCGGCGCGAGGTCCTGCCCGTCGATCCCGCGCGGCGGACCGAGATCGACAAGCAGCGCGTGCCGATGTCGGCGCGGCCGTACCGGTTGCTCGCGCTCGTCAAGCAGGACGCCGTCGTCCGTGTCCAGAAGGAACCGGACGACACCGTCATGACCTGGCCGCATCTGCTGACGATCGAGTTCCTCGCGGCCGGGATGATGACGATCTTCCTGCTGGCGATGGGCTTGTTCATCAACGCCCCGCTCGAGGAGCTGGCGAACGGCAACGTCACGCCGGCCGTCGCCAAGGCGCCCTGGTACTTCCTTGGTCTCCAGGAGCTGCTCGCCTACTTCCACCCGACCGTGGCGGGCGTCCTCGTCCCGACGTTCGTGCTCGTCGGCGCGGCATTGATCCCGTACGTCGACCGAGGCGACATCACGACGACGCGGCCATCCCAGCGCAAGACGGCCGTCATCCTGTTCACGCTGTTCTGCATCCTCGGACTCGTCCTCACCTTCGTCGGCATCTTCTTCCGAGGCCCGGGCTACACGTTCGTCATCCCGTACGTGACGGCGCCGGGCATGTACTTCTCGCTGTAGGGATATGAGCAACTATCACGTAGAAGAGATCGACAAGCCGAAGGCGATCACGCCCCAGGCGATCAAGGCCCTCCGCAAGGAGCAGGTCCAGGGACTCTCTCGGCGTCAGCTGATGCGAGTCGCGATCGGCGCCGGTCTCGGGCTGTTCACGCTCGAGGCCCTCGCGGGGACCGTCGCGTTCGCGTGGCCGAACCTCAGCAAGGGCTTCGGCGGTGTCCTCAAGATCGGCACGCTCGACGACGTGAAGTCGGCGAACACCAACCTGCCGATCTCCGAGGGCTTCCCGGCCTATTACGCAGAGGCGCGCGCATTCGTGGTCCTCAAGGATCCCGCCCAGCAGCGCTTCGAACCCGGCGAGGACACGACCGGCGACGGCTCAGCGCTGAACGTGCGCGCGCTGTACCAGCGCTGCCCGCATCTCGGCTGCAAGCCGAACCCGTGCCTGAAGAACTTCTGGATGGAGTGCCCGTGCCACGGCTCGCGCTATGACCGGCTCGGGATCAAGGCCGACGGTCCGCAGTACGGTCCGGCCCCGCGCGGGATGGATCGCTTCTCGATCTCGGTCGATGGCGGCGGCGCCCTTTCCATCGATACCGGCAAGATCACCCTTGGCCCGCTTCCGGTCGCTGTCGGCCAGCCCGGCATCATCCCGCCCCGAACCCCGACCGGCTGCATCTGAGCCGGTGCTCGTGACTCGCCCCACCCTCGTTCGAGGAGACCGATGACCGATACGCCCGGCCGCGAGCCGGAGGAGCGCGCGCCCGAGCAGCGTCTGCCTGCCGTCCGCCCGCCCGACGACCTCGCCCCCGTCGAGCGCTTCACCTCGGCGCCGTCGATCCGCAAGCTCGAGTTCAGTCCCGAGCGTGCTGCGCAGGTCGTGCGTCAGAGCGCGAACGCGCGTTGGGTCGGCTTTCTGGCCGTCATCGTCATCATCCTGTTCGTCTCGCTCTACTGGTTCTACGAGCTCGGGGCGCCAGGAGGTCTGACGGTCGCGCGGCAGGCCAAGGAGATCGACGCCCAGCAGGTCACACGCGTCGAGCGCGGCTACAACGTCTATCAGGCGAACTGCGCCCGCTGCCACGGCGCGAACGGCGAAGGCGGCGTCGGCCCGACGCTCAACCGGCAGGACAAGCTGTTCGCGCATCTGAACGCGTCGTACATCCACAACGTGCTGACCGTCGGTGGCCGCTACGTCTGCGGCGACCCGAAATCGCTCATGCCGATCTGGTCGAACGCCGGCACGCCGCCCGGGCCCTTGAACTACCGCCAGATAGAGGAGCTCATATCGTTCCTCACCGCGACCAACGATCGGACGTACATCGTTCGCGACGAGCACCTGCTCGATCCCAAGATCGATCCGGTGACCGGCAAGGTGATGACGTTCACCGGCTGGCGTGACCCGAATTACAAGCCCGACCCGGGCGCGACGCCCTACCCGGACTGCTGGAAGGCCGAGTTCGCAAGCCCGGCCGCGAGCGGCGGGGCGAGCGGAAGTCCGTCGGCGGCGGCGTCCGTTCCTCCCAACGCAAAGACCGTCGAGATGTCGGCGAGCTCGAGCACGGCGTTCGATCAGACCACCGTCACAGCGCCGGCCGGCGCCGAGTTCGTGATCCATTTCGCGAACAAGGAGAGCGGGGTCCCGCACAACGTGGAGATCAAGGACGCCGGCGGTCAGGACGTCTTCAAGGGCGACATCATCACGGGCCCCGCCGAGGCGAACTACCTCGTCCCATCGCTCAAGGCCGGTGAGTACAAGTTCAACTGCTCGGTCCACCCGAACATGACCGGCACCCTGACCGCCGGATGAGCGCCGCAGGGACGACCCGTCCCGCCCTCGGGCCCGGTCTCGTCGTGCCGAAGCGGCGCGCCTTTTTCGGTCTGCTCGATGCCGATGGCTGGTCGTGGGCCGGTCTGAAGGCCTTCGCCTGGCTCGTGATCATCATCTTGATGCTCGGCTACATCCCGGACCGCGCCTATTACTTCACGGTGAACCGCACGCTCCAGCTCGGCCTGCTCGTGTGGTCGCCGATCAACTTCTGCTCGAACGAGAACGAATCGCTGCCGTGTCCGGCACCGCTCGGCGCCCTCGTGCCGTGGCACGAGTCACCCCCCGAGCTGGCGCTTCCCCAGCCTC
>JBKPMM010000103.1:0-13483 GCA_046732155.1 Chloroflexota bacterium | reverse complement strand
TCGAGAAGGGGCCGGTCGGCTCGTGGCTGATCCATCGGTCGAGCGGCGGACCGGTCGCCGGCTCGCCGCCTTGGCCCGACGACGCTCCGGTCACCTCCCCGGATGTCCTCGTGGTCGGCGGCGGGCTGGCTGGCATCGGCGCTGCGCTCGGTCTCGTCGACGCGGGGATCATCCCCCGGGTCGTCGATCGGGGTCCATCGCCTGGTGGCGCGCTGCGTGGGATCGATCAAGACCTATGGACGGTCCGCGAGCGAGAAGCCGTCGAACGGGCGACGCAGCTCGTACCGGACGGTGCGCTCGGATGGACGCCACGTGCGACCGTCGTGGGACTCGACCATGACGGCACGGTCTGGCGAGTGGAGATCGTTTCCGAGAACGGATCGGAGACCGTCGTGTCGCGCCAAGTCGTGCTCGCGACGGGTGGCTACGTCATGCCCCGCGAGCATTCGTCGATCGACGGCCCGCGCCCGAGCGGCGTGATGACGGCGGACTTCGTCGTCGATGCCCTTGATCGCGGCTGGCTTCCTGCGCGGCACGCCATCGTCGTCGGGGACGGACGGGTCGCGGCGGGCCTGGCTGCGCGACTGCGGGCCGCGGGCGTCCAGGTCGAGACGCTCCCCGACGCCGCCCCTCGCGATGCCCGGGCTGTGACGGCCGTTCGCGGTCAACCGCGACTGGAAGCCGTCGACGTCGGGGGCACCTTGCACCAGGCCGACGCGCTCATCCTCGCCGACCGGCTCCAGTCGGCCACCTTCCTCCTTCGGGGGCTGGGGCTCGGTGACGAGCGCCCGGGCGTGCCGGCTCCTGTGGACGGCATGGGTGCGTTGCCGATGCCAGGGCTGTGGGCGGTCGGGACATGCGTGACACCCGACGTCGACCACTCGGCGTCCCTGGTCGCGGGCGGTGCCGTCGCGAAGTCCGTCCTGGCATCTCGCGGCCGGACGGCGTCCGCATCATCGGGCCTCGGCGTGTGACCGACCGGTTCGGATGAGCGCGCTCGCGGACGAGACGGTCGTCGTACGGGTCCCGCGCGATCGCATCTGGCAGGCCTTCGGCGATGCGGACCTGCTGGCGCAGGTCCTTCCCGGTTGCGAGACGCTGTCCGCGACAGGCGACGGTGCCTTCCGGGGCGTCCTCGCGACGAAGCTCCAGTTCCTGACGCTCCGCGCCGATGTCACCGCGACGCTCGCGGACCGCGAGCCGCCTGATCGCCTCCGGCTCGAACTCGATGGCAAGCCGCGCGGTCTCGCCGGCGGCTTTCGAGCGGTCATCCCGATCGACCTCGCCCCGGATGGGGATGGGACGCGGGTCCACTACACCGTTGATCTCGCGACAAGCGGTCGCCTCGCGACGTTCGGCGCCCCGATCCTGCGCGATTCCTTCCGGAAGCAGGTTGCGACGTTGATCACGAATCTGGAGCGCGTCCTCGGATCGCCCTCGTGAGCGGTGATCTCATCCTCGCGATCGATGAAGGGACGAGCTCGGCTCGGGCCATCGCCTACGACGCCGACTGGCAGCCGGTCGCCACCGCCGCGCGAAGGCTCACGACCGACCATCCCCAGCCCGGATGGGCCGAGCAGGATGCCGAAGCCATCGTCGTCGCCGTCGTCGAGGTCGTCGCCGAGGTGCTCGAGACGGTCGGCGGTCCGGGACGGATCGCCGCTGCCGGTCTCGCGAACCAGGGCGAAACGGTCGTCGCCTGGGACCGACATACGGGAGCGGCGATCGCGCCGGCCGTGCTCTGGTCGTGCCGACGCAGCCAGGAGATCGTCGAACGGATCGGCAGCGACGGCCACAGAGACTGGATCCGCGAACGCACGGGCCTGCCCCTCGATCCCTATTTCTCCGCATCGAAGCTCCGCTGGCTCCTCGAAGAGGTCCCAAACGTCGCGAGCGCCGCCGAGTCGGGCCGGCTCGCGGTTGGGACGGTCGACGCGTGGGTGACTGCGCGCCTCGGAACCGAGATCGCCCGAACCGACCCTTCGACGGCGTCGCGTACCCAGCTCTTCGGGCTCGCCGATCTCGACTGGGATGACGAGCTGCTCGGGGTCTGGGGGATCCCGTCGACGACGCTGCCGATGCTCGTCCCGACGACCGGCGACCTCGGCTCGCTGACGCACCCATCGTGGGGCGGCGAGATCCCGCTCCGCGCGATGGTGTGCGACCAGCAGGCCGCCCTCGCCGGTCAGGGCGGTCACGGGGCCGGGACCATCAAGGCGACCTTCGGCACCGGCGTCTTCGTTCTCGCGAACGCCGGCGTGGAAGTCCCCGAGCCGCCCGACGGGATCCTGGCGACTGTCGCGTGGGGGTCGCCCGGCGGCCCCGCGACCTACGCCCTCGACGGGGGCGTGTTCAGCGCCGGTGCTTTCCTCGACTGGCTTCACCACGACATCGGTCTCCTCGATGCGCCGGCGATGCTCGACGACCTCGCTTCGCAAGTGACCGACGCCAGCGGCGTGCGGATGCTCCCGGCCCTCGCCGGCCTCGGCGCTCCATGGTGGGACGCCGATGTGCGCGTCACCATCAGCGGCCTCTCCGCGACGACGCGCCGGCCGCATCTCGCTCGCGCCGCGCTCGACGCGATCGCGCAACGGACGGTCGACATCGTCGAGGCGATGGCGCCGGTGCTGCCGTCAGCCACCGTCCCGCTCCGCGTCGATGGCGGTCTCACGGGCAGTGCCCTGCTCGTCGAGCGCCTGGCGGACCTCGCCGGCCGGTCGGTCGACATTGCCACTGACCCCGAGTCCACCGCACTCGGCACGGCACTCCTCGCGGCGATCGGCGCAGGACGGATCGAGGAGGACGCTGCGGCCGCTGTCGCCGGCACGAAGCGACGGGTCGAGCCGCGCCTCGACGAGGCGGCACGGCGAGCGGAGCGGTCGGCGTGGATGGAGTTCGTCGACGCGGCTCGCGCGCTCGCGCCCGAGCGGCTGACGCGATCGACGTGATCAACCCGACGTGGTTCAAACCAACGAGCTAGCAGGAGGAAGCAACGACATGTCCGGCAACCCGTGGGTCGGTCGCGACCGATCGCTGATCATCGCCCACCGCGGCCATTCGATCGCGGTCCCGGAGAACACGCTGGAGGCGTACCGGCGGGCGATCGAGCTCGGCGCCGAGATGATCGAGTGCGACGTGAACCGGACGAAGGACGGCGAGCTCGTGATGATCCACGACTGGACGCTCGACCGGACGACGAGTGGAACCGGTCGGGTCGAGGACCTGACGCTGGAGGAAGTCCAGCAACTCGACGCCGGTTCCACGTTCGATCCGTCGTTCGCGGGGCTTCGTGTGCCGACGACCGCCGCCACGCTCGACCTCGCGCGCGAGGCCGGCGTCCTGATGTGCTTCGAGGTGAAGGGCGAGACGCCGGCCCACTACCGGCGCGTCGCGGAGCAGCTCGTCGAGCTGTTCGTCGAGAAGGACGCCCTGGGCTGGGCGTTCATGTCCAGCTACGACCACGAGGCGCTCGCGGCGGCGAAGGCGAAGGTCCCCGAGCTGATGCTCGCGCCCGAGCGCCTGCCGGACCACGTTCCGGTCGACCTGCCGGAGGCGCTCCGTCAGGCCGAGGCGCTCGGCGCCGAGGTCCTGCAGAACCACTGGCGCCACGTCTCACGCGACCTGGTCGACACCCTGCACATGCGCGATATCGCGCTGTGGACGTGGCCCACGACCGAGGACGAGGGGATCATCCGGAGCCTCGACGCGGGGGCGGACGGGGTCATGGGTGACGACGTCTCGGCGATGGTCCGCCTGGTCGGTGAGCGGTTCGGCACCGCGGCGTGACCTGCCGTCGCTCTCAGCGCGGGTCAGGGGTTGGCAGGCCGTTGCAAGCGCGCGGACGTCGAAGGGTCTGGAGACGGAGTAGTTGACCGCGCGACAGTAGCGTCGTGGAAAGTCGCGTGAAGCTCCTCGGCCACCCGATCCACCCGATGCTGATCGTCTTCCCGCTCGGATTGCTCGCGACGGCGGTGATCTTCGACATCCTGTACGTCGCGACCGCCAACGACGACCTCGCGACGTTCTCGTATTACGCGATGATCGCTGGCGTCATCGGTGGCCTCCTTGCTGCCGTTTTCGGACTGCTCGACTGGTCGAAGATCCCGAAGGACACGCGCGCTCGTCGGATCGGCGCGGTGCATGGCGTCGGCAATGTCATCGTCACCGGCCTGTTCATCGTGAGCCTCGCGAGTCGGTGGGGTGATCCGACCTACCTGCCAGCCGTCCTCCCGATGGTCTTCGGACTGGTCGGCGCCCTCATCGCGCTGTTCACCGCATGGCTCGGCGGCGAGCTGGTGTACCGGCTGCGCGTCGCGGTCGACGACGACGCCAACCTCAACGCCTCGAATTCGATCTCGCGCGAAGGGATCGCCGAAGTCAGAACCTGACCATGGGCTGGCGCCTGCCCGTCGGTATCAGCGTGATGTGGGTCGCGCTGGCCTTCGTTGGCGACGGCCTCGCCAGCCTGGTCCTCCCCGCGCTTCTCGCCTCGAACGCCGATACCGCGACAGCCATCGGGCTGATCTCGTTCGTCGGGCTCGGACTCGCGGTTGCCGCACAGCCGATCGCCGGGTCACTGTCCGACCGTTGGAGGGACGGCCTCGACCGCCGCTGGTTCATCGCCCTTCTCGTGGTACCGACGATCCTCGGGCTCGTGGCGCTGGCGGCGGCTCGGAGCGTGCCCGCGGTCGCGGTCGCATTCATCGTCGTGGTCGTCGCGGCCAGTGGCGTACAGGCAGGCCAGCAGACGCTGATCCCCGAAGCCGTTCCTTCTGGACAGCGCGGGCGGGCGGCGAGCCTCAAGACGGCGTTCGACATCGGTGGCGCATTCGTCGCCTTCGTGGTCCTCGGCGCCGTCCTCGAAGCTGGCGGAGTCGCCGCTGCGGCCGCCGTGACGGCGATCGTCGTGGTCGGGGGGCTCGCTGTCATGACCGTCACGGTCGCACCGTGCGTCCCGGCGACGCGCGCCCCCAAGGTGCCTCGCCCCGACGCATCCCGGCCACGGGCTATCCCGATCGGCTTCTGGGAGCTCGTCGCGTCGCGCTTCCTCTTCCTGTTCGGCATCTATGCCGTCGGGCGATTCCTCCTCCTGCTCGTGGCAGACCGTGTCGCCGTCCCGGCCGACACCGCTGTTGCCGAGACTGGTGGACTTCTCGCGCTCTTCACCCTGACGACGGCAGGCGCTGCGCTCGCCCTCGGGCCAGCCGTCGACCGGATCGGCCGCCGGAGACTCGCGGTCGTCGGCGCGGCGACCGGCGCCGCGGGCGTCGCCCTCTTCGTGGCCCCTGCCGGTCTTGCCGGAGTGATCGTCGCGGGGACGCTGATGTCGATCGGCACGGCGGCGTTCAGCACTGCCAACTGGGCGGCGTTGACCGATCTCGCACCGCCCGCCGACGCTGGACGGCTGATGGGGCTCGCGAACGTCGGGACGGGTGGCGCGGCCGCCGCGGCCGGGCTCGTCGGGCCGGTGATCGACGCCTGGGGCTTCGCGCCTGCCCTACTGGTAGCGACCGTCGCGACCGTTCTGTCGCTCGTGCCGATCGCCCGGTCGCACCCGCTGCGGCACATGCAAGGAGCGATCACGTGACGGCTCTCGATCTACCTCGGTATCTGGCATGGGCGACCAAGCCGTTGCAGCGGCTCGTCAAGCGATACGGCATGAAGGTGCCACGGAGCGGCCCACGCGGGTATGCACCTGCCGACATCCTCCTGCCCGACGGATACGTCGCGGAAGTCGTGGCGACCGACCTGAGCGCCCCGGTCATGACGACGTTCGGCCCGGATGGCGCCGCGTACGTCGTCGAATGCGGTCACAAGGTCGACGATCCGCCGCGGATAAAGCGGGTAGACCTGGACACGGGCGACGTGACGATCTACCACGAGGTCGCGGATGACGACTGGGTCCGCACCGGCGCCGTGACGGGTGCAGTCTGGCTGGGGGAGTCCCTCTTTTTCACCAATACGGATCGACTCGTGCGTATCGGGCCCAGAGGCGGCGTCCGCACGGTCGTGGCCGGCTTGCCGGGGCGTGGCGACCACCAGGTCAACCACCCCGTGGTGGGCCCGGACGGAAAGCTCTACTTCGGTGTCGGCTCGGCCACCAACTGCGGCGTCGTCGGGTCGGACAACGCCGCGTACGCGTGGCTGCCCGAATACCCGGAGGTCCACGATGTACCGGCCAAAGACCTCGTCCTCGCGGGCCGGGATTTTGACGATCGCGACGTTCTCGGCGACCTTCGGGAGACCGTCCAGACCGGCGCCTTCGTGCCGTTCGGGACGACGACGGCGACCGGCGAGGTCATCGCGGGCGATACCAAGGCATCGGGCTCTGTCCTGCGCTGCGAGGCAGACGGCACCGGACTCGAGGTCGTTGCCTGGGGCCTCCGCAACCCATATGGGCTGGCGTTCACCGACGACGGTCGGCTGCTGGTGACCGAGCACGGCATGGACGAGCGGGGCGCGCGGTTCATCGTCGGCGATCCCGACGACCTGTATGTCATCGATCCGGCGGGGCCGGTCCGTTGGTTCGGGTGGCCCGATTTCGCGTCCGGCGTCCGCCTCGACGACGCGCAGTGGGGGTCGGGCGGGCAGGGACGCGAACCCGTCCTCGCCGTGTTCCCCGATCCGTCGCCGCCTCGCCCAATCGTCTCGTTCGGATCCCACGCGGCCGCGAACGGGGTAGCGGTCTCACCCGGCCACCAGTTCGGGTTCCAGGGGCAGGCTTTCGTCGCGCTGTTCGGTGATCTCGCCCCGATCACGACGCCCCGGCTCGGAACACCGGTCGGGAACAAGGTCGTGCGGGTGGACCTGGAGCGCGCCGAGATCGTCGACTTCGCCGTCAACCGGATCCAGGGCCCGGCGTCGAAGCTGCCGCACGACGGTTTCGAGCGCCCGAGCCACGTCACCTTCGGGCCTGACGGAGCCCTCTACGTCACGGACTTCGGCGAGATCGATATCGCCCCCGAGAAGGCGGGCATCCGCGTCCAGGCTGGGACGGGAAGCCTGTGGCGGATCCGCCGCGTCGCCGGAGTGCCGGCCGGCGTCACGCCACCCGCCTCCACCGAGGTGCCGTTCTACGCGATCCAGTACGGAGTCTGGGCGGTCGGTCTGATCGCGGTCATCGCGGCAGCCCTCGGCGGCGTCGCGGCGTTGCTCCGTCGTAGGCGCATGCGGTGATGGGCCTGTGGGCCACCCGCGACGCCGGACGCTAGACTCTTTCCCTGTTCGCGCAAGGGGTGGACGACATGACCGGGCAGGCCGACGGAGGAGCGCCGCGGGGACCGCGCCGGCTCGCGCGGGTAGCACCGTATGTCGCCGGCGCAGCGGTCGCCTTCGGCGCCGTCGTCTTGTTCAACCTCGTCTTCCCGGCACCGCGTCCGCTGACGCAAGAGGACGTCGATGCGCGGGTCGGCCAGGTGCTCGCATCGGTCACGCCCGCGCCGGCATTCTCGGAGCTTGTCTATCAGGCCGTGCGCCCGTCGGTCGTCCTCGTCCAGATCGAACGACCGAGGCCCGACGGCGAGAGCGGCACGGAACAGGGGGTCGGCAGCGGCGTCGTGATCAACGCCGCCGGCGACATGCTGACCAGCCTCCACGTGATCGCCGACGCGAGCAGCATCACGGTGACCTTCGCTGACGGGTCGCGCTCTCCTGCTGATGTGGTCGCCCAGGACCCGAAGAACGACATCGCCGTCCTTCGCGCTTCGACCCCGCCGAGCGAGATCGTCCCGGCGACGCTCGGCGATCCGACAAGCGTCCGTGAGGGCAGCGAGGCCTACGCGGTGGGCAGCCCGTTCGGCCTCATGGATTCGATGAGCGCTGGCGTGATCTCGGGGCTCGACCGGTCGTTCGAGCTCGAGGACAGCGGCGTGGTCCTGCACGGCCTGATCCAGATCGACGCCGCGGTCAATCCGGGCAACTCGGGCGGGCCGCTGCTCGACCGCGAGGGCCACGTGATCGGCATCGTGGCGGCGTTGCTCAACCCGACAAAGGACGACGTGTTCGCCGGCATCGGCCTGGCCGTGCCGATCACCGCGGCCGGCGGCGCCGCCGGCCTGCCCGCGTACTGACGAGAGGAGCGCCGCGTGGACCGACCAGGTAGCCAGGATGGAGTCGTGCCGATGGAGCGCCTGCTCTACGAGGTCAAGAAGGTCATCGTGGGCCAGGACCATCTGCTCGAGCGCCTCATCGTCGCTCTCCTGGCTCGCGGGCACATCCTCGTCGAGGGCGTGCCGGGACTGGCCAAGACGATGGCGATCCGGACGCTGGCCGAGGCGATCGGCGGCGAATTCAAGCGCATCCAGTTCACCCCGGACCTCGTTCCGGCCGACCTCGTCGGGACGCGCATCTACAACCAGAAGACGGGCGACTTCGGGACGACGCTCGGGCCTGTCTTCGCGAACCTCCTCCTAGCCGACGAGATCAACCGAGCTCCCGCCAAGGTCCAGAGCGCGCTCCTCGAGGTCATGCAGGAGCGGCAGGTGACGATCGGCAAGGAGACATTCAAGGTCCCTGATCCCTTCCTCGTCCTCGCGACGCAGAACCCGATCGAGACCGAGGGCACGTACGCGCTCCCCGAAGCCCAGATCGACCGGTTCATGCTCAAGGTCCTGGTCGGCTACCCGACGCCGACGGAGGAATTCGTCATCGTGGAGCGGATGACCGGCGCGGTGCCACGGGCGCAGCAGGTCATCTCGACGGAAACGTTGCTCGAGATGCAGCGCGCGGCCGACCGGGTCTTCGTCGATCCGGCGTTGATGGAGTACGCGGTCCGTCTGGCGACCGCGACACGCGAACCCGAGGCGCACGGACTGGGCGGATTGAGCCGCTACATCACGTTCGGCGCGAGCCCGCGCGCCTCGATCAACTTGGTCCTTGCAGCCCGTGCGCTCGCGTTCGTCCGCGGCCGGGACTACGCCCTCCCGGAGGACCTCGTCGACATCGCGCGCGATGTGCTTCGGCACCGGATCGTCCTGTCGTTCGAGGCACTCTCGGATGACGTGGACAGCGACGATCTCCTCGCGACCATCATCGACCGCATCCCGGTGCCGGTCGTCCCGCTCCGGGGCCATGGCAGCGTCGTCAGCGCCTGAGCGGGTCCTGCAGCGCCTCGACTGGCAGGTCGTCCGCCGACTCGATGGCCTGCTTCAAGGCGACTACCACACGCTGTTCCACGGCAGCGGTACGGACTTCGCCGACCTGCGCGAGTACCAGTGGGGCGACGACGTCCGATACATCGACTGGAACGTCACGGCGCGGACCTCGATCCCCTATGTCCGCGAGTACGTCGAGGATCGCGAGGTCACAGCGTGGTTCCTGCTCGACCTGAGCCCGTCGGTCGACTTCGGCTCCGTCGATAGCGAACGGCTCAAACGAAGCGTCCTGATCGACTTCGTCTCGACGCTCGCGCGGCTGCTGACCCGCCGCGGGAATCGCGTCGGCGCGATCCTCTACGGCCGCGCGGTCGAACGGACGATCCCGGCACGCGGCGGACGGATCCAGGTCCTTCGCCTCATCAACGACCTGATTGAGCAACCGCGTCTGCCGTCCTCCCCGTTCACCGATCTCGGCGCGCTCCTCGAAGCCGGCCAGGGGACCATCAAGCGGCGCTCGCTCGTGTTCGTGATCTCGGACTTCATCAGTGCCCCGGGCTGGGAGCGCCCGCTCAACCTCCTGACCCAGCGACACGAGGTGATGGCTGTGCGGCTCTTTGACCGCCGCGAGGTCGAGTTGCCCGATGTCGGGCCGCTGCTGATCGAGGACGCCGAGACCGGCGAACAGCTCTATGTCGACACCCACGACAAGGCGTTCCGAAGGCGGTTCAAGGAGGCCGCGGATCGTCGGGAGGCGACCCTCCGCGATGCGTTCCGGCGCGCCGGTGTC
This sequence comes from Chloroflexota bacterium, assembly GCA_046732155.1. GTDB lineage: Bacteria > Chloroflexota > Limnocylindria > Limnocylindrales > CSP1-4 > SPCO01. Next base: position 3,601 of record JBKPMM010000103.1, on the reverse strand, counting down.
GACGCGGTCTCGCTGGGCACGGACGAAGACCTCGTCCACGCCATCGTGCGCATGGCCACGCTCCGGCGCCGCCGACGGGGTCACTGATCGATGTCGTTCCTCTGGCCTGCGGTCCTCATCCTGCTCCTGATCATCCCGCTCGGCGTGGCCGTCTACGTGACCCGCGAGCGCCGGCGTCGTGCTCGTGCCGTGGCTGCCCTCGGCGCGCTTCAGCCGGGCGCCGCGGCCGGCGGCGGCCGAGCGCGTCAGATCAGGCGCCGGATCCCGGCCGCGCTGCTCGTCACCGGGTTGACCGTCCTCGTCGTGGCCATGGCACGTCCTCAGAGCGTCATCGGCGTGCCGCGGTTCGAAGGGACCGTCGTCCTGGCATTCGACGTGTCGGGCAGCATGGCGGCGACCGACATGCAGCCGACGCGCATGGAAGCGGCCAAGGCGGCCGCACGGGACTTCGTGTCCCATCAGCCGAAGTCGATCCAGATCGGCGTGGTCGCATTCAGCGACGCGGGTTTCTCGGTGACCGTGCCGACGGATGATCAGAGTGCCGTCCTCGCCGCTATCGACCGCCTCGGGCCGGAGCGTGGGACGTCGGTGGCGCGCGGGATCCTCTCATCGATGACCGCGATCGCGACGGCCTCACGTGATCCCGAGGCCGGCTACTACACCAACAAGTCGCCGGATGCCAACCAGCTGCCCCCGGTCGTGACGCCCGGGTCGTTCGCGCCGGCGGCGATCATCCTGCTCAGCGACGGCGAGAACAACCAACAGCCCGATCCGATCGGAGCCGCCCAGGGCGCGGCGGAACGGGGCATCCGCATCTTCACGGTGGGCCTCGGGACCGCGGCAGGAACGACCCTCGAGGTGGAGGGGTTCCGGGTCCACAGCGCGCTCGACGAAACGGCGCTCCGCCAGATCGCCGATATCACTGACGGCAAGTACTACACGGCGTCGCAGCCCGACCAGCTCAGGGGTATCTACGACGACATTGCGACGCGGTTCGTGATCCGCCCCGAAGCGACCGAGATCACCTCGTTCATGGCGGGCGCCGGTCTCGGGCTGCTCGCACTCGGCGGCCTGGCGAGTCTGCTGTGGTTCGGGCGGATGCCATGAACGACTTCCTCGCCCCGGGGGCGCTCGTGTTCCTTGGCGCGATCGTCGCGCTCGTCATCGCGCGGGCGTGGCTCCTCCGCCGACGCAAGCCGGCCTTGCGCTATTCGAGCCTGTCGCTGGTGCGCGAAGCCGTCGGCGGAACGTCGCGCGTGCGACGGCACCTGCCGTTCGCGCTGTTCGCGCTCGGGTTGGCGAGCCTGGTCGTCGCGCTCGCACGGCCCGTCCAGGTCGTCAACGTGCCCGCAGGACGAACGACGGTTATCCTCGCGATTGACGTCTCGCGCAGCATGTGCGCGACCGACATCTCGCCGAACCGATTGCTCGCAGCCGAGTCGGCCGCGTCGTCGTTCATCGGCCGCCAGAGCGACTCGACCCAGATCGGCATCGTCGCGTTCGCCGGCTTCGCCGAACTGGTCCAGACCCCGACGAGCGACCAGGAAGTGCTGCTCGACGTCATCGACAGCCTGACCACGGGTCGGCGCACGGCGATCGGCGCCGCGATCATCGAATCGCTCGACGCGATCGCCGAGGTCGACTCGAGCGTAGCGCCGGTCCAGCCGGACGCCAGCCCATCGACTGACACGCCGCCCCAGCTCCCGCGCGGCGCCTATGCGCCGGCGATCATCGTGTTGCTGACCGACGGCGCAAGCAACGCCGGCCCCCTCCCCGCGGATGCGGCGTCTGAGGCTGCCGCGCGCGGTGTCCGCGTGTACACGATCGGCTTCGGGACGAACGACCCCAACAGCGAGCGGCCACCGTGCGGCATCCAGTTCCTCGGGAACGAGCCGAACGACCCATTCGCATTCGGTGGGTTCGGCGGTGGTGGCGCCGGCTTCCGCCGCGCCATCGACGAACAGACGCTGATGTCAGTCGCGGAGGCGACGGGTGGCGAGTACTACCCCGCCGCGAGCGCCGACGAGCTGCAGAAGGTCTTCGCGAACCTGCCGACGAACCTGATCACCAAGCCCGAGATCGTGGAAGTCAGCGTGTTGTTCGTCGCCCTCGGGGCGGTGCTCGTCGCGCTCGGCGTCCTGCTCGGACAGGCTTGGAGACCGTTGCCCTAACGTCCTGCCGTGCGGCCGCTGCGACAGCGGTCGGGTGCGGAAAGGCAGCGGGCGCGGTGCCAGCGACCGCGGTCGTTCGGAAAGGCCGCGGGGCGCGGTGGGCGGTGCGACCGCGGTCGTTCGGAAAGGCCGCGGGGCGCGGTGGGCGGTGCGCCAGCCTGTTCTGACCACGCATTCGTGTTCTGACCACACATACGTGGCAGAAGTTGCGCCGGGAGAACGTTATGGCGCGCCAAGGGCCAGTTCCTGGCAGAAGTTTCACCAGGAGACGCATCAGCTGGTGTTTTCGCCCGAATCGACCCGGGCCGATGACATAAGGGTCTGCCCATGAAAGTTCTGCCAGATCGGAGCGCAGCGGGGACCCCGCCGGTGCGCTCGTCGCCTTTCCGCTTGTCGATTCGAGCCCGGCCCGTTCGTCGTGCTGATACGGGGCGGTCGATGGTGAGCCGCCGCGAACGAAGGAGGTCCCCGATGGGAGCCAAGGTCATCCACGTCGAGGTCACCGGCAAGGACGGCGCCGCGCTGCAGCGGTTCTACAAGGACGTGTTCGGCTGGAGCCTCGACACGAACAACCCGGGCGGCTACGGCATGTACCGCCAGGACGACGGTCTCACCGGCGGCATCGGCGCGAGCCAGGATGGGGGCGCCGGCCAGGTCACGTTCTACGTCCACACCGACGATCCGCAGGCGATCCTCGACAAGGCGGCCGCCAGCGGTGGTCGCGTGATCATGCCGCTCACCGAGGTCGCGCCGGAGACCACGGTCGCGCTGTTCGCCGACCCGGAGGGCCACGTCGTCGGGATCATGTGAACGCGATAGCCGCTTGTTCGACGGCCGGGCCTCGAGGCCCGGCCGTTCTGTGTCCGAGGTCTGCGACCATCTGCCCGTGGACCGAGACGCGAGCACCGCACGGCGACGGACGAACTGGTCGGGCGACATCACGTACGAAGCGGCACGACTCCTCGCGCCGCGGTCGGTCGAGGAAGCGCAGGCGATGGTGCGCGAGGCACGGCGCCTTCGACCGCTCGGATCCGGGCACACCTTCAACCGGATCGCCGACACCGAGGGCGACCAGATGACGCTCGTCGACATCCCGCGCCGGACGGATCTCGACGCGACAGCGATGACAGTCACGGTCGATGGCGGGCAGCGCTACGGGGACCTGTGCGGGACGCTCGACGCCGCCGGATTCGCGCTCCACAACCTCGCGTCCCTCGCGCACATCTCGATCGCCGGTGCGTGCGCCACCGGCACGCACGGGTCGGGGCGGCGGAACGGGATGCTGGCAACGGCCGTGGAGCGCGTCGAGCTCATCGGCGGCGACGGCGAACGTCGCATCTTCGGGCGCCACGACGAGCGTTTCTTGGGGGTGCCGACGGCGTTGGGTGCGCTTGGCGTCGTGACGGCGCTCACGCTCCGCATCGAACCGA
>JBKPMM010000102.1:0-7763 GCA_046732155.1 Chloroflexota bacterium | reverse complement strand
CGGATCACGTCCGTGACCTCCATCGCCGCGTCGTCGACCACGACCGTGAAGTGGTAAAGGGGTGTCCCGTCGGCTCGGACGATGACGAAGTCACCGCCCAGGTTCGCGACGTCGAACTCGACGCGTCCCCGGATCACATCGTCGAAGACGACACTCCCCTCCCCGACACGGAAGCGCAGCGCGCCGCGCCGTCCTTCCGCTTCACGTGCCCGACGCTCCTCGACGGTCAGGTGCGCGCAGCGACCGACGTAGCGCGGCGGCTGCTTGGCGGCCTCCTGCGCCTTGCGGTCGGCCTCGAGCTCCTCGGGCGTGCAGTAGCACGGATACGCGAGGTCGAGTGCCAGAAGGCGCTGGGCCGCCGCCTCGTACGAGGGCAGCCGCTCCATCTGGCGGTACGGCGCATGGGGTCCGCGGGCAGGCTCGCCGGCGACCTCCGGACCCTCGTCCCACTCGAGGCCGAGCCAGTGCAGCCCGTCGAGGATGTCCTTCTCGAACTCGACGGTACTGCGGGCGCGGTCCGTGTCCTCGAGGCGGAGGATGAACGTCCCGCCGACGTGGCGCGCGTGCAGGAAGTTGTACAGCGCGGTGCGTGCCGTCCCGATGTGCAACGGACCCGTCGGGCTCGGGGCGATGCGGACGCGAGTCGTCATCGCTCGGGGACCGTGTGGAAGAGGCTCGGGTCGGCCTCGCCGGGAAGGACGCGGATGAGCGCCGCCGGTCGGAGCCCGAGCGTCGCGCGCCCGCGCGGGCCGTCGAGCGTCAGCGAATCGAGTGACTCGGAACGCGCAAGGATCGTGACCGGCGCGCCCGGCTTCAGGGCTCTCGCCTCGAGGTACGACAAGAGGCCAGCGTCCTCCTCGGCTTCCTCGGTGATCCGATATACGGTGGCCTGGGTCCCGGCGTCCATCTCCGATAGACGCACGCCGCGCGGCCGACGCTTGGCCGTCGCCGCATCGATCGGATTTCCGTGCGGGCAGATCTCGGGGTGCCCGAGCATCTCGTCGAGGCGCGCCTCGACCCGCGGCGAGATCGCGACCTGGAGGCGCATCGCCTCCTCGTCCGACTCCGCCCATCCGAGCCCGACGACGCTCGTCAGTAGCCACTCGAGCAGCGCGTGGCGGCGGAAGATCGCGTCCGCAGCGGCATGCCCGGCGCTCGTCAGCCGGAGCTCTCGCCCCCCGTCGTGCTCGACGAGACCGTCCGCGGTCAACCGCCGGAACATCTCGCTCGCGGCCTGCGTGGTCACGCCGAGATGACGGGCGATCCCGGCGGCCGTCGCGCGTGGGCCATCCTCGTTCCCGGCGGTCACCCGGAGCGCCAAGAGGTATTCCTGGGCAGCGGCGGATAGGTCGCGCGGGTCGTTCTTGCGGGGCATGGCTTCAGGATACCGGGCGGCCCAGCCGCCGAACCTCCCGGACGATCCCGTACCCGAGCCCGACGAGCCAGGCGACGATGATCAAGCCGCCGAGCAGCGACCGGCCGAACGCCATCCCCTCCGGGTCGCCGGTCGCGAAGAGCAGCAGCGACGCGGGAAAGACCGTTCCGAGGATCGCCAGGGTGCCGATCGTCGTGATCCGCGCCAGCCGCGGCAGGAGGATAAGGAGCAGCAACGCGCTGAGCTGGACGACCCAGGTGAGCGGATCGACGAGCGGGGGACATGTGGCGGCGAACCGCCCGCAGCCGCTCACCTCCCCGGCGAGCCACCCAGCACCGAGCGCGACGGGCGCCCACCCGATGACAGCGCGCCCGATCCGCGCCACACCCGTCGGATGGTCGTCGTCGAGCCAGCGTCGCACCGACGCGAAGACCGCGTCGGTGGACAGGTCGGCAGCCGCGTAGTCGTGGACCGGAGGCGCTCCCCGGGCGTGAGGGGGTTCTGGTCCCGCGCGCTGCGCCGGACCGGACGACGCCGCGGTGGCCGGGCGTCCGCTGGCAGCCGCGCCCGTCGAGGTCGTCGTCGGCTCCCCTGTCGTCGCGTCCCACCACGACGAGGTGGTGTGGGTGGGTGGTGGCGACGATCGCGGCGGCGCCGAAGCCGGTGCCGGATCTTCGGCGATCGTCGCTTCCGGTGGAGCGGGATCGGGGGCGGTCCGTGGGGCCTCGCTTGGAGCGCCGCCCGCGCGGCCACCGCCCGCGCGGCGGGCACGTGCCTGGTACTCCGGACCGTGCTTGCGAGGGTCGGCGTATTCCTTCGGGTTGATCGTCCAATACGTGCCGGACGTGGTGCCGTACCAGGAGGCACCGCCCCAGTCGGGCGAGAACGCCTCGGGGTCGACGTCGTCGTACGAGGTCGAGCCGAGCGTGGCCTTCTTCCGTCGACGCTCGCCGGCGTCCCCGGCCTGACCGCCACTCGCAGGCCGCGCGCTGCCGCTCGCGGCTCCAGTGCGCGCGCTCGAGGCGCCACCGCCCGCCGATGCGGCACCACCGGCGTTCTTCGGAGGCGTCGAGCCGGCCGCGCCGGCGGGACGTGAGGCCCGCCTCGGGCCAGTCCTCGGACCTGGTCGCGGCCGCGGTCTGCCGCCATAGGCCCGATACGTCGCACCGGCTCGGTCGGGGTCGGCCTCCCACGGACTGGCCGGTGACCGACGCGGAATGGCGTGCCCGTTGCCGTCGTCCGGCCCGACGATCCGGTCGTAGGCATCCTGGATCGCCAGGAAGCGCGGCAACGCGGCCTCGCCGGCGGCGTCCGGATGGTTGGCCTTCACCAGCCGGCGGTAGGCACGCTTCACCTCGTCGAGGGGCGCACCGCGCTCGAGTCCGAGCGTGCGGTACGGGTCGTCGGCTGGCATCGGTACGGTCGTGGCTCCTGGACGAGCCCGGAACTGGCGGGTCGCCGGTCAGCCGGCGGCCGAGTGCCGGTCAGCCGATCAGTTCGCCGACTGGTGCGAGCTCGAAGTCCGCGATGGATTCTGCCCCCACGCGGCCATGTGGGTCGAGGATGGTCGGTCGGTGATAGCGCGCGAGCGACCGCAGAGGCTGACCGTCGAGGACACCGACCTGGCGAAGCGCCTCGATCGAGGCGGCCCACGTCCCGCGGTCGTAGCCGTCGCCGTCCTCGATCTTGATGGCGAGGCCGGACGGCGAGTCGAACAGCGTTCCCGATCGCGGCCCCGGCAGGATCGCGATCGCCCGGAGCGCCTCCATCCCGGCCTTGCTGATCAGGCGGTCCTCGGCGGCCTTCATCACCGATGTATCGAGCCGGTCGTGGCGGCCGCCGATCATCTCCGGGTTCGCGACGACGGCGTCGCGGACGATCGTGAGCGCGGGCGCGATCGACCGACGCTGATCACGCGCCGGGAGGGCCGACGGATCCGCGAGGAATGCGTACGCCTGGGCGACCTCGCGCAACGGGAACGCGTAGGTCTCCACCCCGCAGCCATCGATCGCGGTCACGAGTCGATCGGGCGTCGTGCCGTACGCGCGCGCGACGGCGGCGCGATAGGCGATCTGCGATGGGTGGTCGCGTTGCCAGTACGTCTCGAGATCCCAGCCCTTCAATCGCGATAGCAGCAGCGAGACGGCGTGCTGCCCGGAACACATGTGGCGGATCGCACCCGCCTTCTCGCCGTCGCGGGCAAGACGCGCGGCGGTGAGCGCGTCGAGCGGCATACCCTCGCTCCCGCACGCGAGCATCGCCTGACTCACGCCGGCCCGGCGGAACATGCCCTGCAGCGTCCTGACGTGGAAGTCCTCGCCGGAGTGCGAGCTCGCCATGATCGCGATCTCGGACGATTCGAGATCGAACGCCTCGATCCCGCCGGCCTCGATCAGGGCGACCACGCCGAACGGCTTGACGGTGGAGCGGAGGGTCACGACCCGGTCAGGATCACCGACCGAGCGGATCAGGCGACCGGTCGCGTCCGCCTCGACGATGTCGCCGCGGTGGAGGCTTTCCTCGATGCCGTTCCGGACGTGCCGGACGAGGACGGGCGTGTCGGGTCGCGTTCGGTTACGGGTCCGTGCCCGACCGGTCCGGGTCGCGCGCTCCGCGGCAAGGGTCACATCCGCGAGCATACCGCGCACGAGCAGCCGCGGAGTGTCGCCTACTCGACGCCACGGGGGTCGATGGTCCCGGTCCGTCGTGGTTCGTACGCCGGGCGGACCGCATCGACCGCCGCTGGTACCGTCTGTCCCGATGTCTACGGATCGCGTCCCGCGCATGCTCGTGGTGGGCGCTGCCATGCTCGCCGCCGCCATGGCGGCTGGGTGTCTCCCGTCGCCCAGCGCCACGAGCCCCGCTGTGCCTGCCGCGTCGCCTTCCCAGGGAGCCGAAGCGTCAGCCAAACCTTCGGCGTCGCCGCGCGCCTTCGTCGCAGCCATCGACGCGTTCGTCGAGCGTGTGACGAGTGGCAAGCTGTCGTACCACGTCGCGTTCGACGGCTCGGTCCGAGCGTCGATCAACCTCCTGCCGATCGTCGGTGCGCTCGACGTGTCGGGCGACGACTTCTCGAGCTCGTTCACGTACGACTTGAGCCACGACTACACGGGCGTCGGCAAGGTCCGTGTCCAGGTCCGCGGGGTCGATGGCCATGGCTACGTCAAGTCGGGCGCTGCGGCCTGGCGAACGATCAAGAACTTCGGCGCCGGCCAGTCGTACGTGCTCTTCAAGAACGTCAGGGCGCCTACGGACGTCCGCTACCTCGGCGCCGTCCGGGTGACAGGCAAGACGCTGCACAAGATCGCCATCCCGGGGGCGCTCCTGATCCACCCGAACACGATCCCCGGGATGTCGCAGAAGGAACAGGTCGACGACACCGAACTCGACGTCGTCATCGACGATGCGGGTCGCCCGCGGTCGGGGACGTGGAAGCTGTGGGGCAAGTCGCGGGTCGGTGAGGGCTCGGGACAGCTCCAGCGGGTGGAGTACGACGTCGACCTGACGTTCTCGAGAGTCGGTTCGAAGATCACGATCCGGCGACCCTGACGGCTCGTCGCGAGACGGCGTCCCGGATCGCGCTCGCTGGACGGCGTCGCGGATGGCACTCGCCAGGCGGTCGTTACTCGCTGGCGGTCGCTAGAGGATGCGCTTCCCGTTCTGTCGGTCCGCGAGGAGCGACCGGTCCGATGGGAGCGGCTCGGCGAGCTGCTCGCGCGGCCCGCAACCGCGATAGCAATGGGCGGCCTGCGGCGTGTTCACCGAGCGGCAGACCGTACAGACCCAGCTGTCGGGCGGGAGGTCGCGGCTATCGAGGAGCGCACGGCCGGCGGCCTCACCGGCGCCCGGCACCATTCGGCCGACCTCTGACGTCGTCGCCATCAGGAACCGAAGCAGGACGAGCCCGACCACGATCAGGATGCCCCCGACCGCCAGCGCGAACGGGAGGTTCAGCGAGAGCAGGTACTCCCCGACGTCCACATCCCGATGATGCGCCTCGGTTCTGCGAGTCGGTGCGTGGCGGCACCGGGAAATCTCGGTCTAGGTATGTTCGGGGCGTGGGGCCTGGATCCCTGTCAGGTGCTCGTCACACGAGCAGATGACAGAGATGTGCCTGTCGGCGACGGGAATAGCTCGCGTGCGCGGGCGGCTTGCGGAGTCTTTTCTGTCAGATGCTCGGCACAAGAGCCGGTGACAGAGATGTGCCTGTCGCGCCGGGAATAGCTCGCGTGCGCGGGCGGCTTGCGGAGTGTTTTCTGTCAGATGCTCGGCGCAAGAGCCGGTGACAGGGGATCCGGGACGTCCAGTCGGGAAATCCTGCATGGATATCCGGATTTGGCCCCGGGATGGTTCACCTCCCGCACGGTCGATGCATGAACATGAGGTTGATCGGATGGATCGCCAGCCGATACTTGTCGATGGCTCGCCACATGAGCAGATGACAGAAATGCGCTGTCGCGACAGGAACACGCCGGAGACGCGGGGGCGACCCGTCCGGACCGCGCGCGGGCCAGCGCTCCGGTCGCGGCGCTCAACCGTGTCGAGCCGAGGTCAGCGTCTGTGGGGCCTACCCCTGCCCGCCTGTCCCGAACTGGCGGTCGCCGGCGTCACCTAGGCCCGGCATGATGTAGCCCTTCTCGTTCAGGCCTCGGTCGAGCGACGCCGTGTGGATATGGACGTCCGGGTGTGCGGCCTGGACCGCCGCGACACCCTCTGGCGCCGCGATCAGGTTCACGAGCTTGATCCGGACCGGCGTGACGGCGCCCCAGCGCTTCAGCACGTCGATCGCAGCCGTCGCGCTCCCGCCGGTCGCAAGCATCGGATCGAGGATCAGGCAGAGGTCGACGGTCGCGGAGTCCGGCAGCTTGTTGTAGTACTCGACCGGCCGGAGCGTCCGCTCGTCCCGGAACAGACCGAGGTGCCAGACCTGCGCCGTCGGCATCAGCTCGAGCATCGCGTCGACCATGCCCAGGCCCGCGCGGAGGATGGGGATGAGGCCGATGCGCTCGCCGAGCTCGCTCGCGACCATCGGCTCCATCGGTGTCGTGATGTCGAGCGGACGCGTCTTGACATCCTGCAGCGCTTCATACCCGAGCAGCCATGACAACTCGCGGACGACCTCGCGGAACTTCTTCGGTTCGGTGGCCTGGTCGCGCAGGACGCCGAGCTTATGGAGGACCGCCGGGTGGGTCGACACGTGAAGCGTGTCGGGGCGGTCGGCGGTCTCGGGCTCGGTCACGAGGCGATGGTAGCGCGGGCGCGTGGGCCAATGACCGCCTGGCGGGACGACGACTGGGGACGACGACTGGCGACGACGACCGGCGGCCGCTATGGCTCGATCTCGACCGTGCCCTTCACGAATGCATCACCCTTCGTGTCGATATCGCCGAGCGCCTCCAGCGCCGACTCCATCAGGTCGGTCCGATACGCGTCATCGCTCGGCTGCCCCGGGATCGCTCCGGCGTCCACCAGCACCTTGACGGTGTGCTGCCACTCGTCGGGCGCCATCACGCCGACGCCCGACGGCGAGGGCCAGATCAACGGGTTGACCTCGTTCATCGACCATGTCTCGTGGCCGGGCTTGAGACGCGTTTCAGCGCTGCTCGACGGTGACGGCGGCGGAGGCGACGAACTCGCGCCAGCCTCTGCCCCGATCCGCTCGCCGGCGGCTACGACCAAGTCGACGCAGTCGGAGGGATGGTCGCGGCAATACATCCAGCCCAGTGCCGACCCCTTGAGGAATGCTGTCGCGACCGCCTCGTGCCCCTCGTCCGCGAGCCATGAGGCTCGCGCGAACACGGCGTCCTGCAGCATGGCGGTGCCCTCGTCGTCGAGGTTGATGACGTCGAAGTCCGTCACCTCGTACGGTTTGCCGGTGCGCCGGTCGCTCGCCTCGAGCACTCGTGCATAGGTGTCGTTGATCGTGACCTGGGCGACGTCCACGGCGCCGGTCAACAGCGGGTCCACGCCCGACCCGAGATCGACGAGCTGCGTGTCGTGCTCCACGTCCAGTCCGGCAGCGATCAAGGCGGACGTGACCTCGAGTCGGTCGCCGCCTGGAAGGACGCCGACCTTCTTGCCCTTGAAGTCCACGGGTTCGGTCACCTGCTGATCGCGGAAGGCCATCGTCAACGTCGACGATCGATGGAAGAACTGACCGATGTCGACGAGGTCGGTGGTCGAGGCGGCGCGCGCGACGAGCATGCGCGGGACCCAGCTGACCGTGAACTCGGGGCCATCGAGAGCAGAGCCGGCGACCTCGGGCGCGACGTCGGGCCCGCCTTCGACGAGCGTCACCTCGAGCCCTTCAGACTCGAAGTACCCTTGGTCGATCGCGGCGACATAGCCGGCGAACTCCGCGCCGAGCCCCCAGCGGAGCTGGACCCGG
>JBKPMM010000101.1:0-7856 GCA_046732155.1 Chloroflexota bacterium | reverse complement strand
GCCTCGCCCACAGCCCGACATACGGCGAGGGGGGTTCCTGCGCCTGCAGCGCGGCGACGGCTTCGACCGCGGTGACGACGTCGAGGATCGACGGCTCGAGAAGCAGCTGCCGCGCGAGCGTCGCCCGGCCAAGCCGCCGCGTGCTCAGGACAGGGCCGCCAGCCGTGACCGTCACTCGCGAGGCAGTTTCCCGGCCCGGAACGCCGCGATCAACTCGGTATAGCCGGGCAGGCCCCGCTCGTAGCCGATGGCCCAGAAGCCGGCCCCGGCAAGACCACGATCGTCGGCCAGACGCAATTTGGGGGTCAGGCTGCGCGGCGAGTCGTAGTAGACGGCATCCCACGCGGTCGGGATCGGGCTCGCAGGGGCTGGGCTGGTCGACGCTGCGCTCGTCGAACCGGCGGGCGCGAACGCCGTCGGCACGGTATAGAACTCGACGCTCTCGGTCGGCTCGTACGTCGGCGAAAAGTCGGGAGCCTCGAAGACAACGAGGTTCCGCCGCGGAACCCATGCGTCGCCGCGCCCGCTCGACGGTGCGAGGAACCCCGGCGCGATCACGGGCCACATGACGCCGTACAGCGGCAAGCCGAGCAGCAGCTTCTCGGACGGCACACCAAGCGTCGCGTAGAGATCGAGCGACCAGAGGAGGTCTTTCTCCTGGCCGTCCATCCGATCGATCGGCGCCGACGCTCCCGGTTGCGTCCCGGGCGTCCGGTAGTCGTAGCCCATCAGGAAGATCCGGTCCGCTCCGGCCGTCGCGGCAACCGCGGCCATCGCGGCCCCGATCTCGTTGCCCTGGGTGGCGACGGACAGCTGCGCGTCCGGGACTCGATCGCGGAGCACTGTTCGCAATCGACCGACGAACGCGCCGTACAGCGGCACGAGGTCGAGCGGGATCGCTTCGACGTCAACGTTGATCCCGTCGACACCGGTCTCCTGCACCAGCCCGACGAGCTCGTCGATCCAGCGGTCCTGCGCTTTTGGGTCGTCGTAGAAGCGTCGGTTCTTGGTCGCGCCGAAGCTCGTGTACACGATCTCCACGCGCGTCCCGCGGTCGTGGGCGGCCCGAATCATCGACTGGCCGATCTCGCCGCGGATGCGTTGCAGCCCGGTCTGCTCATCGATCGTGCCGTTCCGCTTGTGCGTGACGGAGAAGAGGCCGACTGTGGTCAGGTCGGTCGCGGCGATGTGTTCGGCGATCGTGTCGTCCATCTCCCAGTAGGGCACGAAGCCATAAACCTCATGCTTCGGCACGGGGATGGCGCTCGGCTGCGCAGTCGATGTCGGCGCGATGGCGACGTCGGTGGCCGGAGCAGACGAGGGACTCGGCGTCATCGTCGCGCAGCCGCCCACGAGGGCGGCGATGAGTGCGAAGGTCGCGATCCGCCTCACGCTCTCGTCGACGCCATCGCCCGGGCCCCGGCTGCCGAGATGGCCGTTGCTTCGGCCAATGTCGGCGCGACCGTCGGCGCGGAAGGCCCGTCGTTCGGCGTACACGCCGCGGCGAAGACGACGAGCCCGATCACCGCGAGCACGAGGGTGATGTGACGGGAACGGCGCAACGCGACGAGGTTCATGGGGTTGCCGGGCAGTATGCCCCGAAACCCCATTTTCCCGGTCCGGGCCCGTACGCGGTGAGGGCTGACATACGCGCGCAATGAGCGGACGGTCCCCGATGGTGGTTGCTGTTCGCCCGCTGAACGACGCTACGAGCGACCCCCGGACCGTCGATGGAGGTGCGTCAGTGGGCGACCAGGCCAACGATCAGGATCGTATGGGCCAGAGCGGAACCCAGTCCGGCCAAACCGGCAACAAGACAGGTCAGCCAGGGAACTCGGAGGACTGGGATACGGGCGAGGGCGGTAGCGGGTCAGGCTCGACCAGCCCCGGCGCGAGCTCGATGGGCTCGGGTGGTCAGACCAGCGACTACGGCCAGAGCGGCAACATGGGCCAGACCGGTGACAGCCAGAGCGGCGGCGGCTCGTCGTCCGGTGGCAGCGGCTCCGGTGGCAGCGGCATGGGTGGCGGCGGCTCGTCGTCCGGCGGCGGTGGATCCCAGTCGGGAAGCTAACGCTGACGGACCGTCAAGAAGAACGTTTCCTACGAGGCCCCCTGCGGCGACGCGGGGGGCCTCGTCGTTTCGACGTCGCCGGGGAGATCGGGAGCGCCACCCTGATCACGCAGCGCAAACGCCTCGCGTACCGCCTGCGCCAGGTCCTCCTCGGTCGGCGCCGGCTCGTGCCAGCGGTGGACAAGGATCGTGTGGCGCCCGGGGATCGGCATATCACGTTGCGCTATGTATCGGAGGTAGACGGCGCCAGAATCTGGCACGAGGTACGACGTCTCCCCGGACGACCGTCCCTCGTCGAGGAATCTCTCCCACGCCGCGGCAGCGGCGTGCTCATCCATCAGTGAGATGTCGCGGACCGACTTCCCGACGAGCTCCTCCGCCGGCCACCCGATCGTGGCCGCCGCACTCGCCGTGATGTCGACGATCCGCAACTGCTCATCGATCACGTAGATCGGCGGCCCGCTGACGGCGGGAAGGCGAGGTGCGATCTCGATGCCGTCGTAGGTCTCGAGATGGATCCGGTCCAGCCAGTCCGCGAGGTCCTGCTCGAACAGCGGACGCTCGGGCCGGCCACCGGTCGCTCGGCGGATCGTCGCGAGGTCCGGCCACACGCCGACCGTCACCGCCTCGCATTCGCGCCCGATCACGCGACGCCCAAGGTGGGACGCGACGAGACCCAGATCCACGAATCGACGCTGCTGGTCGCGGAGCGTCTCGACGAGCCTCGCCTCTTCATTGGGTCGCGCCTGGATCGTCAGGATGCGGAGATACGCCGTCCTGTCCGGCGGTAACGCCGCGAACGTTCGACCGACGATCTCGTAATGCACCGCCTCGTCGACCTGCAGCGGCAGTTGCAGCCGCGCCGCGAGGAACCGGTCCTGCTCGGCGACGTCGGTGGCGCGGGCCATCAGCGTGGCGTCCGTCCAGACGGACACGATGGCTGCCTCGATGTCGTGGTCCCCCGGGACCGCCGACCGACGCGCTCCGACGATCAGGCTTTCGAGCCCGGGCACGTCGAGCGCCGCCTGGCCAAGGCGGTCGCGGGCCTCGACGAGAGCATTCGCGTCGAGGTCGGTCGGAAATCGGCCGAAGACGATGCGCAGGATCATTCGGCGCCACTGTACCCGCCCTCGCGCTGCGCTTCCATCTGAGTTGCATAACACTTGTGCATAAGTTCTTTGCATGGTACGGTCTAGGCCGCCATGAGCCATTCGACTTCGATCCGCCTCGACCCGAAGGCGCTCCGCGTACTCGCGCACCCGCTTCGGTCACGCGTCCTGACCGCGCTCCGGATCCACGGACCGGCGACTGCCACTGCCCTCGCCCACGAGCTCGATACGAACACTGGCGCGACGAGCTATCACCTCCGGAAACTCGCGTCGGTCGGCTTGGTCGAGGAGACGGAGGACGGTCGAGGTCGGGAGCGTTGGTGGCGCGCCAGTACCGCCAGCCATGAATGGCGAGAGCGCGATCTCGTCGGCGATCCCGACGCCGAGGCCGCGAGCGATTGGCTGCGCCGTCATTACTTCCAGGCCTTCGCCGAGCGATACGAGCGCTGGCTCGATGCGGTTGCGGTTGAGCCGGTCGAGTGGCGCGACGCCGCCGAGTCCGGCGACGCCGAGATCCGTGTTTCACCTGAGCGGCTGCGCGAGTTCGAAGCCGAGCTGCTCACACTCATCGACCGGTATCGACGACCCTCCCCTATCGACCCCGACGCCCGACGCGTCGCCGTCTATTTCCACACGTTCCCGGTCGCGTCGGCCGATGAGGAGTCGGAGGCGTGACGGCGGAACTCGACGCGCGATCGCTTCGCCGGCGCTTCCTCGCCCTTATCTCGCTGCGCTGGCTGCCGGTCGGCTTCCTGATGCCGATCTTCGTGCTCGTCCCGCTGTCGCGCGGCCTGTCACTGACCGAGATCGGGGTCGTCTTCGCCGCCCAGGGCTTGGTCGTCCTTGCCCTGGAGCTTCCGACCGGCGGGCTGTCCGACGCGCTTGGCCGGAAACCCGTCCTGTTGATCGCGTCCGGCGTTGCGATCGTATCGATGGCCCTGTTCACGATCGCCGACTCTGCCGCTCTGTTCGTCGCGGCGATGGTCCTTCAAGGCGTGTACCGAGCGCTCGATTCGGGCCCACTCGAGGCATGGTTCGTCGACGCGACCCTGGCGGCGGATGCGACGGCTGAGCTCGAGCAAAGCCTTGGGCGCTCGTCCGCTGCGGCCAGCATCGCGATCGCAGTCGGCTCGCTGGTGTCGGGTGGTCTTGTCGCGCTACACCCGGTGCCCGGCATCGACCCGCTTCTCCTCCCGCTTCTCGTGGCCTTCGCGCTCCACCTCGTCCGGCCGATCGCCATCGCGGCGTTGATGACGGAGGAGCCGAGACCGCGGGACGCCGAGGCGATCGCAGCGTCGATCCGGAGCGTGCCCTCGATCATCGGTCAGGGGCTAGGCCTGCTCCGGTCGTCGCGGGTGCTGTTGGGGCTCGTCCTCGTCGAGGCGGCATGGGGCTTCGCGATGGTCACGTTCGAGAGCCTGTTCCCGATCCGCCTGTCCGAGCTCGTCGGCGCTACCGACTCGGCGGCCGCGATCATGGGCCCGGTCGGTTCCGCCGCGTGGTTCGCCTCAGCGGCAGGGGCGGCCGGCATCGTAATCGTCAGTCGGCGGATCGGCGTCGCGCGATCGGCGGCACTGCTGCGGATCATCCAGGGTGCGGCGGTGATCGCGATGGGGCTCATCGCCGGGGTCATCGGCGTCGTCACCGCGTACCTCGCCTGCTACACGGCACACGGCGCGTCGGACCCGATGCACACGACGCTTCTTCATCGACAGGTCGACGGTCCGCACCGGACCACCGTGCTCTCGATGAACTCGATGATCAGCCAGCCGGCGGGCGCACTCGGGGGGATCGTGCTCGCGGCACTCGCCGACGGCACGAGCGTCTCGACCGCGATGATCGTTGGCGGCCTGATCTGCGCGGCGGCCGCACCGCTCTACCTCCCGGCATTGCGCCAGGAGCGGGCCCGACGGATCACGCTCGCCGGACGGGGTGCGGCGGCCGTCGCGACATAGTCCCCCGAGGATCTTTGCCGAAAAGTGAACGATTCGGGCCTCGCGAACGCCATATCTGATGCAAGCCCGCGGTCCGTCCTCCTCCCTTGGGGCCGCGGGCCCGAACCGCACATGTCGCGAGGGCTCGGGCGCCCGCCTGGGGGGCGGCGCCCGAGGTCCCTCTCCTACGATCCACCGGTCCCCTAGACTCGGGTTCCGTGACGATCGAGGTCGCCGGCGCCCGCAGCATCCTTCGAGATCCGGTCTTTGCGCGCCTGTGGTTCATCCAGGCCGCGAACCAGATCGGCGGCAACATGGCGCTATACGCGCTGACGGTCCTCGTCTACTCGTCGACGCGGTCGAACAGCGCCGTCAGCGCGCTGCTCGTCTCCTTCGTCCTTCCGCAGATCGCGCTGTCGCCGTTCGCGGGCGTCGTGGTCGACCGTCTCGACCTTCGCTGGGCGCTGATCGTCCCGAACCTCATCCGTACGGCGTTGACGGCCGGGCTGGCCCTCGCGGGGATGAACATCGCCGTGGTCCTCGCGCTCAATCTCGGGGTGAGCCTCATGAGCGTCGCGCTCACGCCAGCCGAGGGCTCGATGATCCCGCGGGTCGTCCCGAAGGCCCAGCTCGAAGTCGCGATGAGCGTCTTCAATCTGACGCTCCAGGGCTCGTTCGCGATCGGCTTCGCGTTCCTCGGCCCGCTGATGGTGACGATGGCCGGGCCGTCGTTCGTCCTCGGGGTCGTGGCTGTGTTCTACGTGGCGGCGAGCATCGCGTGCTTCGGGCTGCCGAGTGCGCCACCGATCGAACAGGAGGACGCGGACGGACGTCGCACGATCGGCGATGTCATCCACGAGCTCCGCGAGGGTCTCGCGGTCGTCCGCCATGAGCCGACGATCTTCCGACCGATCCTCCTCCTCGCGACGGCGACCTCGGTCGCGAGCGTGCTCGGCGTGCTCGGTCCGTCGCTTGCCGTGACGGTCGGCCTCGAGCCACAGAACCTCGCGGTCGTCGTGATCCCGCTCGGGATCGGCGTCGTCCTCGGTGTCTTCGGGCTTCGGCGCTTCGGCGAAGGATTGCCGCGGCGCCGGGTCTCGGAAGGTGGGCTGCTCGTCCTCGGCGTCGTGACGGCCGCGCTCGCCGCTGCGGGCTGGCTCGATCAGTGGATGCGCGGCATCGGGATCGGGGTCGGTGCACTGCCAGTGGTGGTCGTGACCGCGATGGTGGCTGGCGCCGCGTACGCCGTGACGTCGGTGACCGCCCAGACGAACCTGACGGAGTCGACGCCCGCCGATGTGCGTGGGCGCGTCTTCGGCGTGCTTGCCTCGATCGTATCGGCGGCCTCGCTCATCCCGTCGCTGGTGGCCGGCCCGCTCGCCGACCGGCTCTCGACCGGCGCCGCGATCGCCATCGCGGGCGCGATCCTTGTGTCCGTCGCGCTGTGGTCGATCCGGCGGCGCGCGTAGCCGACATACTTCGAGCCTAGGTAGCGCTGGAGGGATCGATGGACGCAGCCGAGGTTCAGGCAGGCCCCACGACGCGCGCAGGAGGTGGTCCTCCCGGCTGGGTATCGACCGCGCGAGACCTGTATCTCGTCGCGATGGCCGTGTTCGTGGTCAACATCGTCATCGGCATCCTCAACGGCGCCGATGCCGTCGAATTCGATCGCAACCAGATCCTGACCCACGTCCACGCCGGGACGGTGGGCTGGTTGACGCTCACGATCGTGGCGTCCACCTTCCTGCTGTTCCAGGCCGCCGACCGACGACTGATGGTCGGGCTCGCCGTCCTCGTCCCGATCTATGTGCTCGCCTTCTATACGGGCAATTTCGCGTTTCGCGCGATCGGCGGTGTCGCGCTACTGATCGCGGTCGTATGGCTGTTCATCTGGGTCTGGCGGATGTATCTCGCCGGCGAGCGGACGCTGCCGCGGCTGGCCGTCACGCTCGGGTTGACGGTCTTCGCGTATGGGGCGCTCGTCGGTGTGCTCATCCAGGTCAGCCTCGCGGCCGGGATCACGATCATCCCGGGCGACTCGGTGGCGGCGCACGCCAGCGCGATGACCTTCGGGTACCTCGTATTGGCTGCGATGGGCCTCATCGAATGGCGGCTCCTCGGCACGCGATCGCTCCCGATGCTGGGCCTGGTCCAGGTCGGAGTGCTGTTCGTCGGCGCACTGCTGTTCTCGGTGACACTCATGATCGGCGCGGTGCAGGCAGGCGGCGGGATCAACCTGCTGAGCTCGCTGATCGGTGCCGGCGCGTTCGCGATCAGGATCCTGCCGCGGGCGCTGCGGACCGACTGGATCGCGGCGGCGCCGATCCGCCACATCGCGGTCGCATCGCTGTGGGTCGTGCTCGCGATCGTCATCTTCATGGATGTCGTATTCCAATTCGTCAGCGGCGTCGACCCGGACAGCCTCGGCCCGTTGCTCATCGCGGGCGACCACGCGACGTTCATCGGCGTGGTTACGAACGTGATGCTCGGGCTGCTGGCGATGCTCGTGCTTCGAGCTTCCGTCCGGACGTCATGGATCGGGCAGGTGATGTTCTGGGGGGTGAACCTCGGGCTGCTCGTGTTCGCGATCGGCCTGATCCTTGACTCGGCGGAGATCAAGCGGATTGGAGCGCCTGTGATGGGCGTCGCGCTGCTGTTCTCGCTCGCGGTCCTCGCCTGGAACGCGTTCCGCGAGCCGTTGGAGGCATCCGAGGCGGACTTCGAGCCGGCGCGGTAGGTCCG
>JBKPMM010000100.1:0-7811 GCA_046732155.1 Chloroflexota bacterium | reverse complement strand
TCTCCGACGTGGAGCGGGAGTTCGCCACGTTTTGGCGCGAGACGCCGAAGCACGTGGTGTCGCGCGGGACGCCGTCGCTCCGCGCGAACGCCACGAAGCTCGAGGGCGACGTCGTCGAGACGGTGCGCCGGATGAAGGAGGCGGACGGCCCGCCGATCATGTTCGGCGGCGGCGCCGGGCTGTTCGCGCAAGCGACGAAGGCCGGCCTGATCGACGACTACAAGTTGCTGATCGCGCCCATGGCGCTGGGCGACGGGAAGCAGCTCTTCGCTGAGCTCGAAGAGCCGCTCAAGCTCCGCCTGACGAACTCGCACACGTTCCCGTCAGGAGCGGTGCTGCTCGAATACGTCCGGCGGGGCAACGCTCCGGATGGCAGCGTCGCGCCTCGTTGAGCTACGCGGCCACGTCCTTGTCAGATCGCGTCGGATGTTGTCGCACTTGTCGGGATCGGCCGATCAGACCGCGCCAAGCACGACCGCTGCGACGATCGCCACTGCCAGCGCGAGGACGATGACGCCGGTCCACAAGAACGCCGTGGCCGAGTAGCCATCACCCACGAGGGCCCGGAGCCACCGCTGACGCTGCGCTTCGAGGCGACACACCTCTTCGTGGGTCGACCGGAAGAGGACGAGGTCGAGCCCAGCGATCACCAGAGGGATGACGAAGATCGCCAGCCATACCGGCTCGGTGATCAGCGCCCGAAAGGCCGTGCCGCCCAGCGCAAGGGGTGCGCCGATCCATAACACCGCGGCGACGGCCACGGAGATCCAGTAGACCCACCAGGCCCTCACCTGCCCAGCCTACGGTATGACCTCGCGCGATACTGGTCGGACACTCGCAACGGAGGCACGACGTGACCATCGCCGAACCCCGCATGGACCGCATGGTCGCCAGCGTCGAGCATGTCTTCAGCTGGTTCATGAGCGGCGACTGGGAGAAGCACCACCTCGACCCTGGGATCGCCGACTTCACCTTCGGGAACCCGCAGGAACTGCCACTCCCAGGCCTCGTCGACGCGCTTCGGTCGAACGCGATCCCCCGGGACAAGGACTGGTTCGCGTACAAGATGAGCGAGGAGGAGCCGCGGAACGTCGTCGCGGCATCGCTCCAGCAGCGCACTGGCATCGACTACCGCCCCGAAGACATCGCCATGACCGCCGGCGCGTTCGGCGCGCTCGGCGTGACGATCCGGGCGCTGGCCGACGAGGGCGACGAGGTGATCTTCCTCTCGCCACCGTGGTTCTTCTACGAGCTGATGATCGCCTCAGCGGGCGCGACCGCGGTCCGCGTCCGACTCGAGCCGCCGGATTTCGACCTCGACCCCGATGTGATCGCCGCGGCGATCACGCCACGCACGCGTGCGGTGCTCGTGAACAGTCCGCACAACCCGACCGGCCGGATCTATGGCGAGCCCGAGTTGGGTGCGCTTGGCGAGGTCCTTCGAGACGCGTCGGCGCGCCACGGCCGGCCGATCGCGCTGCTGTCGGACGAGTCGTACAACCGGATCGTCTTCGACGGCATCGAGTTTCGGACGCCAGCGCTCGACTACGAGTCGACGATCACGATCTACACATACGGCAAGACGACGCTCGCTCCGGGGCAGCGGATCGGCTACGCGGCACTCCACCCCGAGTTCCCGGACCGGGCGACGGTGGGCTATCGCGTGTTCGTCCAGCAACTCGCCGCCGGCTGGGGCTTCCCGAACGCTCTGCTCCAGCACGCGATCAGCGATCTCGAGCAGGTGTCGATCGATATCGACGCGCTTCAGGCGCGACGCGACCGGATGGTGCCCGCGCTGCGCGAGATGGGCTACGAGGTGACGAACCCGCAGGGAACGTTCTATCTCATGGCGCGCTCGCCGGATCCCGACGACCTCGCCTTCTCGAGTCGTCTCGCGAACCTCGGCGCACTCGTGCTGCCGGGCACGATCGTCGAGTTGCCGGGTTGGTTCCGGATCTCCCTGACCGCCAGCGACCAGATGGTCGAGGACGGCCTGCGCGCCTTCCGTGAGGCTCGACTGTCGGCTAGCTGACGTTGACTGCGGGCAACACCTCACCGAGACTGGAGACGGCCCCCAACCGACCCCCGAGGAAGAGCGCGCAGGAGGGTTTTGGCCATGCGACGGCGTGTCGGCAGCCTGATCGGTGCTGCCCTGCTTCTCGGTGTGACGGTGCTCGCGGCGGCGGCACCCGCCACTGCCCACGATCGCGACGGACGCGCGACGGTCATCAAGAGCGGCCTTTCGTCGCCCAAGGGCATCGGGTTGCTGACGAGGAACTCGATCGTCGTCGGTCAGGGCGCATACGGTCCGCCGGCCGCGCCGGCGTTCGAATACGTCTTCCGCGGCGACCACAAGGGCAGGTTCACCAACCTGACGGACCCCGTGAATATCGTCGACCTCGCGGTGACGCCGGACGGGGCCGGCTGGGCGATCGGGAACGACCAGAAGCTGTATCGCCAAGGGAGCGACGGCGTCATCAAGGTCGTGCTCGACATCGCCGCGTATCAGAAGGCCGATCCCGACCCGTACAACAACCCGGTCGAAGACCCGGCGGAGACCAATCCGTTCGGGCTGGCAGCGCTGAGATCGAATGACGTCCTGCTTTCCGACGCTGCCGGTAACGACATCATCCGCGTCAAGGCCGACGGCACCGCCTGGACGGTAGCCCGGTTCCCGCGCCGACTCGTCAAGACCGACAAGGTCGGCGACCCGAGCCTCCCGCCGAAGCTTCCCGCGGAAGCCGTGCCGACGAGCATCGCGATCGGACCCGATGGATGGGCGTATGTCGGTCAGCTTGTCGGCTTCCCGGGTCGACCGGGCTCGGCCTACGTCTGGCGGCTCGATCCGAATGCGAAGGGCGCCCTGTGCGAAGCCGGTGACCCGAACCGATGGTGCCGAACCTGGAAGGGCGGCTTCACCTCGATCATGGACCTCGCGTTCGATCCACGGAACGGCACGCTCTATGTGTACGAGATCGCGCGGAAGGGCTGGCTGGAGTTCGAGAAGGGATTCGCGCCTGGCGGGACCTTCCCCAAGGCCGTGCTGCTCCAGGTGCCACGCCACGGTGAGCGGCGTGAGTTGGTGAGGGGCGACCTGTCGCAGCCGGGCGGCATCGTCGTCGGGCGCGGTGGCGAGATCTTCGTCACCGACGGGATGTTCACAGGAGGACGATTGCTGCGCATCCGGCCCTGAGCCGGGCGCGCAGTCGAGCGCGCAGATCGCCTCTGAGTGGCCGCGGGTCCGTCCACCCCGCGGCCACTCGTTTTGTCCGTAGACCGCGCAGCCCCGCGGCCACGGAACGTGGCGCGTGGAACATCCCGAAGTTCCAAGTGACGGCTGAAACACGGCTCTGTTTGGAACTTCACGTGTTCCGGACGGCGGCTGAGGTGGCTCGATGCCTTCGTTCCGACGTCACTTGGAACATGGTCGTGTTCCAGGCGCGGATATCGAATGGCTCCGCGTCCGCGGCGGCCCTGCGAAACGAGGAATGAACCTCGTCGGCTTGTTCCGCGCCGTAGCGTGTAGGCGACCAGATCGGCCGCCCCCGAAAGGAGCGGAGCGTGCAGGCGGAACTCGTCGACAGGGCGCGACGCGGAGACCGTGAGGCCTT
This sequence comes from Chloroflexota bacterium, assembly GCA_046732155.1. Classification (GTDB taxonomy): domain Bacteria; phylum Chloroflexota; class Limnocylindria; order Limnocylindrales; family CSP1-4; genus SPCO01. The sequence continues at coordinate 4,200 of JBKPMM010000100.1, read as the reverse complement.
CGGCGTCCTGGCGGCCGGCGCCGTCGATCGGTTGTACGCCATCGCTCGCCTCTCCCTTCGCGACACCGAGCTCGCGGAGGATGCGACCCAGGACGCGCTGGTGCGAGCCTGGCGGGATCTGCCGACGCTTCGCGACGTCGAACGATTCGATGCCTGGCTCTACCGGCTGCTCGTCAGATCCTGCGCGGACATCGGTCGCCACCGCCGGCGGTGGCGTGCCGAGGTAGCGATCCTGCCGGAGCCCGCCGAGGCCGATTCGGCCGCGGCAGTCGCGGACCGCGACCTGATCGAACGCGGTCTGCGACGGCTCACCGTTCCGCAGCAGACGATCCTCGTCCTGTCCTACTACGTCGGCCTGTCTCTAGCCGAGACGGCCGATGCCCTCGAGATCCCCGTCGGGACCGCCAAGTCCCGGCTGCACTACGCGATCGAGGCGCTCCGGGCCGCCTTGGCGGCCGACGAGCGGAGCACGGTCGGCGCGACGCGAGAGGAACGGATGGCATGAACGCCAACGACAACCTGGAACGCGGTATCGCCGACGTCTACCACGCCGAGGCACCTCAGCGAGCCCCGGACTGGGTGCTTGCCAATGCCCTCGAAACCATCGAATCGACACGACAGCGGCGCGTGATCTTCCGCGTGCCGTGGAGGTTCCCGGACATGAACGGAACATTCGCCAAGGTGGCGATCGCGGCCGTGGCCGTGCTCGTCATCGGGGTCGTGGGGCTGAACATGCTCAGCCCGCGCGGCTCGTCGAACGTCGGCGGGTCTGCGCCGAACGCCAGCCCATCGGCATCGCCCAGCCCCAGCCCTTCGCCGACTCCTGCAGCTTCTCCGTCACAGGCGATGTCGACCTTCACCTCGACGATGCATGGCCTCGCGATCGACTACCCGACAGGCTGGCTCACGGATCCGGCGACCGAGCCCGCGACGACTCTCGGGCTCAATTTCGGGTCTCCCGATGTGGACTACCTCTACGACGGCCAGTACGAGGCAGATCTCTTCCTGGCGATGGCGTCGCAACCGCTCGCGGGTAAGACGCCCGAGGCGTGGGTCAACGGCTTCCTCGACACCTTTGATGAAGGCTGCACCGGTCCACGCGTTCCGGTCTCCGTCGCAGGAACGAACGGCCTGATGTGCGGCGGCGATCTCATGGCGACGGCGACCGGCGGCCGCGGCTACTTCGTCCGGGCGTACACGGGCAGTCAGCTGACGGCAGCGGACGCAGCCGCCCATGATGAGAACTGGTTCCGCGGCATCCTTGCCACGCTGCAGCTTCGACCGCAAGACGCACTCGATGCGCCGGTTCCAGCGTCGGCCTCGCCATCGAGCTAACCCCTCAAGGAAAGGCGACGGCTGGTGCTCGGCCGGCCGTCGCCTCGCCCGCTACGTCACTCGAACTTGACCGACTCCACATGAACGAAGGGCCGCCGTAGCGACCCTCCGTCTCGCGTACTGAACCCCGGGATCAGCGGTCTGGGTGCTCCTTCTCCATCTTCGTGCCGCAGCAGCACGTGAACATCTGCATGTTCGGCATCTTGGCGGGGTCGCCGTGATGGATCAGGCGGATCTCGCAGCCGCAGTTGGGGCAGACGAAGTCGTCCCCGTCCTTCATGTGGATGCCGGTTTCGCCATGGGTCGTCGTGTGTGTCATATCCATGCTTGGACTCTATCGAGATGCGTCTGCCGGCTGGCACGGGGCACGCCGAACGCCGGGTGACAGAGGCGTTGCATCGATGGATCACGCGGGGCCGACGAGAGATGGGGCGTGAGCGCGCCGCCGTGCGCGCACGCCCCAAGTGCAGACCGGCCCTATCCCCCGATCAGTGGTCCGAGCGGACGGATCGGAATGCCTTCCTGATCTCCTCCGAGAAGACCTCGGGCTCCTCCCATGCGGCGAAGTGGCCGCCCCGCTCCGCGATGTTGAAGTAGACGAGGTTCGGGTAGCCCTGCTCTACCCAGGTGCGCGGCGCTTTGTAGATCTCGCCCGGGAAGACCGTGAACCCGGTCGGGACCGTTACCTGCGGCGGTACCTTCCCGGCCGCCGCGGCTGCGGCACGGCCGCTCTCCCAGTACTCGCGGGCGGCTGACGCTCCCGTGCCGGTCAACCAGTAGACCGTCACGTTGTCGAGGATCTGGTCCCTTGTCAGCGCCCCTGAGGGCTTCCCATCGACGAAGGCGTGGGTGACCTTCTCGTAGGCGTCGGTGTCGTGGTCGAGCATCCAGGCTGCAAGCGCGACAGGCGAATCGAGTAATGCGTAGCCGATCGTCTGCGGTCGCGTCGCCTGCTCGATGAAGTACCCGAACCCGGTCGTCCTGAAGTTGGTCAGCGCTTGGATCGCGGCCTTCTCCTCGTCCGTGTCGCTCGTGGGTGGCGGTCCGCTCGTGCCCAGCATCGTCACGAGCAGGTTGGTGTGGATACCCACCAGCCCCGGGAGATCCTGGCGACCCATCGCGTCGGTCACTGCCGCTCCGACATCCCCACCCTGGGCGACATAGCGGTCGTAACCGAGTCGCTGCATCAGCTGACCCCATGCCGTCGCGATCCGACCATGGAACCAGCCGAGCTCCCTCGGCTCGCCGGAGAAGCCGTAACCGGGCACGGACGGCAGTACGAGGTGGAACGCATCCTCGGCTCGACCGCCGTGTGCCGTCGGGTCGGTCAGGGGACCGACCGTACCTAGCAGTTCCATCACCGATCCCGGCCAGCCGTGGGTCATGATCAGCGGAAGGGCGTCCTCGTGCGGCGACCTGATGTGGATGAAATGGATGTCCACGCCGTCGATCTCGGTCGTGAACTGCGGCAGGGCGTTCAGCCTCGCCTCGATGCGCCCGAAGTCGTAGTCGGTGCTCCAATACCGCGCAAGCGCCTGCGCCGTCGCGAGTTGGACGCCCTGCGAACGATCGTCGACCAGCTCCTTGGTCGGCCATCGCGTCGCCGCGAGCCGCCGACGCAGGTCGTCGATCTCGTCTTGCCTTACCTGGACCCGGAAGGGACGGATCCCCGTCGCGGTCTCGACCATGGTCGTCATGGCGACCCTCCTCGCTGCCGGCCAAGCGGAGGAGGGATCGACGGTTGGGGGACAGGAGCCCGGAGATGTGACCGTCGCGCCCTTATACGCCCGTCGCGCTCGGTCGGAGGACGAGGATGCGCCTCTACGTCGGGAATCGCAACGGCGGGATCCCGTGCGCGGAGACGCCAGCGCCCTATCGTTGGTCGTGATGCCAGTGACGCAGGTCGACCTCCCGGACCGCCGCCGCATCGACGTCTGGGTCGAGGGCCCGGCGGACGGGATCCCGCTCGTCTTCCACCACGGCACGCCCGGCGCCGGACTCCCGTTCGCGCCGATGGTCCGCGCGATCGCCGACCGCGGCCTTCGATACGTCAGTACGAGTCGTGCCGGCTACGGCGACTCGAGCCGGCTACGGGACCGCACGGTGGCCGACGTCGTCAAGGACACTCAGGCGGTCCTCGACCATCTCGCTGCTGACAAGGCCTATGTGATGGGCTGGTCCGGTGGCGGTCCGCACGCCCTCGCGTGCGCGGCGCTGATGTCGGATCGCGTGCTCGGCACGACCGTGCTGGCTGCCGTGGCCCCATGGGACGCCGAAGGCCTCGACTTCCTCGACGGGATGGGCCAGGAGAACATCGATGAGTTCGGGGCGTGCGTGGCCGGTCCCGAGGCTCATCAAGCGTCGCTGGATGCGCTCTGGCCCGTGTTCCGGGATGTGTCTGCCGACCAGATCGCGATCGCGTTCGGTGACCTCGTCGACGAGGTCGATCGCGGAGCGCTGACCGGCGAGTTCGCGGCATTCGTCGCCGCCTCGATCCACGAGGGACTACGCGAGTCGGAGGCGGGCTGGTACGACGACGACGTCGCGTTCATCAGCCCGTGGGGATTCGACCTCAGAGCGATCGACGGCACCGTCCACATCTGGCAAGGCGCGCACGACCGGATGGTGCCCTTCGCCCACGGCCAGTGGCTCGCCACGCACATCCCGACGGCGTGCGTCCACCTCTCTCAGGAACACGGCCATCTGAGCCTGGCGATCGACTCGTTCCCAAGGATCCTCGACGAGATGCTGTCGTTCGAAGCCTCGACGCCGCGCGCCTAGCGCCTCAAGGCGCCACCCGCTGCCACGACTCAGCACCATCGGCCATCCACGGCGCCGGCGCGCCGGTGCCGCGGCCCTCTGGGT
>JBKPMM010000099.1:0-22313 GCA_046732155.1 Chloroflexota bacterium | reverse complement strand
GTCGGCGTCCGGTTCGCGGTCCGGCGCGTCTCCTTGGCGAGCTCGCGCTCGCGCGCTTCCGGGTCGGCGACGGGTCGTCCGAAACGCGGGATCGGCGGGGCGAGGTTCATGGTCGACTCCGGGCTCGTGCGGCGACGAGATCGGCCACCGCGTCCTTGAAGGCGCGGCCGCGCGCCGCATAGTCGGGGAACATGTCGAAGCTGGCAGCGGCCGGACTCAGGAGGACCGTCGCGGGGCTGTCGGACGGCGACCCTTCGACGAGGGCCTCCCGGGCCAGGGCGTCAGCGCGTTCGACCGCCTCGTCGAGCGTCTCGGCGCGGTCGGTGCGCTGGAGACCGGCGTCCCGGAAGCGGCGCTCGAGGTCCGGCCCGCTCTCACCGATGAGCACCGCTGCGCGGGCGCGCTCAGCCACGACCGGTCCGAGGGCCGACAGGTCGACGCCCTTGTCGCGGCCTCCGGCGATGAGAACGAGGGGCGCGGGGAACGCCTGGAGTGCGGCGATCACCGCGTCGGGCTGCGTCCCCTGCGAGTCGTTGATGAAGCGAACGCCGTCGACGGTCGCCACGTGCTCCAGCCGGTGCTCGACGCCGGTGAATGCTGCCGCCGCCTCGCGGATCGCCCCCGGTGGGATGCCGAATAGCGCGCCGACCGCCACGGCCGCGAGGGCGTTCGAGACGTTGTGGGCACCCGGGATCCCGAGCTCGTCGATCGGCATGATCGGACCGTCCGTGCCGGCCGCGCCCTCGAGCCCCTCGACGCCGTTCGCGACGATCCAGCCATCGACCACGCCGAGCCCGCCCTTCGGCGGTTCACCGCGCCGATAGCGCACGACCGTCGCCGCCCGGACGGCCGCGTAGCCGTCCACGATCGGGTCCTCCGCGTTCAGTACGAGCGCCCCACGGGGATCGACCTTCTCGGCGAGGATGCGCTTGACCCGCCGATACGCCTCCAGCGAACCGTGGCGATCGAGGTGGTCGGAGGTGACGTTCGTGTACACCGCGACCGTCGTGCCGCGTGACAGGGTCGGCAGCTGGAGCTCAGAGAGCTCGTAGACGACGCGATGCCGAGGCGTCAGTTCGCTTAGCCGATCGAGGATCGGCACGCCGATGTTGCCGCCCAGCACGACGGGATGCTCCGGATCGGACCCCAGGATCGCCGCGGTCAGCGAAGAGGTGGTCGTCTTTCCCTTCGTCCCGGTCACCCCGACCGTCGGCGCGACACAGAGCCGCAGGAACAGATCGGGTTCGGAGATCAGGGCGGGCGCCGAGGGATCGCCCGCGGCTCGCGCGGCGACCAGCGCCTGGAGTGCCGCGCGAAGGCGCGGCTCGGTAGTCGGGAAATCCGGGTTGATCGACGGGGATGTCGTGACCAGCCGGGCATCCGCCCAGGTCGAAGCCGGCTCGATCCCGGGCCCAAGGGCCAGGCGAACGGGTCGCGCCTCGAGGGCCGCGATCGCGTCCGCGAGCGCGCTCTCGTGGCGCCCGTCGTACACCGTGACGCGCGCTCCGGCGTCAGCCAGGAACCGGGCGAGCGCGATACCGCTCCGAGCCAGCCCCAGCACCGTGACCGGAACGTCGGCGAGGAGACCCTCGCTGATGGCGTCCATGGTCAACGCATCCGGATCGATCGCCGGCGGTCGGGTCGTCACGGCCGCGGTCAGATCAGCTGTCCCGGCTGGGTGGCGAGGAACAGCGTCACGCCGAGAAGCGCTGCGAGGATGCCGACGATCCAGAACCGGATCGTGATCTTCTCCTCGTCCCAGCCACCGAGCTCGAAGTGGTGGTGGATCGGGCTCATCCGGAAGAGGCGCCGGCCGCCGGTCAACCGGAAGTAGATCACCTGGAGGATCACCGACATCGTCTCGATCACGAAGATCACGCCGATCAGCGGCAGCACCAGGATCTGGCCGGTGATGAGCGCGGTCACCGCGAGCGTGGCCCCGAGCGCGAGTGCGCCGGAGTCGCCGATGAAGATCTGCGCCGGGTGCACGTTGAACCACAGGAATCCGAGCAGCGCTCCGACGATCAACGCGCAGAGCAACGCCAGGTTGGGCTGGGCCGGCGTGTTCAGCAGCGCGATCAGCATGAACGCCACGAACGCGATCGCCGCTGTCCCACCGGACAGCCCATCGAGCCCGTCCGTGATGTTCACCCCGTTCGCCGAGGCGATGATGGCGAAGGCGGCGAAGAGCACGTACAGCCACGGCTCGATCGGCAGCGGGCCGTAGAACGGCACCGCGATCGCGGTGATCGCATACGTCTGCTGGATCTGGTACGCGGCGACGAACGCGACGACGGTCAGCCAGATGAGTTTCTGACGGGCCTTGATCCCCTCCCCCGTCCGGGCGTTCAGGTAGTCGTCGAACGCCCCGAGCGCACCGACCCCCGCGAGTGCCGCCAGCGGGGCGAAGGTCGCGGCGTCCGGCTGACGGAGGAAGAAGTAGATGCCGAGGACCACGACGACGATGAGGAGACCGCCCATCGTCGGTGTGCCTTCCTTGATGAAGTGACTCTCGGGACCCTCCTGACGGATCCGCTTGCCGAACCCGATCGCCTGCAGGAAGCGGATGTACGGCGGCATCAGGATCACGATCAAGGCGAACGCCAGCAGCAGACCCTGGATGAGCTCGACGGTCATCGCGCTGATTCGCCCTGGCTCAGGCGGAGGCCATCGACCACCCGGTCAAGCCCGATCCCGCGGGACGCCTTGACGAGCACGATGTCGCCGTCGCGAAGTCGCGGCTCGAGTGTGTCGAGCGCCGTCTCCGCGTCAGGGACGACGTGGATGCGCGAACGATCGAGGCCTGCCTCCGCAGCGCCCTCCGCGATCCCGGTCGCTTCCTGGCCGACCACGATCAGGAGCTCAGCGACCGCGGCGGCTGTCGCGCCGACGGCCCGGTGCCCACTCTCATGACCCTCGCCGAGCTCGAGCATCTCCCCGAGGACCGCCACGTGCCGGCCGGGGAGGTCGGCGAGGACCTCGAGCGCCGCGGTCATCGACCCTGGAGATGCGTTGTAGGTGTCATCGATGACGGTCGCGCCGCGAAGCCGCACGAGCTCCACACGGTGCGGCGCGCCCCAGCCGAATTCGAGTCCGGTGGCGATGGCGTCGAGATCCATGCCAGCGGCGATGCCGACGGCGGCGCCTGCCGTCGCGTTGTGGACCGACAGACGGCCGAGTGATGGGATCGAGACGGGGCGTTCCCCTGCCGGCGTTCGTAGCGTGAAACGCATGCCGGCCGTCCCGCCCGATTCGATCTCGACGGCGCGGACGTCGGCGTCTTCACCGAACCCGTAACGCAACGGACGCGCCGCGGTGCGACGGTCCATCCGGTCGACGATCGGGTCGTCGGCGTTCAGCACGGCCGTGCCGGACGCCGGCAATGCCTCGAGGAGCTCGCCCTTGGCGCGCTCGATCGCGTCGAGTGACCCGATGCGCGATAGGTGGACGGCCTGGACCGCGGTCACGACGCCGATCGACGGCCGGGCCATCGCAGCGAGTTCGGCGATCTCGCCACCGACGTACATGCCCATCTCGAGGACCGCGGCCTCGTCCTCCGGGCCAAGGCGCAGCAGCGTCAGGGGCAGCCCGATCTCGTTGTTCTGGTTGCCCTCGGTCTTGAGCGTCCGCCGAGTGGCACCGAGAACGGTCGCCACGGCCTCCTTGGTCGATGTCTTGGCGATGCTGCCGGTGACCCCGACGACGAGCGGGTCGAACCGTCGGCGCCACGCCGCGGCGACCGCGCCCAGCGCGGAAAGACCGTCCGCGACGCGAACGATCGTGACGTTGCCGTACGGGCGGACGTCGTCGATCTGGCGGGTGACGAGGAGGGCCGCAGCGCCGCGGGCGACGGCATCCTCGAGGTGGAGGTGGCCGTCCGTGTGCTCGCCCGGGAGTGCGACGAACAGATTCCCCGGATGGACGAGCCTCGAGTCGACCGCAGCGCCACGTATCGGTCGCTCGGACCGTGCGAGCAGGCGGCCGCCGGTGGATGCGACGAGCTCATCGGCAACGAGCGCGACGGAGGGGTCGGCCGGCGTCCCCCGCTTCGGGTCGTCGCTCACGGCGGCGAGTGTCCCATAGACCTCCGTCACCGGTCCGTCACGGGGATGGGGTCGGCCACGGTCCTGTGCTGGAGCAGGTCCGGCGTGGTGATCGCGTTCGTCGCTATGCGACGGAACAGCTCGAACGACATGACGGGCATCTCCAGGTGGCCGAGGCGCGCGACCGTGGGGGTCCCCTCTTCGATGCGAACCGCCACGACGAGATCCGGTGTGCCGGCCTCGCGGCTGATGTATCCGACGAACGAGTAGTTGAAGAGGTTGTGCTTCCAGGCCTTCTTCTTGGCGTCCCAGATCTGCGCGGTACCGGTCTTCCCGCCGACGTGATAGCCGGGAACGAGCGTCCGGTCCCGGTAGAAGTCCACCTCCTGGACGACGTGATCCATCATGTGAAGGAGCGTCTTCGAGATCTTCTTGGGGACGACGCGTCCCTTCTGCACGACCGTGACGTCGTTGGGTCCGACGCCGCTGACGACGTGCGGCTGGACGGCGGTCCCGCCGTTGACCAGTGCCGCGTACGCCGTCGCCAACTGGATCGGAGTGACCGCCACGCCCTGGCCGAACGCGCCGTTCGCAAGGTCGATCTGGCCCCACGGCTTCGTATTCGGGTCCCGGACGTACTGGCTGCCGGACGCCTCGCCGGCGACGTCGATCCCGGTCTTCTGGCCGAAGCCGAGCGTCCGCCACGTGTCGTACAGCATCGTCGACGCCTGCTTGGTCGACTTCGCGAGCCCGAGCGCCACCTTGGCCGCGACGACGTTGCGCGAATAGGCGATGCCGTTCTCGAACGTGATCCACCCCATGCCCTTGTGGTCGGCGTTGTCGATCTTGGTGGTGCCGTGGTCGAGGCGAAGCGTCCCGACGTCCTTGATCCGTGTGGTGCGAGTGACCGTGCCAGCTTCGAGCGCCGTCGCGGCGGTCATCATCTTGAACACTGACCCTGGCTCGTAGACACTCGAGACGACGGGGTCGATGAAGCGCTGCGGCGTCTCCTTGGCGACGGTCTTGTACTCGTTGGCGTCGTATGACGGGTACGTCCCTTCGGCGTACACCTCGCCCGTGTAGGGATCCATCACGATCGCCGAAACGCTCTTGGCCGAATCGGCGATCCAAGCGGCGAGGAGCTCCTGCTCGAGCGCGAGCTGGAGACTGGCGTCGATCGTCAGCCGGACGTCCTCGCCGACCGTCCCCGGCTGCTCGACCACGGATGTCTCGGGCATCGCCCGACCGTTGACGTCGCGCTGCGCGACCATCACCCGAGACGATCCAGCGAGCGTGTCCTGATACGCCTGCTCGACGCCGTACTGCCCGACGTTCTCGCGGTTCACGAACCCGAGGAGCTGCGCCGCGAGCGTGGAGTCCGGCCCGCCGCCCGCCTGCGGGTAGACGCGCTCTGGCTCGGCCTCGAGCGACACGTCCTCGATGCGCTTCTCACGGAGTGCCTGGCGGATCAGCTCCGATGTCGACGGCTCGATGCCGCGCGCGATCACGACATACGGCCGCCCGGAGTCCAGTCGGTCGCGGAGGGTCTGCGCATCCTCCGGGTCGAGCTTGAGGATGCCGACGAGCTCGTCGCCGGTCTTGCGCCGCGCATCAGGGTCGCGTGCCAGCTGGTCGGCCGCCGCGACCAGGCGGTCACGATCGATGGTCGTCGCGAGCAGCACGGTGCCGGTCCGGTCGTAGATGTCGCCCCGGCGTCCGGCGACCTCGATCCGGACCGTCGTCTGGGCCGCGGCGCGCGCCATCAGGAAGTCGCCTCTGAGGACCTGCCAGTACGCGGTCCGGGCGAGGAGCGCCATCGAACCCACCGCGAAGATGATCAGCAGGACCAGCAGGCGGCGGCGCGAATCGGTGCGACCCAGCATCGGTCGTCAGCCTCCGTCGATCAGCGAGCCGGCAGCACGACGGGCTCGCCGAGTTCGCCGAGGCCGGCGTCGAGGGCGAGCTTGCGGACGGCCGGTTCACGGCCGAGACGGCTGAGGTCGGAATCGAGCTCCTGAAGCTGCGCCTGGAGGCGCTCCCTCTCGACCTGGAGCCGGCCGATGTCATAGGTCGTCGCCGAGACCCGGACCTGCTGGGCGAGCGAGAAGAACGCGAGCATGAACGCGACGACGATCACGGCAAGCAGGAGCCCGGGCCGGGCCGAGACGTTTCGGCGGGCCCGGACGGCGGCGCGGGCACGCCGCCGCGGAAGGGCCGGTGCCGGCGCGATGCCGTCGAAGAGACGCGGACGGCCGGGCAGCCCGACCGTGCGCGGCCGTGCGCCCTGATAGACGGCCATCGATCAGTCGCCGATCGCGAAGCGGAACCGCGGCGCGCGCGGATCGAGGAACGACAGCGGATCGGACGGCGCGCCGGTGCCCCACTCTTCCTGGTCGAAGGCGGACGCGTCGGCGTGCTTCGAACGGTCGTTCCGCTCGTGGACTTCGTGCTGGCGACGGCCGTAGGCCTTGCGACGCCTGTTGTGATGTCCTTTGCTCAAGGGGGCCCTCCTTCCGTGCGTGTGCCGCTCTAGGCGGCGAGTCGTTCGGCGGCCCGCAGGCGAGCGCTGCGGGCGCGTGGATTGGCCTCGACCTCGGATGCCGTCGGCATGACCGGCTTCGACGTCAGGAGGCGGAGGCGAGGGTTCCGGCCGCAGACGCAGACCGGCAGCTCGGGCGGACACACGCAGCCACGTCGTTCCGCCGCAAAGAAGCGCTTGACGATCCGGTCCTCGAGCGAGTGGTAACTGAGGACGACGAGGCGGCCACCCGGCCGCAGCAGATCGACGGCCGCCGCAAGCCCGTCCTGCAGCGCGTCGAGCTCCTCGTTCACCGCGATACGGAGGGCCTGGAAGACGCGGGTCGCGGGATGAGTGCGCCGTCCGGGACGGCGCGGGTTGGGCGGGACGACACGCTCGACCAGCGCCGCGAGTTCCTCGGCGCTCGACACCGGCGCGGTCCCGCGCGCCTCGACGATCGCCCGGGCGATCCGCCGCGCATGCGGTTCCTCGCCATAGCGGCGGAAGAGCGCCGTCAGTTCATCGGCATCGAGCGTCGCGAGGAGATCCGCCGCGGAGACGCCGCGAGCGGTGTCGAAGCGCATGTCGAGCGGACCGCCGGCGCGGAAACCGAAACCACGCTCGGTATCGGCGAGCTGGTAGCTCGAGAGCCCGAGGTCGAACAAGGTGCCGTCGACGGCCTCGAAACCGGCGTCGACTGCCACGGCGGCGAGCTCGCGGAAATTCGCCTGGCGTAGCACGAGGCGATCCCCGAAACGGGGGCGGAGGCGACCGGCCACTCTGGCGACGGCCGCCCCATCGGCATCGATACCGAGGAGGCGGCCATCAGGGTCGGTCGCCTCCAGGATCCGCTCGGTGTGCCCACCGCCGCCGAGGGTGGCGTCGATCTGGAGGCTTCCCGGGGCAGGGCCGAGCATCGACATGACCTCCTCTGCCAGCACCGGGATGTGCCCTACCTCCATCTGACCTCCACTCCTCGTCGATCGGATCCCGAGCGGACCCTGGAAGCGCATGTGGTGCGAGCTAGATCCCCAACCCCTGGAAGGCCTGGGCCAGCTCGTCGGAGTCCTCGAGTCCCTCGGCGTAGGTCGCCCACGTCGCTGGGACCCAGATCTCCGCGTGATCGCGTGAGCCCACGACGACGGCTTCGTTGCCGAGGTCGATGTGCTCGCGCAGGTAGGCCGGCAACAGGATGCGGCCCTGCTTGTCGAGATCGACCTCCGCCGCCCCGGCGAAGATCAGGCGCTGGAAGCGCCGCGCGTTCGGATCGGTGATCGGCAGCGCCGCGACCTTCGTCGCGAGCCCATCCCATCCCTCGGTCGTGTGGATGGCCAGGCAGGCATCGAGCCAGCGGGACACGACGGCGCCCGCGCCCAGCTGGGCGCGGAATCTCGCGGGGACGGCGATCCGTCCCTTGTCGTCCACCGTGTGCCGGTACTCGCCGGTGAACACCCGTGGGGGCTCCTTGGTGCCTGGCCTGGTCCGCTGGGTCCGGGGGTCTCGCGTCCTGGGTCAGCGATTCCCCACTTCCCACCACTTTGGACCACTTCTGTGCATCGTAGAGCGCGAATCAGGGCACGTCAATGCGGAAATGCACGTCGAGTGCGTCCGCGAGTGGGTTCGGGAGCAGCCGCAGCCAGGGTCGGACGGGCGGTGGCGATCGCCGGGGGAGCTCCCTAGCGGGTCGGCGGCGGCAGCCTCAGCTGCTGGCCAGCGCGCAGGCCGGTGTTACGCAGCCACGGGTTGCGGCTGTAGATGGCGTCGGTCGAGACGCCGAAGTAGTGCGCGATGCTGAACACGTTGTCGCCCCGCCGAACGGTGTAGATCCAGCAGCGCGGCGTGTTCGGGCACGCGGTCAGAAGCTGATACCTGTCCGACGACGGCGTCGGTCGGGGCGTCGGGCTCGGCTTCGGCGTCGGGCTCGGAGTCGGCGTGGGCGTTGGCGTCGGGCTCGGCGTCGGGTCGGGTGTCGGGGTCGCTTCTGCTATCAGCGACGGCGAGACCGAGGGAGCGATCGACGCGGGCGACGGCGAGGCGACGGCGACCGGCTCCGAAGCTCCCGGCGACGCCCCCGGCCCGATGCTCAGCGCTCCACCGCGCGCGAGCACGAACCCGACGGAGGCCGCGATCGCCAAGACAAGCACGACCAGCGAGGCGAGCATCGGCACGGACATCGGCTGGCGCTCTCGAACGATCGGCTTCGGCGTTTCCGTCATCACGGCTGCCCCGCGCAGGTAGCGCGGACAGTTCACGTGCCCTGTCGTCAGACACACGAGCTCCTGCTGTCGAAGCGACTGCGGCACGGCTTCGGCGAGCGCGGCGCATCGATTGGCCGGGTCGGGCTGTTCGAACGGCGCCGTCAGCCCACCCACGCTCGTGGCGCGCAGGAACGGACAGACCTCGGGATCGGGCGAGCGATCGTCGAGGACGGCGAGCCAGGACGGCGTGGCGTTGGACGTCACGGCGGCCTCGACGTGGTCGCCCGAGGTCGGGCCGTCGGCCGGGGTCCTTCCGTCGGCCGCGGTCGTCCCCTCGGCCGAACTGATGCCGTCGCCCCAAGGTATGCCGTCCGCCGCCGATGGCAGCTCCTCGGCGGGCTCGGCGTCTCGGTCAGCCAGGCCCGCGCCAGCGGCAGCAGCCACGGCCGGGGACGAGGCCCGGGCGTCTTCGTCGTCATGACGGATCGCGCCGGCCGCCGTCTCGACGCCACCACTCGCCGCTCCGGCGACGGTCACAGCGGCAGCCGCGGCAGCCATGCCCGGCACGTGGAAGACCTTGGTCCCCTCCTCGACGGGGCTGGCTGGGTCGGCTGGACCATCGACTGCCGAGCCGACGGCGGCCGCTCCAGCGAGGGTCGCTGCATCGCGTCCGGCATCGGCGGTCGACGTCCGTCGTCGTCGGCGCTCGTTGGCCACCGGCGGACTCGGCGCGTTCGGATCGATATCCGTACGCCGGCGTCGGGGGCGTGGTTTCGGCGGCGGGGTGGTCTCGTCGGCCACGCGACCTCCGGCTTCGGTGGGCTCGGACGGCGCGGAGTCTAGTACCTTTCGCGCCTTGTCGACGCCGAGAATCCGGTGCTAGGCTCCGGCGCCAAGGTCGATGTGACCTTGTCCGCGGGCTTTCGCGAGGACCTATACGTCCCGATGGCACTACCACTACCCGTCATACCGCCGCAGCCGGACGCGTACCATCTGGCGCCGCATCGCATCAAGCGCTGCACGTTCCGACGGCTGATCGACGTGGAGGCCGGGTCGGACCGCGTGTACGACGTGGAGTGCCTGTTCCCCGATCGGAAGATCCCGATCCCCCTGGGTGACCTCGAGTCGGCCATGCCGATCTGCAACGCCTGTACGGCGCCCCACATCTTCCGCCCTGACGAGGATTGACGACCGAGTCCTGACCCCGATCGCCTCGCTGGTTACCTGATGAACGGGTCGCCAGGCGGCGTCAGGACCGTCGCCACGCGGTTGCCGCCATCGTCGGCCCATTTCAGGACGCACGGCGCCACCGGATCCTGCGGGTCGCAATCGGGCAGCAGCCCGGTGAACCAGGTCGTCCCGAAGTACTCGCTCGGACCGTCGGGCCAGGGATCTTCCCGAGCAGGCGCGCCCGTGCGGTCCGTGAAGCGGACTGGTGACGAGTAGGCGACGCGATAGTCGGACGGATCGTTATCGGGCGTCTGATCGACGAGCGACCTGTGGATGACGATCTCGACCACTTTGGCGGACCGGGTGTCACCGTCGTCGTAGCTGTACCAGATCGCGTTCGGCTGGCGCGAGTCCGGGTAATCGAATGGGTCGAATTCGCACGACACGCGGACGCCGGGCAGGTTGACGGAGGACGCCCACTCGGCCCCTACCGAACTCCGCTCGGGAGTCGTCGTGTAGGTGTGCTCGCCACCGGTCTCGGTGAAGCTGCAGTCAGGGCCGTCACACGTCTCGACGGTATCGGCGACCATGAACCCCTGCGACACCGTGGCGTGCTTGTCGCCGGCGCTGGTCGCTTTGAGCGTATACAGGCCAGGCGTGTCGATCGACAGGTCCGCGAAGGTCGCGACCCCGGCGACCGCTTTCGCGGTCCCGCCGACGAGCTTGCCCCGGCCGGAACCCAGGTCCAGCGTGAGGGTCACATCGGCGTCCGAGTCGATCGTCCGGTCCGTAGCAGGATCGTAGAACTCGACCCTGATCGGGTCGCCGTCGCCGTTGCGGCGATCCCTGGCGAGGCGGCCGGTCCCGGTCGTCTTCGGCTGGTTCGCGAAGCGCAGCATGCCCAGCTCCCATGAGGCACGGATCGTGAGCCTTCAGCGGCCACGGTCTGACGCGTGCTGACCCTACACCGTGGGCGTCTTGCGTCTGGTGCCCCGAGCGTTCGCCCCGACCGCTTCGGCGGGCGAAGCGAACCCAGCCGCTCGCGCTGCCGACACCACGTTCCCCTTGGCCTCGAACATGCCGCGCGCCTCGGCGGCAGAGAGCCCGGCGTCGTCGTCGCGACCCGCCGCCGCCTGCGCCTCCGCCAGGAACAGCAACGCATTGCCCTGTGCCTCGAGGTCATCCGTTATCCGGGTCTGGTCGACACCGGACGTCGCGAGGGCGATGCCCTCGTCGTGGTCGCCGTCGCGAGCCAGCAGCTTGCCCTTGATGCCGCGCCACAGGTATTGGGACGACACGTCGGACGGCGCGGCAACCTCCTCGCAGAAGTCGGCGTGCGCGCGGGCCTCGTCGAACCGGCTCTGGCGATAGAGGGCCTCCGCGAGGAGCCCCGCGATCGACGAGATGTAGTTCCGCTCGCCCATCGCATCGAGCGCTTCGTAGTCCTTGCGCAGCTCGGCCTCCGCCGCGACGGCGTCCCCGGCGAGCATCTCGACGGGGCCCGAGTCGATGGAGATGAGGGCGGAGTCGAATCGAAGCCCGAGCTCCTCGAGGATCGCCCGTGCACGACGGTAGTCCTCGCGCGCCCGCTCGAAGTCCCCGACCATCGCCCGGAGGTGGGCGAGACCTCCGAACGTGACGGCTTGTCCGCGCCGGTCGCCCTCGCCGATCCGGATCAGCGACTCACACCCAGCGATGCCCTTCGGTGCGGGCGTCGGACCCAGGACGAGCACGAGCGACGCCGTAGCGTAGAGTCGTTTCTCCGTGACCCCGTCGCCGGCCCGACGGGCGTATTCGATCGCCTTCTGGTTCGCTTCGCCGCAGGCCTCGTACCTGCCGGACACGCCGTGGACCAGGCTGACCAGACGCCACGCTCGCGCCAGCGCATTCGGGTCGTCGAAGGCTTTCAGATCCTCGATGCCGGCCTGCGCGTCGCGCATCACCTCATCGATCGACGTCGAGGCTTCGCTGCGGAACTTGAGCTGGAGTCGGACGAGGTTGGCGGTCGTGAGGACCGCGCCGTCGCCGACCTTGTCGGCGACCGCTGCGGCTTGCACGAGGACGTCATCGGCCGTGGTGAACTCGCCGATCTCCAGATACGCCTCGCCGGCCGACACGAGGAGCCTGGCTCGGTCGCCATCGCGTCCATCGAGGACCCGCGCCGCGCGGTCGAGGAGGTTGGCGGCAGCCGTGAAGTCGTTGCGGGCGAGCGCGCGTCGACCAGCGGAGGCCAGCCGCATCGACGCCCGGCCGCCGAGCGCGAGCGCCTCGTCATCGAGTGGTCCGAGCTCGTCGCGGTAGCGGTACGCCTGCTCGAGGTGGTAGCCGAGGATCTCCTCGACTTCCAGCTCGCGCTCTCGTTCCCTGCTGGATCGCTCCAGCCAGCCCGCGAACCGCTCGTGCAGCTCACCCCGATCACGCTTCGGCAGGCTGGCGTACGCCGCGTCCCGGATGAGCAGGTGACGGAACCGATACGCGTCCTCGTCGGCGAAGTCGGACGACTGGGGTCGGATGAGATCGCGCCGTGCCAGACGCGCGAGTCGGCCTGCCACGTCCCGGGCCTCGCCGTCGGGTAGGAGCTCCATCAACGCTCCGGTCCAGAACGTCCTCCCGATGACGGAGGCCCGTTCGAGGACACGACGCTCGGCATCGGGCAGGCGGTCGAGCCGGGCAGCGAGGAGCGCCCCGATCGTGGGCGGGATGGCGAGGTCCACCGCGGTCCGCTCGTCGAGCGTCGGCCGACCTGCGAGCGCCTCGTCGGTGGCATACGCGACGAACTGTTCGACGAACAGCGGGTTGCCTTCGGCGGATGCCAGGATCCGCGAGCGCAACTCGCCGGGCGGAAGCTCCGGCGCGAGATGGTCGAGCAGGGTCGCAGCGTCGGTCTCGACGAGCGCATCGAGCCGTATGAGGGCGAGGCTCGAGCGAGCCAGCCAATCGGGTCGGACGTCCTCGAGCTCGGGGCGGGCGATGGCGACGAGCAGGATCGGTCCGCGACCGAGGTCGAGGAGGTGGTCGAGCAGGTCGACAAGCACCTGCTCGGCCCACTGCAGGTCATCGACCACGAGCACCAGCGGGCGCTCCGCCGCGAGCAGTTCCACGAAGCGGCGGACCGCCCACGCGATCTCCTCGCCCGGCACCGGATCCTCGGTCAGGCCCATGATCGATGCCACGTTCGCGCGCACGAGGTCGCCCCGGTCGACCGCGCCGACGATGGCGTCAAGTTTGGCGATGGCGTCGTCACGCGGCTCGCCATGCTCGATGCCGGTCGCGGCTTGGACGAGCTCGCGGACCGGCCAGTACGTGATCCCTTCGCCGTACGGCAGGCACCGGGACCGGAGGACCGTCGCGCGCCCGGAGACGCGTGCCAGGGCCTCCGCGACAAGCCGGCTCTTGCCGACGCCCGGCGCGCCGGTGACCGTCACGAGCCCGGGCACGGCGCCGGCCACCACGCGCTCGAAGGCGGCCGCCAGCGCTTCGAGGTCCCCGGTCCGGCCGACGAACGGCGTCGTCGTCCGACGCTCGATCGGCTCGGCCTCGCTGATGGCCACGAGGCGGACGGCGCTCCGGGCACGGTCGTCGTCGTCACCGTCGAGCGAGATCGGTTCTGTGGTCGTCGAGCCGCGGACAAGGCGCTCGGTCTCGAGTGCGAGCATCACTTCGTCACCGGCGGCGCGGTCCGCAAGCACGCCCGCGAGATGCAGGGGCGTACCGGTCACGAGCAAGCCGTGCCGGTCGCCCGCACCCGTGACGACCTCTCCTGTGGCGACGCCCACACCGAGGACGACGCGCGGGATGCCTGCATCCGAGCCCCCGTCGCTCCCTTGGCCCCGGAGCTCCTCGGCCGCGCGAACGGCCCGGAGTGCGTCGTCCTCGCGCGCGACCGCGAGACCGAATACCGCGGTCACCCCGTGCTGATCGGCGTGGTCGATGATCCCGCCGTGCCGCTCGATCGCCCTACGGACGACCCCCTCGGCGCGTCGCCCGAGCGACTCGAGGATCTCGGGGTCGATGTCGCCCGCGGTCCCGACCGAGCGTGCCCGCAGGACCGTGACCGTCCGGCGTCGGCGCTCGACCGACGGCTCGACGCCGCCTGCGGGGGCGCCTGGCTCGTCCGCAACCACGTCGTTCCTGCGCATCGGAGCCGGTTCGAGTTCGCGTCGTGGCGCAACCAGCGCCTCCTGATTGAGGATCGCCCGTTCGAGCTCCTGGAGCTCGGGGCTTGGATCGAGGCCGAGCTCGTCGTCGAGATACCGTCGCGCGTCCTGGTACGCCTCCAGGGCATCGGCTTGGCGCCCGTCCGCGTACAGCGCCAGCATCAGCAGCCGCCACAGCCGCTCCCGCCCCGGCTCGTCCGCAACGAGGCCCCGCAGTTCGGCGATCGCCTCGCGACCCGTGCCGACATCGATGCGCGCCTGGTACAGCTCCTCGATGGCCTGCAACCGGAGCTCCTCGAGCCGATCAGCCTCGCTGAGGGCGAAGCGTTCCTCGGCGAGGTCACCGAGCGCGGGTCCTGACCACTCCGCGAGCGCGGCCTCGAGGGTCGCGTGTGCGCGGTCCAGATCGCCCGACGCGCTCGCCTCGCGAGCCTGCCGCAGGCCGCGCTCGAAGCGCGCCACGTCGAACTCGTCATCGGCGACGGCCAGCCGATAGCCCGACGAGGTCGAGCTCAGCCGCCTGGCTTCGGGGCCAAGGACATCGCGTAGCCGTGAGATGTACACCTGGACGGTCTTGATGGCGCTCAGCGGCTGGTCGTCAGGCCAGAGCTTGTCGGCGAGCGACGCGGTCGAGATCACGCGATCACGCTGCAGAAGCAGCAGCGCGAGCACGCTTCGCTGACGCGGACCCCCGAGATCGAGGCGTCGACCGTCAGCGAGGACGCTGAACTCGCCGAGAAGGCGGAATTCGAGCTGCACTTGGTACCCGTGCGGTGTTCGGAGATCGGCTCTTCCGACGCGTCGCACATTACTCCGGTGGATGCCCCCGGCCGTCCATGGTCGACAGATGAATCGAACGGCCGGCCCCCCCAGGGCCGGCCGTCCTGCTATTCGGTTGTGCGAGTGAGGCGACTAGCGGAGCGCGCCGTGCTCGCCGCGAAGGTGCTCGACGACGCTCTGATCGAGTGCCGGCGTCTCCTTGGCATAGCCAGCGTTGCCGAACCCGTTGAACCCGTTCGTGCCGGTGGTCTGCAGCTTCGGGACCTCGAGCGACGCCCCACGGCGAAGATGGTCGGACCGGCCGGCCGGGCTGGCGATCGTGCCACCACGCTCACCGCGCCGCTGCTCGACCAGGCTGTCGGTCATGACGGCGTTCTTGGAGGCGGCGACGGTGCCACCACGCTCGCCGGCACGCTGGTCGAGCAGACCCGGCTCCTGCATGGTCTGGATCGTCGTCGCGCTCGGGGCGACGCTCTTCGGCGCGTTGAGGACCGCGAAGGCGCCCCACGCCAGCGCGATAGCGATGGCCGCGACGGCGAGGCCAGCGAGGAAGCCCTCGAAGAGCTTGCGCTGGTTCCCTGCGACCTGACCCTGACTGAGCATGTTCATCACCCGTGACCTCCGTTGTGCACCCGACATCGAGTGCTTGTGGGACGACCATGGCGATGGCGGGTTGCAGCGCGGCTGCAGACGGGTAGCAGCCGCTGATCGCGCTCGGAGGAGGTGTGAGCTGCCTTCCCGCAACGGGTCCGGGATGCGTCATCCCCGAACGTCGACCCGACGTTCGTCGGCGTTTTGGGACGCCGCCCGGACGCCAGCCGCCGCGGCCGTCGATGGGTCTCGCTACCGACCTATCGGTATCCATCTGAATCACTTGACCCGCCCCCGAGCATCTGTGGGGCATGGCGACATTCGTGGCCCCGATGGATGAGAGTCCCGCTGTCGCGGTGGCGCGCGCTGCGGCCGGCGACGAGTCCGCATTCGCCAGGATCATCCAGGCCCACCACGACGATATGACTCGGGTCTGCTTCGTGATCTGCGGCGACCTTGACATCGCCGACGAAGCGGTGCAGGCGGCCTGGCCGATCGTGTGGCGCAAGCTGGGCAGCTTGCGCGATCCGGGTCGACTGCGACCCTGGCTGGTGTCGATCGCGGCGAACGAGGCTCGACAGCTCGTGCGTCGCCGCCGGCGACGTATGGTCGTCGAACTTGCCGTCGCGGATGCGGCAACGCCGGCAGTCGATCCGGCCGGGCGCGTTGCCGATCTCGATCTCGCCAATGCCCTGGCAACGCTTGATCCCGACGACCGCGCGCTCCTCGCCCTCCGCTATGTCGCCGGGTTCGATGCGACGGAGCTGGCGAGAGTGATCGGCCGCTCGCCGTCCGGGACCCGCGCCAGGCTCTCTCGTCTCCTTGACCGTCTTCGATCGGAGCTCGGCGATGACTGATCGGCTCGACTTCGAAACCAGGCTCGGAGAACGTCTTCGCTCCCGCGCCGCCGTCGCCTCGCGGCCATTCGACGCCGCCATGATCGCTCGGCAGGCGGTCTCGGTCGACCGACGGCGTCGGAGGACCGATCCGCTGGGATGGCGGGCCGCGATGACCGATGCGCTGGCGCGTTCCAACGGCATGAGTGGCGGACGAAGAAGCGTGGCGTTACTTGTTGCGGCCGCACTCCTCGCCGCGCTGGTCGTGGGTGCGATCGCCGCCGGCTCGGGTTTGGTGCGTTTGTCGCCGATCGTTCCACGACCGATCGACGCGAGACTGATGACAGCTCCGCCATCGCCGTCGCCGTCGACATCGCCGAGCGTTTCGCCAGCGCCGACCGACCTCGCGCCGAGCGCGTTGGGATCAGGTTCATGGTCGGTGACGGGAGCGCCGCGTCACGCAGGATGTTGCGCAAGGGCGACTGTCCTGCGGGACGGCAGGGTGCTTCTCGCAGGCGTCCCGGCGTCGGACGGAAACACGCCGACGACCGAGGCACAGCTGTACGACCCGGCCACCGGCCGCTGGGCCGAGACCGGCAGCATGCACGTCGCGCGGTCGGGGTCGGTCGCCACCCTGCTTGCCGACGGCCGCGTGCTGGTCGCCGGCGGCGTCGACCCTGCCAAGGGGTACTTGGGGCCCCTGGCCTCGGCGGAACTGTACGATCCGGCCACAGGCCACTGGACCCAGACCGGCAGCATGGCGACGTGGCGGTGGGGGTCACAGGACGACTTCAAGGCCGTCTCGTTGGCGGATGGCCGTGTTCTCGTCCTCGGCGGGCTCATCACCGGGCAATCCCCCGGATCGTCGTCCCCACGCATACCGCCCGGCGGCGGTGGTGAGACGAAGGGCGCCGAGACGTATGACCCGGAAAGCGGTACCTGGAGCTGGGCGCGCCCGATGGCTGCGCCACCTGCTACCGCCACACGTCTGCCGGACGGACGGGTGCTCGTCACGCACGATGGGGGTTCGTCCGAGCTGTTCGACCCGCGAACTGGGCGATGGACCCCCACCGCAAGAACCACACAGTCGGTCAGCTCACCTCGAGCAACGCTCCTGGCGAATGGCGACGTGTTACTGGTGGGTACGCAGGGCGGTGCCCTTGACGGATGCCCATGCACAGACGGCCGGGCCGAACGGTACGACCCCGACACCGGCAGCTGGACTCCGACGGGAAGTGTGCCTACGAGCTGGGGGACGGGGGCGATCCTGGCCGACGGCATCGCGCTCGTGTTCGGGCCTGACGGGGCACTCGGGTATGACCCGCAAAGCGGATCATGGGCGACCGTCCAAGCCCCTCCGCCCATCTTCCTGGCCACCCCCCCAGATTGGCCAGGTCGTGCACCGACCTACTGGCCGCTGTCGGCTGGCATCGCGATCCGGCTGCTCGACGGCAGGGTCCTCGTAGTCGGTGAAGCCGAAGGCGGCGGCAAAGCCGCAGCCGCGTTGTTCGACCCGGCTGGGAACACGTGATCTCGGGCGGTGTGGGCTTGGGAGCCGCCGTGTAGAGCGGCGAATGACCTGGAACCTAGCGGCCTAGCAAAGCGCCTCCACAGGCGCGAGAACGGGGGCTGCCCGACCGCTTTTCAAAAGCGACGAGATCACGACCCGAGGTCACCTGGACAGCGGCCCAGCACGCACACGAGCTCGGCACGTGTCAGTCCTTGGCTCCGCCACTGAGGCTGCAGCGAGATTGAAACAGGGAATGCGCCGTCCACGCCATACAGGTGTCTGGCGTGTAGTGGAGGGAAGTAAGGATGGCCACCGATAAAGGATCCAACCCCGCTGCCGCGGAGGACCACGCGGTGTCGGTGACGACCGAGCCGCGGAACGGGAGCCCGATGGCGAAACGCCTGCTGGCGATCCCTGTCCTCGTTGCGCTGTTGGTCGCTGGAGCCGCCGCGGGCTGCGCCCAGGACAAGAAGGCCACGCTCAACCTCGTCACGGAGGACGTCGAACCGGGCGTCGTGCGCATCAAGAGCGATGGTGCAGGCCACGACCTCGACAAGCGACACCCCACGTACCGCTACGACATGGACGGAATCTTCGTCGCGCCTGACGGCACCGTTTGGCTGAACTCGTCGTACCGTGAAAGCGACAACGATGCCAACCCTCCAGGTGGGCTCGTGTGGGCGCTCGGACAGTCCGGCACATCGCAATTCGCCCCGAAGTTCTTCTGTTTCCCCGGCGAACCGGACAACTCGGAAGCCTCCGGCGTCACGTGCTTTGACCCCGCCACGGAATCCTCGACCAAGTACCTCGCAGGCACACACATCAACGCCGTCTCGGCCGCGCCGGATGGCACCTTCTGGGCGGTAGGCAGCGACGGCAGCGAGAACGGAGGTCTGTACCACATCACGCCCAAGTGACTCGGAATTACTGGCCCGACGATCTGCAGCGACGCCGCTCTCGGCCGAACGAAGACGTCGCGACGTGAGCGTGAACTGGGTGCAAACAGGGTGCAGAACTGAGTGCGATGGCCCCTGACGATCGCGAGGGGCTATTTCATGCGCGTCGCTGACGGTGACAGGGTTCTGGACCCGCTGCCGGCGGCAGACTGACGGTAACGGACGCCCTTCGCTCCGGGTGCCGTCCGGCTCGCAATGTTGACGACTTCCGGCCCGTCTCGAAGCTCTCGCGCGCGGAGTACTGTCTCAACCTGCTCGTCCAACGGTGGAGGCCGCCTGACGCTGATGGGTTAGCCTTTCTTGTAGGCCATCTGCCCGCGGAGCGGCTGCGGTCCGGCCTTGCCCCGCCGTCACCGGGGCAGCACGTACGCCAGTCCGGGGGAGGAGTGGATATCCGTGTTGACTCGGCGTCAGGTCCTCAAGGCCGGTGCACTTGCCGGAGTGGCTGCCGGGCTGCCGGTACCTGTGCGATGGTCGTCGACCGTCGCCGCGTCCGGTGCCATCCTCGACCCCACCGCGATCCCGAAGTTCGTGACGCCGCTCGTCATCCCGCCGGCGATGCCGGTCACCAGGAATCTTTCGGAAGCGGGCGACACGGTTCGCTACTACGAGATCGCCGTCCGGCAGTTCCGCCAGCAGATCCTTCCGACGGGTCTGCCGCGCTCGACCGTCTGGGGGTACGGTTCGATCAACCACCCCGGGACATTCAACTACCCGGCTTTCACGATCGAAGCCACGGTGGACACGCCCGTTCGAACGAGGTGGATCAACGACCTCCTCGATGAACGAGGCGACTTCCTGCCGCACCTGTTTGCCGTGGACCCGACGCTCCACTGGGCGAACCCGCCGGGCGGCACGCGGGGCCGCGACAGCAAGCCCTCGTTCCGTTCGACACCGGGCCCGTACCGCGGTCCGGTACCGATCGTCACCCACCTCCACGGGGGCCACACGAGTGACGAGAGCGACGGATTTGCCGAAGCCTGGTACCTCCCTCGGGCTCGTAACATCCCTCGCGACTACGCCCGCTTCGGCAGCCACTACCAAGCGTTCCGCGCCAAGTTCCAAAGCCGCCATGGCACCGCCTGGATGCCGGGCGATGCGGTCTTCCAGTACGCGAACGACCAGCCGGCGACCACGCTCTGGTATCACGACCACACCCTGGGGATGACGCGGCTCAACGTCTACGCAGGCCCGGCCGGCTTTTACCTCCTTCGAGGAGGGGCGAACGACCCGGAGCCTGGAGTCCTGCCCGGACCCGCTCCCGCCCTCGGCGACGCCCCGGGTACCCGCTACTACGAGATCCCCTTGGCGATCCAGGATCGCTCCTTCACGCCCGGCGGACGTCTGTTCTACCCCGATAGCCGAGCATTCTTTGACGACTTCGGTGGGCCGTACGTCCCCGAGAACGACGTATCGCCGATCTGGAACCCGGAGTTCTTCGGTAACACGATGGTCGTGAACGGACGAACGTGGCCGAGTCTGGACGTCGAGCCACGCAGGTATCGCTTCCGGCTGCTTAACGGCTGCAACGCTCGATTCCTGATCCTGAAGCTCGTCGGCGGCGATCCAGCTGCACGCCCGGCGACGACCGCCCTTCCCTTCCGGCAGATCGGGGCGGAAGGTGGATTCCTGCCAGCCCCCGTCGAGCTCGACCGCTTGCTCATGGCGCCCGCAGAGCGTGCGGATGTCGTCGTCGATTTCAGCGGGCTGACGCCGGGCACGCAGCTGTACCTGATCAACGAAGGCCCGGACGAGCCATTCGGTGGTGGAGAGCCCGACGAAGACTTCGATGGGGCCGACCCGGAGACGACCGGTCAGGTCATGCGTTTCCGGGTCGTTCCGCTGGTCGGTACAGACACGAGCGTCGTTCCCGCGACCCTGCCAGCGCCAGCCAAGCCGGGCGCCACGACTCGGACACGCCGGGTCTCGCTCAACGAGCTCGCATCGGTTTTCCCGGGATTCGATGGTCCCGTCGCCGCGATGTTAGGTACGGTCCGCGCTGACGGCAGCGGCGATCCACTGGGCTGGGAGGCGCCGATCACCGAGCACGTCGAGTTCGGGGCGGTCGAGGTCTGGGAGATCCATAACTTCACGGTCGATGCCCATCCCATCCACATCCATGAGACGCAGTTCGAGGTGCTCGATCGCCAAGCGCTGGCGGGAGCGCCCAGAGGTCCCGAGCCATCGGAGGCCGGACTCAAGGACACGGTGATCGCCTATCCAGGCGAGATCACCCGGGTGAAAGCTCTGTTCGACAAGGCCGGTCTTTATGTCTGGCACTGCCACATCGTCGAGCACGAGGACAACGAGATGATGCGGCCCTACCGGATCGGATAGTCGGCGACGGGGTACTCCACGACGACATGCCTGTGGACTGGGATCGCCGTCAACACTGGCGGTGGTGATCGTCGCGGCGGTCGATCTGGCAGCCCCGCAGCAGGTCGCACGCCGCAGGTCGCTCGCTACCGCCGGTCGCACGCGCGCCTCGAGACAGTCGGGCGCCACCGTTCATTAGGACCGCCCGCTTCAGGTCCGATGGCCGATGAACGAGCGGTCTGCGGCGCGTAGGTTGAGTGTGAGCGAACCGAAGGTCCGTGCCGGTCGAAGGATGGCGACGATGGCGAGAGACAGCCGAGACGTGGAATGGGTCCGAGCGTTCATCAGACGTCGGGACGGACCGGTCGGAGGGCGCGTATCAGTTCGGCGAGATCGACGCGCCGGAGATCCGTCGTTGACAGCTCGGCGCCCGGCGAGCCGCGCAGATCTAAGAACCCGTCGAGAGGCGACGCCGAAAGCGGCTTAGGTCGAGCGCGATCGGGGCCTCCGCTTCAGGCCGGTACGTCTTCGGATGCGACCGGCTGTCGATGAACGCGAACGACCGCCGCTCCGCGGTCGAGGCGATGCGGGCGGCGGTCGCTGAGTGGCTAGGCGTCCAGCAAGACGCCTTCGATGAGGAGAGTCAGTGCTGCGGCGGAACGCCGTCAGGCTTGCCAGCTCCATCGGGAGCGCCGGGATCCGCCGGCTGTCCCGGATCGGCGGGCATACCAGCGCCATCGGGCTTGCCAGCGCCTTCGGGCGCGCCCGTGTCGACGGGCGGCACGGCCGCGGGTCGATGTTCGGCAGCCTTCGTCTGGCCCGCGTTGTCCTTCGCTGCGGCTGAGACGTCCGCGCCCTTGTTCGTGTCCGGCGTCGGGTCATCGGCCGTCGCGACAGCAGACACGTCAGAGCCGTGGCTAGCCGCATCTGGCAGATCGGCCGCTACGTCCAGCGTGTCAACGCCGCTGGCGTGATCATCAGCCGCCTCGGGGAGCGTCGCTGGGTGCGCAGGCAGTTGGCGACCGGCGAGTCCGGACGCCGCAGCGAGGGCGTCGACCGCCTGCTGGGGAACGTCGGTGAAGGCGAATACGGCACCCGCGGAGAGAGCAAGAGCGGTGACTGCGATCGCGACGCTTCGGAAGCGTTTCATGGGCAAGGAGTCCTCCTGTATATCGGGGGTCTTGCCTGTACAAACGAACGCGAGCGGCCGAGCGTTAGGGAGAACGATGGTCCTGGGA
>JBKPMM010000098.1:0-4438 GCA_046732155.1 Chloroflexota bacterium | reverse complement strand
TCCCGCTCAGCCGGCCGCGGCCGGTTCGGCCGTGACGGCCTGGCCTTCGGTGGTCTCGGCGGCCACCACGGGCGCCGAGTCGGCGGCGCTCAGCTCGCCGGCCGCCTGCTGGATGGCCTTCACGATGTTCACGTAGCCGGTGCAGCGACAGAGGTTGCCGCTGATCCCCCAGCGGATCTCCTCCTCGCTGGGATCCGGGTTCTCGTCCAGGAGCCACGCGGCCTGCATGATCATCCCCGGCGTGCAGAAGCCACATTGCAGGCCGTGCTGATCCCAGAACGCCTGCTGGAGCGGGTGGAGGTTCGCCCCGTCCGCCATGCCCTCGATGGTCTTCACGGATCGGCCGTCGGCCTGGACGGCCAGCATCGTGCACGACTTCGCGCTCGCGCCATCGACGTGGACGGTGCACGCGCCGCAGTTGCTCGTGTCGCAGCCGACATGCGTGCCGGTCAGACCGAGCGTGTCGCGCAGGAAGTGGACGAGCAGGAGCCGCGGTTCGACATCCGCCTCATGCGCGGTCCCATTGACCTCGACGCTGATGTGTTGGGTCGTCATCGTCGTCTCCTACGCGTTCGCGCGGGCGCGCTCGAGCGCCGTGTCCAGCGCCCGCATGGTCATCTCGGCGACCATCGCGCGCTTGTAGTCGATGGGTCCGCGAACGTCGGCGGCAGGCCGGCTCTGCGCCGCGGCAGCGGCACCAGCCTGTCGGAACAGATCCTTGGACGGTTCGTTCCCGTCCAGGACGGCCTCGGCGTCGGTTGCCGCGAACGGCGCGTCGGACACCCCGGTGACCCCGATCCCGGAGCCTTCGATCCGCCCGTCGGCGCCGAGACGTATCACCGCAGCGACGCCGACCGTGGCGAAGTCGCCGACCTTCCGTTCGAGCTTCTGCCACCCGCCGCCCTGACCACGTGGCCGCCGCGGGAAACGGATCTCGGTCAGGACCTCGAGCGGTTCGATCGCGGTCGCGAACGCGTCGAGGAAGAAGCCGCGAGCCGCGAGCACGCGCTCGCGAACGTCATGGCCGCCCGCCGCTGGGTTGTCACCGACCCGCAGCCGGTGCGGGTCGCCGGACAGTCCGCGGCAGACGATCGACGCGTTACCAGCCAACAGCACCGCCGGCCAGTCGGATGCAGGGTCGGCGTGCGCCACAGAGCCGCCGATCGTCCCCCAGTTGCGGACCTGCGGGTCACCGATCGTGCCCGTGACGTCATGGAGGAGGAGGTACTTGTCGCGGATGATCGGCGTCTCGTGGATCTGCCGGTGCGTCGCCTTGGCGCCGATCGAGAGGTAGTCGTCCGTTTCGACGATCTGGTCGAGTCCGGTCACGTCGCGCAGATCGACGAGGACGCCCGGTTGCGCGAGCCGCAGCTTGATCAGTGGGATGAGGCTGTAGCCGCCAGACAGGATCTTGGCTTCGCCCTCGCGGTCCTTGAGGATCGCGAGCACTTGGTCGAGGTCGCCCGGACGCACGTAATCGAACTGACCGGGAATCATCGCGCTGCCTGCCTCCTCCCGCTCACGCGGGCGTGGGGGCCTGTCCTTGTCCGGCGCGGACAGGCCTAAAGCTGTCCGATGACGGTGGCGCGGACGCCGATCGCGTGCTCCTCCGACGCGTCGGTCCGGTGATGCTGCGATGGAGGGTTCGAGTATCGACCCGGGTCGTTGGCACGTCAACGGTTTCTAGTCCGAGGGCGGCGGGTATGGCCGCTCGCCACGGGCGGCACCTTCGGCGATCGCCGTGATCCGCTTCTCGCGCGTCTCGGGGCGACGCGCCTGGACCACCCATTCGAGCATGGCTCGCCGGGCGCTCTGCGAGAACGCATCCCAGTTCCCGCGCGCTGGGGGAGCCGCGGCGAGGGCAGCGGCCAGGTCGTCGGGGACGACGAGGTTCTCGACGTCGTCGAGGAGGGTCCACATCCCGTTCCGTTTCGCCTCCTCGATCGCGGCCAGACCAGCGGGCAACATCAAGCGAGCAGCTTCCAGGCGGGCGACGCGTTCCTTGTTCGATCGCGCCCAAGCGCTCTTCGGACGCCGCGGCGCGAACCATTGGAGGCCTCGCTCCTCGTCGAGCGTTCGACCGGTCGCGTCCACCCACCCGACGCACAGCGCCTCCTCCACGGCTTCCTCGTACGAAACGCTCGTCCGGCCGGTCGCGCGGCGCCACGACACCAGGTACACGCCCTTCGACGACCCGTGGTTGGCGATCAGCCACTCGCGCCAGCCGACGCGATCGAACGGGCCGACCATCGGTTTGCCGTCGGGTGCGAGCGCCTCGGTCACAACGCGGAACGCCTCGGATCCCAGGTCACGACGCCGATCGCCAACGGGAGCTGGGTCCGGAGACCGACACCGTCGGCGTCGTTCATGACGAGCTCGTCGAGCGCGGCCTGGAAGCGGCGCTCGCTTTCACCGCTGGGCTCGATCCAGAGCTGGCGACGCAGGAACCCGGCCAGTTCGTCCCGCGAACCGAAGCGGCGCGGCTCACGAGACGTGAGCTCGACGTTCGGCTCGTGGCCGCGTGCCTCGAGCCACTCGATGAACTCGGGCAAGGCAGGGAGCGAGACACGCTCCTCGCCGTGGACCCGCGGCCAGAACGGATCAGCGACGGACGACGGCTGACGCTCCATGAGCACCGCGACGCAGAGCCGCCGCGCGACCGATTCCATCGCGCGGACGAACGGGCCGATCGCCTCGATGTCGTAGCCGACGTGCGCGATCAGCGCGACGTCGGTCGCGAACCGGTCGAGTGCGAGGGCGCGCGGCGGCGGCCAGCGCGTCTGGACGACCTCGACGTCGGTGATGCCGTGCTCGGCCTGGAGCTCCATGAGCGCGTCGAGCATCCCAGGTGAGGCGTCGACCGCGATGACCCGGCCGCCGGACGGAGCGAGCGCGAGCGCGATCGGCAACGCGTAGCGACCGGCACCCGCGCCGATGTCCAGCCACGTCTCGCCAGCCTGGACAAGTTCCAGGAGTGCCTCCAGCACTGGTTCGTCGGTCCTTCGCGGATCGGCACGGAAGAGGCCGGTGACCGGCGCGTAGAAGTCGGATCCGTCCGGCACCTCCCGGAAGCGCTCGACCTGCTCGGCGTTCGCCACCACGCGCGCAGCCCACGCCTTTTCGAGCAGCGCCACGAGGTCGTCACGCGTGTCGACGTCCGGGTTCCCGCCCGCGACCCGGATCGGGATCTCGTGGACGAGCTCGGGGTGGGCGTCTATGAGCGGCCCGAGACCGCGATCCCCGTTCGTCTGGTCGATCAGCGCGAAGGCATCGCGTCGTACCAGGACCGGATTCCTCCCGGCGCCATCGCCGTAGACCGGGACGACGATCGGCCGGCCAGGCACGACCTCGGCGTCGAGCAACGCCCGGACGGCTCGCGGCGGCAGCAGCGGCTGGTCGCCGAGCGTGATCAGCGCGGCGTCGACATCGTCCGTCAACGCATCGATCCCGACCTTCAACGAGCTCGACAACCCCTGATCGGGCGTCGGGTTCACGACCAGCCGGGCCGTCCCAGCGTCGATCTTGTCCTCGACCGCATCGGCGTCGGCCCCGACGACCACGACGACGTCATCGAAGTCGGCTGCCTCGAGGCGTTCGAGGACGTGCTGGAGGATCGGACGACCCTCGAGCGGAGCCAGCAGCTTGCCGCCCCCGAAGCGCGAACCGGCGCCAGCGGCGAGCACGATGGCGGCGATGCGAGCCCCGTCCGGCCGGGCGCGTGCCATCCGTCGATGCTCGTGCATCCGTCAAATCGACGCGATAGGCGAAACGCCGTACCGCTAGAACTCGTCGGACGCGCTGTCTTCCGTGTCAGCAGCCGCTGAGGCATCGAACAAGCCCGGGACGGGCTCGGCAGCGCGGCCCTTCCGGGCGGGCTTCGCCCCGATGCGCCGGCGGGTCTCGACGTCCACGGTCGTGTCGCCCTCGCGTGCCGGATGTTCGACCAGTGCGATGAGTCGGCTTGCCATGAACCGGCCCGTCCGTACCGGCGTGCCGCCACGCGTCACCTCGGTCACCTCGACGACGCCGCGCGCGGTCGTCACCTCGATCCGGCGACCCGCCCGACTCGCGACGATGTCGAACGTCTGCACGGCTCCGCCGGTATCGACCACGACCTCGACCCGATCGCCCTTCATGTCCTCCCTCTCCCTCGAACCGCCACGTCAGCCCGCGGTGACCGGCGTGCCCTCGATGGCTACCCGCGTGGAGCCCTCCGTCAGGGCCGCCTGCTCGCGCATGGGCCGGCCGGTGCCCCCATACCGCTCCGCGATGATCTCGGCGAGGATCGCGAGGGCGGTCTCCGCGGGTTGACGCCCACCGAGATCGAGCCCGACGGGACCTCTCAGCTCGGCGAGCGCTTTGTCACTGACGCCAGCCTCACGCAATCGTTGGCGCCGATCCGATTGTGTCTTGCGCGAACCGACCGCGCCGACGTATC